>CALVEI010000018.1 GCA_944326515.1 Candidatus Gastranaerophilales bacterium | reverse complement strand
TGAAAACGCCCTCGCAGAGCGGGCTGTCCAAAATAATCAAAGTATCCGTACAAATAAAACCGGTCGTTAAATTACAGCTCGCTCGCGTGTAACGGCAATTTCGTGTTTTGTTTTCGTGATTTCATCACTACAAACAAAAGCACTCCAGCCTCAGCTCGCTCGCGCTCGAACCTTTTACAAGGCTTCGCCTTGTGGTTCTCATCCCACCTCTATAAAATCTCTAACCCATTATTAAGTCGGAGAGGGTGGGATTCGAACCCACGGTACAATCGCTTGCACACAGACTTTCGAGATCCGCACCTTAAACCACTCGGACACCTCTCCTTAGTTCATATTCTACAATAAAACCTCAATATAGGGCTATACTTTTTTAGTTTCAACGCCGGGAGCATCTTTTATAATAAAAGGTCTAACAAAAGCGTATGTTCCATATAAAGACGCCAACAAACCTGACAAAGAAAGAACTTTAGAAGTCTTTGCCATTTTTTGCCCTAATAAACCGCCTGCAGTCATTAGAGTTGTACCTGCCATTATACCCAAATAGCCTTTAAATATTGTTCTTGGAACAAGTATTGTATCTGTCATATCTGCAGAGTTTTTTGCAGCTGTATGAAACTTTTCTAAAAAACCTTCTTTTTTGTTATTTGATGGAATTACAATTGCTTGTTTAAAACTTGGGGTGATGGGATTAACTTTCATAATAAAAAACCTGTATTGTCTGATACTATGATTTTAATACATAAACAGGCTTTATCAATATTACTGATTATTCTTTAATAACTTTGCCAAATAAAAGCCTTAACCCGCCAAAAGGTTTGCCCAAAGTTTTTCTAACCCCGCAAGAAATCACATTTGCGTTTGTTGCAAGCCCGTTAACTTGGTATAAAGTAGAATTAACATTCTTTGTTGTTCCTTCTAAATTATCACTTATAACAGCCAAATTACCGGCAGACTTTTCTATACTTGAAAAAGTATTGTTTAGCTGTTTTTGTTCCATCGCGTTATTAATTTTTTCTGTCATTGCATCTATGTTGCCTGTAGCCTTTGACAAATTACCTGAAGCAACAGACAAATTATTTTGATTCTCCTTCAAAATATCGTTTAAAGAGACAAAAACAACATTTAAACCTTCAAGCGCATTGTTTAAATTTTCAGTGCTTTCAGCAAGATTATTTTTAATAATCTCTAAATCATCAGGGTGTTGATTTGACATAAAAGTATCGAGATCAACCGTTGCTTTTCCTTCTAAAACAGCACCGTTAGCTATCATTTTTTCAGATGGTTCTTTAGGATACACAAGTTCTAAAAAGTCTTGTTCTTTGTTATCTATTTTCTCTTTTTTCAAAAAAACAAGTGTATTATCTGGCAACATAAGACTCTTAGGGTACAAAACGAGTTTTATCATAGTATGGTTAAAATCATCACTATGTTTTGGCTCTTTTGCCCTGCCAACAACAATACCCTTATAATAAACCTGCATTTTTTGATGAATCGGACGCAACTCGCTAAACTTAGCAGTAACATAAGTGTAAGTAGTTAATTTGTAGATGTAAAACCCCAGCCCTGCAATAGCTGCAACGGCAATAATAAAAAACATTTTTTTCATAGTTCAAATACTATATCTTTTTTGAACTTAGAAAAATTACCGATTCTGGCTAATTATGTTAACTAAAAACTCAAATTTATTTGGAATATATTCAAATATTTTTCCATAGACTCTTTATCAAAAGTTAAAACAGTATTTTTAACACCGTTAAAATATCTCACTCCGTCTTCTTTCATACCTAAAGATTTATAAAGAGCAACATTTTCAGGCTTATCAGTAGCAAATTTAAGCGTATGATTTCCTGTTTCCAAACAGTAGCTGACCATTCTTGCAATAACTGCCTTAGCACTATTTTTCATTGTTCTTGCTTTACCTTGATTCCACGGAGCAGTATTCAAACTGCGGCCCCATACACAACCATCGTCTTGAATCTCAATATTTGCCAATGCTTGAATTTTACCCTCTGCTCTCAAAACGAAATAAACCGCATCAGGATACAATTTACCCGATTTATAAGGCGGTAAAATTTCTGCTTCGGGATATTTTTCTTGTCTCCATTGTTTTTTTAATTCATGTGCCAACAATTTATATTCTGATTCATCACTGTATGGCAGAATATCTTTTACCTCTCCAAAAACCGAACGACCTTCTTTTATATTTTGCAAATAAACGCTTTGACCGTCTTTCAAAACATTCCAAGGCAAGTTTACACCTTCTTTAGGAACAAACTTCATAAGTTTTGCATCCTTGTCTTTTAAACGATTAATAAGAATCTCACGTCTTTGAGGCAACATTTTCTTATAAGCTTCAAAATCTCTTTCTTCTTTAGGTGTAATAGTATAAGAGCCGTCAGCCATCGAAGCTATTTCTTTTTGCAGCTCTTGAGGTAAATCTAATTTAGAAACATCAAATCTTATACCTGCCGCCTTAATTCTATCAAAAGCTTCGTTTATCTGTTTTTCATTGGCAGACATTACTATACGTACATAGCCATCACCATTATCGCCAAAAACATCTCCCGGTGTGAATGCTATTTGTGATTTATGCAAAACATATTTAAAAAACTCATCAGAGTTAAAATCTGGAGGAATCTTCGCCCACAAGTAATAAGTTCCCTCTGTCGGTTTTGCATCACTGCCAAGTTCGTGCAATCGTTTTATTGCTGTGTTTTTACGGTTGCGATAAATTTTATTTACCTTTTGAATATATCCTTCTTCATCTTTTAAAGCTTCTGCAGCAGCTGCTTGAACAGGGATGTAAACACTTCCGCCTGAAAGATATTTTGCTTTAAGCAAATTGTCTATGTTGTCTTTTGAACTTACCGCAAAAGCAACTCTTAACCCTGGCATACTTTGTGCTTTAGAAAAAGTATGAACTTCAAAAGCAACATCTTTTGCACCGTCTACCTGCATTATGCCAACAGGTTTTCTGCCTGTATGAGTTATTTCGCTGTTATCCATATCATGAATTATCAAAATACCGTTTTCTTTTGCAAATTTTACGGCATCTTCAAAAGTTTTTTTAGGAGCAAAAGAGCCTGTCGGGTTATGAGGATAGTTTAATATAAGAATTTTGGCATCTTTTGACATTGTAGAAAAGTCTGGAAGATACCCATTTTTCGGATTAATTTTATAAGGAACTTTTTTTAAATCATGTCTTGTAATCAAATCATCATATAAAGAATACCCCGGATCAGGCACCAATACTTTATCTCCATATTCCGCATAAGCAGAAAATATATGATCAACAGCATCAGACGCACCTGATGTAACCATAATTTCTTTTCTAGGATCAACAGTTACGCCAAATCTCTTTTTCATCCAATCTGCAGCTGTATGAAAGAAAAATCCATCACCTTTGGGGTTATTATATCTGTGTGACCACAAATCACCAACTTTGTCTTTTAAAGCCTTTTTAGCCCTCTCGGGAGGAGTAAGATCAGGATTCCCCATTGACATATCAACAACAGCTTTATCCCCGTGCAAATACCTTGCTTTACCAATTTCTGCAATATATCTTGAAATCTTATAGTCACCAGAATCAAGCCTTTTTGCAGGCTTGATTTTTTTGTCGCCATAAAAGCTTACAATTGCAAGTCTAGCAGTAACAAGAGGCAGTTTCTTTTCTTCAAAACTAACCTGTGTATTGATAATATTTTCCTTACCATTACTACTTACTTTACCGTTTATCACAAATGGTAAAGGCGTTATTATTGGAGATATTTTCATAAAAGCTTTCTCTAATAAATGTTTAACCATTAGAGGGAAAATCTATAAATTAAAATTTTTGTTAACTAAAAAAATCATTTTAATATTTTTTTACAATGATTGAATAAAACTGTTAAACCATCCGTTAAAGGAGTAAATTCAAAATCAGGAATTTCTTCTAACAACAGCTTGTTATCTCCTGTATATTCGTAGTTTAGTCCAAGTTCTTTAAATTCTATATCAGATTTATACCCGCTTATCTCATTTACCATCTGAGCAATTTCAACTAAAGATACACTTTGTGTAGGCGTAACATTTATAACCCTGCTTTTGGGGAACTCATAAATAAATTTTTCAACTATCCTACACAAATCATCGATATACAGATAATCAAAAACCACATTTTGGTTTATCACGATAGGTTCTTTTTTTAGATTTTGAATAATTGCATAAGTTGGAAATCTGCTTTCCTTTTCATACTTCCCATAACAAGCAAAAATATTCAAGCATAACATATCATCTCTTAATAATGTCAAATCAGCCAATTCCATTTTTGACTTACCATAAAGATCTTTTGGAATAACATCACCAATTTGCGACTCTTTTACTTTATGCAAATCTCTGTCTTTTGAATAAGCCGCCCCTGAACCAAATATAATAACTTTTATATCATCTTTTTTTGAAACCAAAATATTTTTCACCATCAACAAATTATCAGTTTCACAAGTTTGAGGATCAACTAGCCCTCTTACTCCACCCTTAGATGCACAGTGAATAACAAAATCAATGTCGTTTGAATCAAAGTAACGTTTAACAGATTTAAAATCAGTCAAATCAAGTTCAAAACTTCTTGGACATAACAAATTGTATTTTGGTTGAAAAAATTCTTTTAAATTTTTTCCGACAAAACCGCCTGAACCTGTTAATAAAACATTTTTTTGCATAAGACAATAATATCATATCTCGCAAAATTTTTTTTAACAAATAGCAAATTTTTTTTTGACAAGTTTTATCCAACTATGAACAAAATTATTATCTCCCCATATACAACTCAAAAAATTTCATACAATAATTATCAATTGCCAAGCAAAAAGTATGTGAGCTTTTCACAAAAAAACGATTATGACAGGTTTGATAAACCTAAATACTCAATGCCTCAAGATATAAGAACAGATTTAAACAGCTTGGCAAGTTCATACAATCACATTGTATCTATTCTCGACAAAAAAACAGGTGAAGGCGTTAAATCTCTGATTACAGAATCAGGTCTATTTAACACTATTGACGGTATTACATTAAAAAACATTGGCCCTGACAAAGACAACATCTCTTTTGAAGCAGGCAATTTTAAAAACCACACAAATACAATACGCATAACTCAAAGAACAACAGACGGAAAAATAAAAAACGGTTGGTTAATAAAAGACGGTAGAATTATAAAAAACTATAACCCGCAAGAGCCAAACTCTTTATCTAACAACCTTGAGTTTTATACATTAGAAGAACTTGAAGAAAACGGAACAAACAAAAACCTTCGCGAGATAATATCAAATATTGACCCAGTAATGTTAAAAGTCAGATTGCTTGTTTTGTCAAAAAAAGACACACATCTAAAGCCAATTGCAGCTGAGCTTTCATCCAAAGCAAGTGACTCTATTTCTGATATAGTAAAACTTACAGAAACAGTAAAAGAAACAGCAGAAAAGATTCCCCAATCAACTCTGTATAAAATGAACCTTAAGTTTCCAAAATATAAACAAACTTCAGGTCAGTCAACATACACGTTTAAAGACTTGGGTCAAAATAACGAACAAATCAACTATTCTTCAATCGAAAGCAACAAATTTGGCTACTTGCAAAGATTAATGGTTTATAACCAAGACGGTTCAATCAAAAAAGGATATTTGATAAAAGATAATAATATAATTTCCAATTTCAACCCCAAGTGTCCAACAATATTACCGGAAAAGCTATATTTTGCCGATATAAAAGAAATAAAAACAAATCATTATTCAACAGAATTGGAAAACTATCTGGAGCTTTATTCACAAGAACTTCAAAATTATTTAAAACACATAACACCTGACAACACTCCAGGCTCACTTTCTGACGAGCACAAAGACTTAATGGAAACAATAGACGCATCGTTTAAATCTGTAGAAAATCAGTTTTCAAAGCTAAACAATGTACAAATATACAAAATCAAATTAGCCTACCCCGACTTTCTAAACATGCCTGGCAAAAGAGGTTATACTTTTGCGAATGTTGGTCCTGACAAAGAAAAAGTTAATATAATGCGCTGCAACTCAAAGCATAACGATAACCTAATAAAAATTTCTGTCTTAGACGATGAGGGAGAAACTAAAGACTATCTTCTTATTCAAAATAACAAAGTAGTTAGCAACTACAATCCCAAATATCCTACTATGATTCCTAACATATTAAAGTTTTATAACCAACAAGATATATATGAACTGACAGCACTAAAATATCTTGAACCGTTAAATGAAAAAATAGCAGATTTCAAAAAATTTGTAAATGACACAATAGAACAGGACAAAAAAGACAGAGAAGAAGCCAAAAGACTAAAAGAAGAAGAAAAAGCCCAAAAACTGCTTGAAAAAGAAAAATTAAAACAAGAACAAAAAGCAGAAAGAGCAATGCGCAATTATCAATCTATAGATGAAAAGGTAATTGCCCAAAGAAAAAAAGAGCAAGAATTGGCGTTTAACGAACTATTGACCTCTTGCAAAAAAGATTTTAAAGACGCATTTGACAATATAAAACAAACCAAAGACCCTAAAAGCTTCTTAGCCGCACTCGAATCAATAAAGAATAGGGTAGAAACCCACTTTAAATCTCAAAATCACGATTAATATAAAAAAATCACAATTAAAAACAACCTTGGTTTATGACGTGATATAATAATGTTAAAGATAGAGAGAAGGGTACTATGTATAATCCAAAATCACACAAAGCTGAGGAATTTATCTGCCACGAAGAAATCTTAGAGACTTTGGAATACGCAGAAAAGAATAAAAACAACATAGAAGTTATTGATAAAATTTTGGCAAAAGCTAAATTGAAAAAAGGTCTTACTCACAGAGAGGCAGCCGTATTACTCGATTGTGAAATAGAAGAAAAAAACAAAGAGATTTTTGACCTTGCAATGGAAATAAAACAAGACTACTACGGCAACAGAATTGTTTTGTTTGCACCTTTATATTTATCAAATTATTGTGTGAACGGTTGCGTGTATTGCCCTTACCACCATCAAAACAAACACATTCCTCGTAAAAAACTTACGCAAGAAGAAATAAGAAACGAAGTAATTGCACTTCAAGATATGGGCCACAAAAGATTAGCAATAGAAGCAGGTGAAGACCCTGTTAATAACCCTATTGAATACATCTTGGAATCTTTAAAAACAATTTATTCCGTAAAACATAAAAACGGCGCGATACGTAGGGTAAACGTAAACATTGCCGCTACATCAGTAGAAAATTATAAAAAACTACACGAAGCAGGCATTGGCACATATGTTCTATTCCAAGAAACATACAATAAAGAAACTTACGAAAGGCTTCACCCAACAGGACCAAAACACAATTATGCATACCACACAGAAGCTATGGACAGAGCGATGGAGGCAGGAATTGATGATGTAAGCCTTGGTGTATTGTTCGGTCTCGAATTATACAGATATGAATTTACTGCTCTAATGATGCACGCAGAACACTTAGAAGCTGCATTTGGCGTAGGACCACATGCAATAAGCGTTCCTCGTATCAAAAAGGCAGATGACATTGACCCAAGCGCATTCGACAACGGAATAGACGATGATACTTTTGCAAAAATTGTTGCCTGCATTCGTATAGCAGCCCCATACACAGGCATGATTGTTTCTACAAGAGAATCAGAAGAATGCAGAAAAAGACTTTTAGCTTTAGGAGTTTCTCAAATGTCAGGCGGTTCCAAAACTAGTGTTGGTGGATACTTTAACCCAATGCCTGACACAGAAGACTCTGCTCAATTTGATATTTCGGACAGAAGACCTCTTGATGAAGTCATAAAATGGTTGATGGAACTTGGGTACTTACCAAGTTTCTGTACGGCTTGCTATAGAGCAGGAAGAACAGGGGAAAGGTTTATGGAAGTTTGCAAACAACAACAAATCCATAACTTCTGTCACCCTAACGCTATTATTACATTGAAAGAATATCTAGAAGATTACGCTTCTGCGGAAACTAAAGCTCTTGGTGAAAAATTCATACAACATGAAATGGATATCTTAGAAAGTGGAGAAAAAATAAAACAAGCCGTTGCTCAAGACTTAATAAAAATAGAACACGGAGAACGTGATTTTAGATTCTAACTAAAAAGCCTCTAAGATAACTTAGAGGCTTTTTAATATCAGATATTTTTGACTATTTTACAGCTTTTGTAATTTCTGAAGTGATATCAGTACCACCGTACAAAACAACACCTTTAGCCAAAACTAAATCATAGCTTGCTGCTTTAGCTTTTTGGTTAATTACAGCAGAAATGTTTTTATCGATAGCTGCCAATTTTTTAGCATAGTCTTTTTGAATTGCATTTCTTTTAGCATTCAATTCTTTGTTGTATTTGTTTTCAAGTTCTTTTTTCTTTGTAGCGTTAGTTTCTTTTGCTACTGCAGCTCTTGCTGTAGAAACAAAATTAGCTAAATCTTTAATTTTAGCTTCTCTGTCAGCTTTAAGAGCTTTTACTTGAGCTGAAGAAGCAACTACTTTTTGTACATCTACTACAGCAATTTTGCTTGGAACGTTAGAAATAGCGTAATTGTTAACTGACATACCAATTATAAAAGCAGTTAAACCTAACGCAAAATACTTAACACCTTTGTTCATATAACTCTCCTTTTCTGTTTATATAGGTATTCTATCGATAAATTGAATTTTTATCAATAATTTTTTATCTCGTAGAATAAAATTTCAATTATATGTTTGATAAAGCAATTTTTGAGTTAATTTTGTTTTATATAATATATGAAGGTTAATTTGTGTCAAAAGTGTGAAAATATTCAGTCGTCAAAAAAACAGCAAATTGACGAAAAAAAGGGCTGCACCCAAAATCCTATAAAACAAGCTGATTGCGATGCTGTATTGTGCCAAGCATTGTACAACAAGGCTATGGTAAATATGCAAAATGCAAAAGAACTACCGCAAACCACTAAAGAAATCGCTACACTTTTGAACACTATTTTTGAAGACAAAGATATGTCTGTCAGCAGACAATTTGGAAACAATTTTCATATCGGGCGTCCTGTAGAAGGATTTCAAGGCTTGCACTATGATGATGTTAGAGCAAAATGTTTCAGAGATAACGACGGCTTTGTTACAGAAATTTATACAGTAGATAACAACACAAAAGAAGTCAACGTATATAATGCTGATGGAACATTAAAAAAGAACTTTAATAAAGATGAAATGGTTGCATTAAAAGAATACAAATACAATCCAAATGATATTCATGCCTATTTAAGACATGGAAAACAAAGCCATTTTGACAGCGAAGAAAAACTAAATAATTACATAAATACGTTAGATAAAATTTTTAAAGATGATACAAAAGTTTGGCAAACTCAAAAGCCAATGACTCTTTACCGTGCATTACAAATTGACTTAACAGAACAAGATAAAGATCAACTTTCTACTGACGGAAAAATATACACAGACAAGTCATTTGTTTCAACAACCACAGATTATGACGTTGCTTGCAGATTCAGAACAAATAACAATCCGATATTAGAAATAGAAGTCCCCAAAGGAACAAAATATATCGATATGGACGCCTTGTTCAACATAGATCGTCAACATTGGAAAGAAAACGAATTCTTGTTACCAAGAGAAAGCAAATTTTTAATAACAGGATACGACCCGTTTACCAATGTTATACAAGCAAAATATGTTGGGAACAATTAATTTAAATATCTTCTAATAGTTAGAACAATGCCATTTATTAATATATGTAAACTTTGCTCTGTTTAACAGCAAATATTATGTTTTACAGCTTTTTGCCCCAATGTACCCCAATCAAGGAGATAAAAAATGCAAATCTTCCATTCACCTTATATCAGTACATTTCTTGAAGCTGCAAACAAAAAATATACAGTAGAAATGAAAAACAAAAATATTCCACTAACAAAAATTGAAAAACTCGAGCCTGTTACTGATTTAGACGGAAGAGTTATTTCTTATTCTCCTTATCAAAAAAACTCAAGACATACGCAACCAACCGAATATGCCGATTGTTTCGAAAAAATGACATTTGAGCAACCTAATCAAGAAGTCGATTTTTGGAGAGACGACGAGCTATATGTAGCAGGCAAAGAATCACACTCCCTCGCTGTAGAACCATATAGCAAAGATGATGTACAATTATCCGATAGTATTTTCCATAAAATGTACTCTAGATATGGTTACAATCTAACCAAAGAACATTACCCTGATACTGACTTGAGCTTTGATGACCAAAGTACTCTTCAACTAATCAATTTCACAGAAAACATCGTGCCGGCATCATTTCCTGCAACACTAAATGTTAAATATGAAACAATTAGAGACTTTGCACTAGAATCTGTACGTGCTTGGGAAAATGGTATATCCACAAGCAAAATTTCGAACTTGATAGGAAAATCCGTTTTAAAAGGAGGAAATGGATCAGCCCCTACACCAGAAGTAGACTTATTGAATTTTCTCACAAAGCATCCGAATGACAGAGCTATAGTTGTAACTAAACTTGCCGATGGACAAGAAATTTTTGATAAATCTGCAGCATTATATTACGACTTATTTGTACGAAAATACTTTGCTGATTCTAAAGTAGCGCTAAATGTTTTGTCTGAATGTAAGATAAACGAAGCAGGTATACCGCAAGCAAATAAAAAATTATGCGAAATTGCAGCACTCTTAAGAAGAAAAAGTGCACTCGGCATTCCAGAAAAAGAAGTTAATGCTTATTCTCCAACAACTCAAAAACTGTCAGGAATTTGTCCAATAGACACTCCTTGGGGTAAATCAGAATCTGCTTTAATACAAAAAATAAAATCCAGCGATAGTTCAATAGATGAAGATTACTATAAAGAAGCAAAAAAAATGCTGCAAGAAGATAAAAGAACAGTCGAATATGTCCTTGAAAACATAGATGCAGTTGTAAAAAGAAATAAAGATGTCAATGAAATAAACAACAAATACGAAGAAGAATACCCCTCATACAACTTTTTATCTTATAAAAAAGAAATATCATCACTTTTAAAGGATGAAGTTAGAAAAAACAGAGAAAATCAAGAAGCTTTGGCAAACAATTGCATAGTAATTGACACAGCAAAAAAACTCCAAAACAGAAATTTACCTATAGATATTTCTTATCAAGTATTAAGAACTGCAGACTATCTTTCAAAATGCAAAGACAAAGACTTAACAACATTCTTAAATGCAATTGATAATTGTACAAACCCGCAAGTTTATAGCAAAGAAAACGCAACAAAATTAACAAAGTTATGCTACAAATTGTATAAAGAGACAAAGACTTTTGGCGAAGAAGAAGCAAAACTAATGGATAACATTTGCGAACGTACAAAAGATGGAGATACAAGTTATATATCTGCGCTTAATACAATGATCAATTTAGTTCCACGTTTAGAAAAATTGAACCTTGAAATTGCAGATGCAAACATTGATGAATGTGCAAAATATATAAGGCAATTCGATGAAAAAATAAAAGTAAACACTACATATAAAGAACATAAAAGTTTCATTGATAGTATATTGTCTTCTGAATTCAACAAATTGATATTCCAAGATAATTTCAAAACAGATGATTGTTTAATCTTCAACAAAGCAATAGATTTGTTTGAAAACAATGTGCCTTATGAAGAATTTCTCGAACACATAAATACTTTGAAATCCTCAACAAAATAAAAAAGAGCTAAAAGCTCTTTTTTATGGCGGAGCAGGGGGGATTCGAACCCCCGGCGGAGTTGCCCCCGCACAAACGTTCCAGGTTTGCACCTTAAACCACTCGGACACCGCTCCTTATTCAATTTATAAACATTGTATTTGCTGATACAGATATTTCAAGTAAACAAATATAGTGATAGAGCTTTCATTACTAATTAAACAGATATTTAACCTGAACAGATTTATTTTCATTATGGATTATCTTTAGCAATTCAATTTCTGTATTCACATTCCCCAAGACTTCCAAAGTATTGCTATAAGTTGATTTACAACCTATACCTATGTTTTTATCGAGATGTTTTACAGGTTTAAAAAACAACTTATGTTCTCCATTTTCAACTTCACAAACTGGTGTTAAAAGATTATTTTGGCTATCAATCAAAATATCTCCAAAATGAATAATTCTGCCGTTTTTATCTTTCAAACCAAGAAACTGAATAAAATACATATCCTTACTACAAGATTCAGAATGTTTACAAAGACGAATAATACTAAAAAAAGAATATTTAAAAACAGCTTTTAATCCTATCCACAAGTTTAAAGCTGTATTTTTGCTCGCTTCACAACTTACGTATCTTGAAACCATATTTCCTCCCATCCCCTTTTTGTCTTTATTAGTTATATCAACTAAAAAGATTTATCGATATAGTTTGTAAAAACTTTGTAAATCTATACCAAACGGTAAATACAATAAACTTCTTTTCAAACAATGATTACAACAATAAAACCGCTGTCAAGTCATTCTATAAACGGTTCATTTTGTTACTTTATTTAATCAAAACTTACATTTCTTTATATTTATTGTTCAACTGTTCAAGCAGGCTTTGTGGCTTGTTTTTCTGTTCTGATTGTGCCTGAACAGAACCTGTATTTTGAGCCTGCTGGGTTTTAGACAGATTTTGGTAATCAACAAAATGTCTGTAATCATTCAAATCTTTAATAGCAAGCATGTCAGCAACTCGTGATGCCTTTTTTTGTTCTTTAGTTATAAAATATTCCAACGCAAATGCTGGCATCATACCAATAACAGTAGGACCTAAAATTTTTGCAACAGTATTTGCAATTGTTTGAGCGAATTGTGAATCAGAGAGTGCATTGATACTTTTAATACTCTTACGACTCAACAAAAAGCCCACACCCAAACCGGCTAAAGAGCCTAGCAAAGCAACTGGCATCTGCACGCTTTGACCTACAGCTTCAACACTTTCTGCGTATGTTTGTGATTTTTCATCAACAGCATTGAATGTCTTGAACGTATTTTGCTGTAATGTTTTGGCATCTTTCAATTGTTCTTCTGAAAGTTTAAGATTTCCAATAGCTTTATGTAATTTTTTATCTTTTATTCCTTCTGTCTTTTTGTAATTTTCATATTCTTTATTATCTTTGAAAACCTGTATAAGAAATTTAATCATATTAGGTTTCTTCTTTTCTTCAACAGGTTTTACATCCTGAATTTTTGCAGCCTCTTTATCATCAACATAAACAAGAGAATCAGGGTTTTTCATAAGCTCTTGTCTTGCTTTAAAACGTCCTATTCGTGAAGCTTGCTTTTGAACTTTATTAGAAAGTACTGACCCAACAAGAGAAACACCAACCCCAACGATATACGGTATAGTTTTTGCCATCCCTTTAGTGGAATCCACACGCAAAAACTTCATAGCTTTATTAGCCAACCAACCTGTTAAAAAGCCGCTGCCTAAAGCAGCCATTGTTGCAAAGTTTGTTGCTAACTCAACATTTTCAGCATAATCTTGAGAAGCAATATCTATCTTTTCAACAAGTTTTGTCAAAAGTTGTTGGTCACGTTTAGCTTTTTGTTTATCAACCTCACTAATTTGTTCATTAAAATGAGTTTCGTTTTCTTTTAACTTTTTATCAAACTCTGCTCTTTGTTGTTCATATTCCTTATCTTGTCTAACAAGTTTTTTCAAATTTTTGAATACATCTTTAAATCCTAAGTTTATCAAATCATTTTTTGAATTTTCTTCAGGAATAGTTATGTTCTGAGCATCTTTTTCAGCCTGTTTAAGTTGCTCATCTGTTAAAACAGCAAAACTGTTGGGGTTACTCAGGTCTTTTCTCATAGCTTCAAAACGCCCCTGACGAGAAGCACCAACCTGTGTTTTTGCTGCCCATGCCATAATAGGAAAACTCGCAACAATACTTGCGATATAACCGATTGCAGTAGGCAACATCATTATCGGAAACGAAAGTTTAGGATATTTTTTTGCAAGTGATTCTAGACCTTTTCTAACAATAGGAATTGCCATTGTTAATGCCCCAACGCCAATACCAACATAATTGACAAAAGAAATAGCCTGACTTGCTGCCATTTCAGTTGCAACTTCCATGTCCTCTGCATTCTTTTGAGAGTATTCATCCATTACGTCAATGGCATGGAGCAGAGCCTTGCTTCTTTGCAAATCGTCTTTGTTTATCAACTCAGGGTTTCGTTTAATATATTCAAGCCTTTTAGCTTCTTGAAGATTTCTTTGTTCTTTCCACTTGCTGTACTCAGGAACGTACTCACGATATTTTTTATAATTTTGATAAACGTCCATGTAAAAACCTTTTTATATGCTTAAGCAAGTAATAAAAAGCACCTCAATAGTTTTATTTGCTAGTAAAAACACATCTTTTAATATTATTTAACAAAATAAATATTGTATTTTTTTATTGTTTATTTAATAATATTGATTACAGTTTAATATATTAGCAGATGGCATAGTAGCTCAGTTGGTCAGAGCGCTCGGCTCATACCCGGGAGGTCACTGGTTCGAACCCAGTCTATGCTATTTTTTTATGTCTATTATCTTAAAAAGAACCATTTTTGTATTCTTTAACTTATACTGCGCTCGGCTCCCTCCCAAAAACCTGCTTTGGGTGTTTTTTTATCATTTTTTTCAAATGAATCTCAAACCGGTTCGTTTTGCTTATAAACCTCCGTAACTGATTTAGTATTTGAGACACTAACTTTCGGTAATTTGTTAAACTTTGATGATTCTACAGAAAAATTCATAAAAAAATTACTTCCACTTACAAGTAAATAAAAACAAAACGATAAACAAAATTGCCTAAGTATCATTAAAAATTCAGCGAATAAATATCGGCAAGTTTTTTGAAATCTTTTTATAAAGTAGAATTTTTCATCCAAACAGATGATTTTGAGAGTTTTTTGTATTTTTTTTGACTTTTTGTCCGACATCATTAATGAATAAGTACGTAAAAAAGGGACTTAATCATGAAACTACGCGGTGGTATTAATTTTTTTGAAAACGGACTAACAACAAGCATACGAGCAATGCACCTTCAAACAGAGGTTTTCGGCGTAATAAACGAGAACTACAACTCATTTGATAAAGTTGGTTATCAAAGAAAAGACCCTGTCGTTTCTTCTTTTGCAGAGTGGATAGGTACACATGCTTTATCTACAGCAGTTGACGATTCTATAGGTAGAATCGGTCACTCATTGAACCCACTTGATTTAGCAATAGCAAACAAGGGTTACTTTCAATACCAAAGCCCTGACGGTATAAAAAACACTCGTGACGGACGTTTCAAAATAGATAAAGAAGGATACCTACTCA
This sequence comes from Candidatus Gastranaerophilales bacterium, assembly GCA_944326515.1. Taxonomy (GTDB): domain Bacteria; phylum Cyanobacteriota; class Vampirovibrionia; order Gastranaerophilales; family Gastranaerophilaceae; genus Limenecus. Next base: position 17,391 of record CALVEI010000018.1, on the reverse strand, counting down.
CATTAGAAAACGCTAATGTACTTGCTAATGACGGTACACCGATTAAACTTCCTGTTTTACCAGAAAAGCTTGAAGATATAAAAGTGGACAAAAACGGAGACGTAAGAGTTTTCAACAAAGCAACAAACCGTCTTGAGTATGCAGGCACTTTGGCTGTTGTTACAAATGAAGGCGTTGCTGTTTTAGACCCAAACATCAAACAAGGATTTAACGAATATTCAAACGTTTCTTTAAACAGCGAAATTTTGCAAATTATACCTGTAAAAAGAAATTTCGAAGCAAATAGACAACTATTCATTATGCAAAACAACAATTTATCAAAAGCAATCCAATCACTAAGCAGTTCATAATCTTTATTTTGTAGGTCGATATAAGTTAAGAAAGGTTAGTAAATGACAACATTACAAGGATTAATAAGAAGAGGTATCATTAACACAAACATGCAGTTTGAAAGATTGGGTTATATTTCAAACAACATCGGTAACCTCAATACTAACGCATACAAATCAGTAAGATTTGAACAAATTTTAGATGAGAACGGATACCTTGACGGTGTTGTTCGCTATGACTACAAACAAGGTTCTTTTATGAGAACATCAAGACCGCTTGATGTATGCCTTACTGGCCCAGGATTTATCCCGGTAACATCACCTAACGGTGACGTTCAATACACAAGAGACGGTTCTTTCAAAATTGATAAAGACGGTTATATTGTAACAAACGACGGTTACCTTGTAGGTGACGGAATAAAAGTACCTGTAAACCACGAGGGTTTGAGAATAAAACAAGACGGTACCGTAATGATTATCAAAAAAGGACACACAGAATACGAAACTCTCGGAAAAATACCTGTTGTCCAATTCCAAAATCCTGAAGGTTTGAAATCTGTTGAATACAACAAAGTAATTGCAACAGAGGAATCAGGCGAACCAAGACTAATTAAAGAACACAGCTACGTTGCTCAAGGAGGTTTAGAGCGTTCAAATGCAGACTACATAGGCAACGTTAACGAAGTATTAAGACTTAACTCTTCTATGATTGCAGGTACAAGACTTATTCACGTAATTGACGATATGTACCAAAAATCAATCAATCTTACTCAATAATAACTAACTTACACTAATTAAAAGGTAAAAAACATGTACACACCAAAAGACCCGATTATAAAAACAAACTTAATGCTTGATTTGATATCTCAAAGACAAAGAGCTTTGAGTACAAACCTTGCAAACATGGATACACCAAATTATGTAAGAAAAGACATAAGCTTTGACCAATATCTTGGAACAATGAATAACCCTCTTGAAACTGAATTATCCATAAAACTAGGCCCATCAGGGTTGATAGAAGAACAAGATGTTGGTGTTGACCCAACATACGAACTTGCAGAAATGCAAAAAATGTCAATAATGTACGCTGTAGCATCAAGAAAAATGTCAGCATTGATAAACGAAATGAAAACAGTAGCAAACGTAGGCAGATAATAAAAATTAAACAAACTAAAAAGAAGGTGAAGTTATGAGTTTAATGGAAACAATGAACATAGGTGAAAAAAGCTTGCAAGCACACGGTGCAAGAATCAAAATTCACGCAAAAAACATTGCAAACCTTGATACACCTAACTACGTAAGAAAAATCCCTGTACTAAACGCGACAGATGATATTTCATTCCACGGTCTTTTAAACTCAATGAAAGAAGATGTATTCGGAGTAGGAACAATTCCTTTCCAACAAGGTGGTGTAAGACTAACAGGCGTAGTCGAAGACCCAACATTAGGTGAAAGATTATACCGTCCCGGTCACCCTGATGCAGATGCAAACGGATACATCCGTTCTTCAAACGTAAACCCAATTGTTGATATTGCAGATGCAAACATAGCTCAAAGAGCTTATGAAGCAAACCTTGCTGTAATCAACATCACAAAAAGTATGGCACAAAGAGCGGTAGAAATAGGTAAATAACAAGAGGCAAGTAACTAACTGATGTTTTCTCCAACAATACAGGCATATATAGACCAAGGCGGTAAAGAAGCTGCTATGCAAAGAGTACAACAAATCCGTACTCACGTTGCAAGCATAGAAAAGCAGCTTAACCCTGATGCCGTAAAAACAGACAAACCATCATTTGCTGAAATATTAAAAGCAAGCCAAAAAGGAGAAGGTCAGTTTAGAACAGGAAAAAGTAATTTTCTTGCATTAACAAATGCAGCCAATAACCTCAAAGCAAATACAGTTAACAACCCCCAGTCCATAGAAACAACTTACGGAAATATTGTTAACCCTTCCAGAAACCAAATAATGGATATAATTTCAAAAGCCTGTAAAAAATACGGTGTAGATGAAAAACTCGTTAAAGCTGTTGTAAGACAAGAATCAGGTTTTAACCCCAAAGCTACTTCTCACTGTGGAGCTATGGGCCTTATGCAACTTATGCCAGCGACGGCTAAAGGGTTAGGTGTAAAAGATGCATACAACGCAGCACAAAACGTTGATGGCGGTGTACGACACCTAAAAGGTCTTCTTGCAAGATACAACGGCAATGTTGTACTCGCTCTTGCTGCATACAACGCAGGTGGTGGCAATGTTGATAAATACGGTGGTGTTCCGCCATTTAAAGAAACACAAAACTACGTAAAAAATATTTTAGCCAATTATTTAAGCTAGATTAAAGGTATTAAAAGATGATTGAAAAAAAGTTTGCACCTAATATAAACCTATTTGAAAGAATGCAACCAACAAAACTTGATACAGGCGTTGGAGGAATTGCGCCATTTCGTATGAATCGTGTTGAAAAGCTCGAAACAAACGATTTTAAATCAGTGTTTTCAGGCCTTGTTGAAAACTTTAACAGGGAACTCAACGCCCCTGACCAACTCATGAAAGATGTGATGGAAGAAAACGGTAACGCCGATATCCACGACGTAATGACAGCTATGGCAAAAGCCGAACTAGGAGTAACTGTTGCAACAAACATAACAACAAAAATAGTTCAAGCTTACGACAAGATAATGCAAATTCAACTATAAAAAAAGGGGCCAAAAGCCCCTTTTTGTTTAGTCATTGCAAAGAATTTTATTTTCCGCTTGCGATAGCATCCTTTATAACATTTGGATTTAGCTGCAAGTATGCTTGAATTTCTTCATCTGTAACACTTTGTGCAATTCTATCTAATCTAGATTCACCAAAAAGTCTATTCCAGAAAGAACTCTTATCACCATATTGTTCTTCAAATTTATCTTGAGCAACAAGATCTCTTACATAGTCAGGATGTAATGTTAAATAAGCCTTTTCATCCTCTGACATAACATATTTTCCATTTCCAGTTTCTGCAGCATTAGCTGTATCAGTTGCCTCACCAGTTTGAGTAGTTCCGCTTTGAGACATACCCAACAACTGCATCATCATATTCATCATTTGTCCAAACAAAGAAGTTACGCTAGTCAAAAAGCCGGTTAATGGATTTTCTACTTGATTTGTTTCAACTGTTTCTGTTGTTGTTTCTTCTGATATTACACCAGATTCTTCATCTGCTGATTCTTCTACTGTTTCAGAAGCTACATTTTTTGTAGCAAGAGTTTCCTCTACCAATTCTTGTACATAAGATTTGATTTCTTCTGCACTCATGCCTGCCCCAACGCCATTAACTCCATTTACCATGATTACCATCCTTTCAGTTCAGCCTTAACAATATACTTTGTCGGATATTTTTTGTATATCTTTAGACCTTCAAAACATTTATTTACAATTTGTTACAGTTACAATAACAAAAAATATATTCTTTAGACTTAAAATTACAGTAAGGAGGTTCTTATGCCTAAAATACCAAAATTCACTTCACACACAGAATTAAAAAACCAAGTTAAACAAAAAATCAAAAGTGCAAATGATTATATATCAGACAAAGTAAAAGAAAGCGCCACTAAAGCCGCAAATTGGGTAGATGACAAAATTAATGACCCTTCAATAAAAGAAAAGGCACAAAAAGCAAGCGACTGGACAAGTGATAGAATAGATGACGCAAAAGACACCTACGAAAAAATAAAACAAAAATATGCAGAATTTACAATGGACCCACCAAAACTTGAAGTCCTTGGTAAAAAAGTAACAGAACTACAAAAACAAGTTTTATTTAAATCTACATTTTTGGGTGAACTCAAACACCGTGCACCTCAAGAAACTATGTTGATTTTTCAAAAAGAAAAAGAGCTAATGAAACTGGAACAAAAGACTCAAAAGGCAATTGAAGAATACAACAGATTTGCAGCAAAACAAGCTGCGATCCAAAGAGCATTTGATGAATTAAACAAAACTAATTAATATTTTTTGAATTTTTAAAAACAAAGCCGCAATCAAATTGTTAATTGCGGCTTTGTTTTTTGTACAACATTTAAACAAGATGTTTAACAGCTTCGTTAAATATCTGAACATATTGTGAGTCTTTTACTTTATCAAATCTACGTGTTATTATAGCTTCTGCTTCTTTGAACTGTTCAGGAGTATACTCCCATACAAGTTTTGAATCTTTGGACGCCCCTGATATTGTTAATAGATCATTGATTGTACTCATCGGTGTTTTTTGTGCATTTTTGATATCTTTCACTCTGTTTTTTGCATCTTCAACATACAACTCATCAGGAGAGATTACCTTGTCTGTTGCAATCTTTTTAACCCTGTGCGGCTGTAATGCTATTTTGTCCAATGTTTCAGGGTGTGTGGAAGAAAAGATAATCGTTGTGTGATAATCTTCCGCAGCTGCAGACATGATATCTTTCATATATTCAACCATATCATCTGCTACTTCATTGTGATCAATTAATTTATCCATATCTTTTATATACATAAGGTTCCAGTCACCTGATTGCTGATAGTTTTCTTCTGCCTGTTCAAGATAGCTTACTATGCCGTCACCGTTTTTAATTGTGACAAATTTTCCGTTAACATTGTCTGCTGTCCATTTAATCAATTCTTCGTTAATATTATTATTTTTGTTGGAAAGCATAATACAGTTTGGCATATCAGTTGGTCTGCCTTCTCTTTGTCTTTGGACTAAATCAAGAAGTTTGGGTTTAAGCTGTTTTTCTTTGACTTCATTCATTTCTTTTAAATAGTTAACTTTATGTTCTGCATACTGTTCAGCTTTTTTCATTTCTGCAACTTCTTCTTTTAACTTAATGTTTTGTAAATCCGCTCTTAAGATATCCATTTTTCTGACCTGATCTCTTGCTTCATTTCTAAACCCCAAATTTTCAAGCTGCACATCAATTTCATTCAAACCAAGAGACATAACCCCAAGTATAAACCTTTCTATAGGATTATTCATATCACAAGTTCCACGTTGACCATTACGAGCAGTAAACTCTCTTAACGGCCTGTTAAGTTTCAAATTGCTGTAGATTTCTCTATATAAATCCAATTTCCATTTATCATCTTTTTCATTTAATTTTTCTTTGGCAAATGCAATTTCTTCTTGTTTATATTCACCTGACGGTAGTTTTACTCCTTTAAAAGATATATTACTCTGAAAACTATCTGTCTTTAATTGAGTATCGTTATTAATTTTGTACGATGCGTAATTTTTTTTCGGAATTTTATTGTTCGTAATTACATTGTTAATGTTTTGAATTTTGTTAATCATTACTCTCTCCTTATTTTTTATTTTTATTTAAAAGTTTTCTTGCAATAATTGATAACAGCAGCAATAGCACAGCCTACTACTAAGCCTATTGCAGCATATTTAACAATGCCTGTAGTTTTTATTTTAGAATTTTTTAATAACTCCTGATATCTGTCATTGTTTTTATTCCAGTTTTTTATAATGTTATCGGTTTCAAAAAATTTAGCTTCGTTAACTTCATCAATGTTAAATACTTTTTTCACCCTGTGTGGCTGCAATGCTATTTTATCAAGTTTTTCCGGACTGGCTGAAGAAAAAATTATTGTTGTATGATAGTCTTCAGATGCTGCAGACATTATATCTTTCATATATTCAATCATGTCATCTTCAACCCGACTGTGGTCAATGAGCTTTTCCATATCTTTTATATACATCAATGTCCAGTTTTTAGTCTTTTGAAAATTTTCTTCTGCTTTTTCCAATTTAGTTACAATACCATCACCGGCTTTAATAGTAACAAAATCTGACTTGCTATTTTGACCTAACCAGTTTATCATTTTTTCACAGTATTTTGGGTCTTGACCTTTTATCATCAAACAGTTTGGCATATCAGTTGGTCTGCCTTCTTTTATTCTTAACACCAAATCTGAAAAATTTGCCAAAATTTTATTTCTAAAGTTATATATATTAGTATCCACTTTAGTATCAAGGGCTTTTTGCAGTTTGTTTTTTTCTTTTTCAAAAGAGTCATTCCCCAGATATGCTCCTGCTGCTGTAAAGGTTGGAACTAACAATGCATAAGGAGCATATCTTTTGTGTTTGTTTTCTGTTTTTTCTTCAGAAGGTATATTATTAAACGGTATTTTATTTTGTATTATTTGACTTTCTAGTTGGTTTACAAGATTTGGCATTCTATTCCTTTACTTCATTTTTTATGAACTTATCCATCTCATCGGAATATTTGTCTAAATCATCGCGTGTAATATTAGGTTTTGATTTTTCTATATTTTTTAACACATCATCTTCTGTCATTTTTTTCTCGGTACCTTCAAGACAAATGTCCTCTTTAATTTGTGCAATATTAAAAATGCCCTGTTTTTCCTTTTCTATTTTATCCATATAGTCTGCTAACTTTAAGTAATCGAGGTCCTGGTCAACTCTTCCTTTTAAGTAATAGTGCATGATTTCTGCTTTATTATTCAAATCCGGCGGATCCATAGAAACTATATAAGGAAATACAGCATTTTCACCTTCCATTGGCAGCCCGATATTTAACGGATGATTTGAAGCGCAGAACATTGTACAATGATATTTTTTTGAGCAGTTTGCAAAAAAGTCCGCAAGTTCAGGCAATATAGAGGATTCTTTATCTGCAACTTTTGTAATTTCGTCGATAAATATTATTGTACGAATGCCTGTTTTTTGATAGTTTTCCTCAGCTTTTTGGGCCTTTTCTATCAATGTAGTACAAAATTTATTTCCAAACTCTTGTTTTGTGCTACTATCTTTGTCTGTTCTTATTGGAACTAGTTTGCAGCCCGTTTCATTTGCAAAAGCTTTTGCAAATGTTGTTTTACCGTTGCCTGTCGGTCCAAAGAAAAGAACCGCATTCGGCACATTGGCAGGTTCTCCTTGTTGTTCTTTTTTTATTTCAGAAATAAAATATCTGTTTAAAACACCTTTCTCTGTACTATAACCTGCAATTTTTTTAAACCCGTTAGCTTTGGTAAAGCTACCTCTATAGTCATCAAATTCACGATTTTTCTTCAGCCTTTTGTATTCAGGGTCTATATTATTTGCAGAAACTTTAGTTTCCACATCATTAGCAATAGTATCAATTTTTTGCACTCTGTTGATATAATCCAATACAGCTTTATCTTGCTTTTGCATAGTCTGATTTTTCAAAACAGATTCAAACTTTGTAATATCTCTCAGTGCTTTTCTTGTACGTCTCCACCACGGCAGCTCGTTTGCTATTTTTCTTCTGATTTTCATTTCTTCTGTTATGTTTTGAAAATCAATATCAAGTTTATCTATTTCTTCTGTAGCGCCATTATTTATAAGAGTTTTTATTTTTTTGTTACCTTCTTCAATTACAATGCCGTTCGGGCGGCTATAAAGACTGTCAGGATCAATACTTACGGCTTTAAAAGAAATTTTATTTAATTGATCTGTATTCAACTTATATGACTTATTAGAATTATTTATTTTGGTTACTTGCATATACTTATCTCCTTTTACGAACATCAAATCACATAAATAATTTTTTTTGTTAATAAAAAGAATTTATTTTATATTTTTTTACAAATTATACGTTTAACCTCAAGATTTAACAGGCAAACTTATGATGATGTTGAATAAACACCGAAAAGGTTAGCAAAGAATTGCTAACCTTTAAAATAATTCTTAATTAAGAATTATCCCGCAAGTCTAAAAGCTTATAAGCTAAAATCAATAAATAAGTATCAAACTATTACTTATAAAATAGTTCCAACTTTGTTTAACTTTTTTCAAAAATCTTCTTACATATTTACGAATTATTTTCTTCATAAGCTATACGAGTCCTTTCTGATATAGTTAAAGCGTTTGATATAGGAATACCGCCTTTTTGGGCAGGGCTGTTAACAATTCTGCCTTGAACATACATAACTGTTGATCCACCTCCATCAAGGTTCATAGCATTTATACAGCCAAAACCTTTCATCATTCTGGCCAATTCACCTAGTGTCATACCGACAGAAGCGTGTTCTCTGCCATCAACAGTAACAATAATAAATTCATTATTAGCAGTATAACCAATAGCAGTTCTTGGGTTTTTACCTGTAATTGCCTGTAATTTTTGAGCTGTAACATCAATATAAACACTTCCGTCTTTAACAAGGTAAGGTCCACCGCTTATTATATGGTCTATATTTTCCCACTCCGGAGTCATTTTTATATCAAGTTCAACCTTTTTGTTCAATAAAAATGCCCCCAACTTAGATTTTGGTCCGGATATTACATATCCGTCCTGAGGTATAACAGCGGGGGCTTGTGATAATGCAGTGACTTTATTACCCTGAATGATTAAATTAACGCCATACTTAGGTGCAGCAGGAGAAGTTTGTCCCCAGTCAGTAGTGTACAGCAAAACAAGGGTAGATAATATTCTCGGTTGATTTATATTGTCAACCTTAACAGATTCTCTACCTGTTTTTATTGTTGAATTAAACTGAACCTGCGCCATTTTATACTCATTTTTACCTATACCCATTGCAACACGATTGTGCAAAGGTCCAGTATAAACCTTTTTATTAATCATTAATGTACCTAAAGGAACACCGTTTTGGAACTTAAAATATGTGCCGTTTACTGCGGCGATAGAATTATTGCGAGAAGCAATAGTTCTTATAGTTGCCCTATGTTTTAATTTTGTTGATGCGAGTTGCGGAGCGATTTCAATATTTGGATTTATCTTTGTATTAACTTCAATAATATTAATTTTTATGGGTCTTTTATTGATATACTTCAGCATACGGATATGCTTAACCCCGTCAGCGATAGTAAGAATTGCCCCATTACGATAGCGTTGCCTTAACATAGATTCCCAACGCTGTTTTTCTTCTGTAAGACTCCTTGTCTGCTCCTCAATAGTAGTTTGTTTTATATTCGCTCCTGTATTAATCGCTTCGCCAGCATTCGCAAAAAGATTGTTGTTAATCAAAAAAGACTGAGAGCAAAAGACACTTAACAATACAGTAAAGTACAATGAATGATTTATCATCTTTCTTATACTTTTGTAATTGTAGGCTACTGTAATGCTCATAATGATTAACTCTTTAGTATATCCTTTCTACTACCATTGTAACACACCCAAAGAGCCAATACAATTGGGTATATAACCTATTTTTAAAAAACCAATCACAATAACAATCTCCAGCTTCACAAAAGTTCACATTTGCTTGTACCTAACACTAGCAAAACCCAAGCTATATTTATTTATGGTAAACATTACACTTAATTATTTTTTCTAAAATACCAAACTATTTACCTAACTCTATAGGGTAATATCAAAACTCTTAAAACATGTTCTAATTAGCACTAAAGAAAGGAGTTTTTAATGTCGTTAAGTGAAGAATTCGAGTTTTCTTCTTGTATTAACAAGGATTTAAAAGGGACTAAAACAGAAAAAAACTTAGAGGAGGCATTCTGCGGTGAATCAAAAGCTAGAAACAAATACACTTTCTTTGCGCAAAAAGCACGAAAAGAGGGATATATCTATATTGCTGATATCTTTGATAAAACAGCTGAAAACGAAAAACAACACGCAAAAATTTGGCTAAGACTACTAAACGGGGGAGAATTTTCAGACACTTTATCCAATTTACAAGCAGCGGCAAGTGCTGAAAATTACGAATGGGAAAACATGTACGCAAGATTTGCAAAAGAAGCCAAAGAAGAAGGATTCGATAAAATATCCCATTTGTTTGAAACTATCCGTACCATTGAAAAATCACATATGGAAAGGTACAACAAACTGGCAGAATTGCTTATCAACAAAAATCTATATAAAGCAGAAGAATCTGTTACCTGGGAATGCAGCAAATGCGGATACCATCACTATGGGACAGAAGCTCCTGAAATATGTCCTTTCTGCAAACACCCACAAGAATATTTCTTTAGAGTTTAATCATTTTCAAGGCAATTTTTCCAATTCATATGTTTTATGACCGTATGAATGAATTAAGAATTGTACAAAGCTCAATACAAAAACAATGTAAAACCTTACCTGCCGTAAGGTACAATATATCCGATTGGATGAAACAGGGCTGCCCCCAACAAAAAGTTAGTCAGGACAGACCTGTTTCTAATGTATGTGCAAATATTTTAAAATCACTAATGCATTCAGAGACTGTCCTTTCAAGAACTGCTCTTAAAGACAGAACAACAGGAAAAACAATACCTGTATACATAACAAAATTTGAAAGAGAAGGAAATAAATACCTTTATTTAAAAGATGAAAATGCCAACAAATTAGGCTATGCAGTAGCAGAACTTCCGCAAAGAGGATACTTTAAAGCCCCAATAGGTGACGATTACATATATAATTCAATGGAACTAACAACTCTTGAATCTATCAACAAAGGAAACAAACAATCTCCATACAGAGGGATAGGGACAGAACTTTTAAAAGCAGCCGTAAGAGAAAGTAAAAAAAGCGGTTTCCAAGGCAGAATCCATCTTATGGCATACGATGCCCACCCTCCAACACCTTTTTATTTTAAATGCGGATTAAGATTTGTTCAAGAAGATAAAAACAAACTTATGGAAGAATATTTGAAAAATTCTACAACACAAAACATTAAACTACCTGAAAACTTAGAAAGCGGATTAATGTATCTTCCTGATGAAAATATAGAAAAACTGCTATCATTATAACTATGCTTCAGTTTCTTCTTGTTCATCATTTTCAATAGGGTTGATAGGCAGACGGAAACCAAATGTAGAGCCCTCATTAGGTCTGCTCTTAACAAAAACCTCTCCCTTATGATGTTTTTCTATAGTAATTTTAACAAGGTGTAATCCAAGCCCTGTACCTTTTACTGTGTGAGTATCATTCTCAACTCTATAGAAACGTTCAAAGATTTTTTTCTGGTGTTCTTCTGGAATACCACAACCTTGGTCTTCAACAGAAACTTCTACAAAATTAGGGTCTCTGGCAATTTCTGCTCTTACCTTAATTCTTCCGTTTTCTGGAGAATATTTTATAGCATTAGAAATAAGATTATTCAAAGCTCTTTCTATACTGTCAACATTAATAGGTATATCCGGCAAATTAGGTTCTTTAATAATAGAAAAAGTTATATTCTTTTCTTCCGCCAAAACCTGCATTGACTTGATTTCTGATTCTATAATAGGAACGATATTTGTCATTTCCTTAGTAACTTTAACATTACCTGCTTCTAAACGAGAAAAATCAAGAATATCGTTAACCATTTTTTGGAGTCTTGCTGCTTCTTTATTGATTACTTCAAAAAACTCTTTATTTGTTTTTTCGTCAAAATCATCAGAATGATTGTACAGTGTGTCAATATACGTTCTTAAAACTGTTACAGGTGTTCTCAATTCATGACTTACATTTGAAATGAAATTGCTTTTCATCTTGTCAATTTCAACTTCTTTAGTAACGTCTATAAGAACAATTACATATCCGACGTAATCTTGATTTTTAGAAAACATAGGAGAAATAACAGATTTAATGACTCTGCCATCAACCTCTATATTAAATTCAAGAGGTTTATTCTCCATAATATCAAGTGGTGTGTCTTTAAATTGCTCAATTTTTTCTTTAAAGCAAAGTTCTCCATCTGTATCGCAATACATTTGGATTTTTGTATTTAAAATCTGTTCATCTTCAACCTCGAGCATCTTTTTAGCAGCATTATTAACAAGCACAACATTATCGTAGTTGTCACAAACAACAACACCGTTAACAATACTCATCAAAACAGCTTCAAATTTATTTCTTTCAAGAGTCAGTTGATCAACGTTCTGTTCTTCATATTGATGCAATCTCAAAGACATATCATTAAAAGCATGGATTAAGTCTTTAATCTCACCAGATGTATTTTTGTCATCTAGAGTATAGCCAAAATCGCCTGTAGAAATCTTTTTTACACCATGGTGAAGAATGCTCAACTCTCTTGTTATAAGGATTGTGTTTATCAAAATAACCAGCGTAAAAACAAGCCACGCAACAGTAAAAATAACCAACATAGAATTTCTTGTTGCGTGAGAAATATCTTTTGTAGCCCAACCTGACAAACCGACAGTGACCTTGCCTATGTTTGTTTTAACCCCATCTACATCAGCTATCATTTGAGAAAAGCTTGTTATCTGTGCTTTTTGAGCACGCTGAGGATAATCATTTTTTGTAGAATAAATTACATTATTATCATTGTCTTTAAATTCAATAAAAGCAATTTCATTATTGCTATTAATTATCGAACGTGAATGGCTTTGCAAAGTATTGAACTTGTCAAACTCTTGAACATCCTTTGTTATTTCAACACTTTCAATAGCGAGAGTTTTGGTTAGAATCTCTCCAAAGCCTCTATACACTTCAGAAATCTTTTCTTGAATATTTGTGATAGCAAAAACAGCCAACCCCACAATTAGCAGAGTGCTGACTACCAACCCTAACAGAATTAATTTATTTTGTGTGCTAATACTGATAGACTTCTTATCCATTACAGAAAAATTATAACATAAATCAAAAATATATAAATATTATAAATAAACAAAAAATAAAGGGCACCTTATGTGCCCTTGAAACCTACCATACCTATTATAAACCGAGGAATAAAATTGTTTATTTGTGTGTGAAATGTGAATTATTCTTCTTTTTGAGCTTTTTCTTTTGCAATTGTTGCTGCTTCTGCATTTTTAATTGCACTAATTATATCAGCAAACATCTTTTTAATTGAATCTTTCTTGCTATCATAGTTGTCATCATTTATTGATTCAAACTGTGCGTTAAAATTATCAAGTGCTTTTTTCAAGCTGCCATCTTTATCACCATATTTTTCAATATGATTTTGCGCTCTTTCAGCAAGTTTATCGTGAATTGCTGTGAAGGTTGAAGCACTACCGGTTATACCATACCAAGAGTTGGTCCAATCATCAAAATCATTGTATATTGATTCGATTAAAGTTTCGCCTTCGTTAACACCGTATTTTCTGTTAAATTCATCATAAACTTCTATGATATTATCTGCAGTGATTGAATCAGTAGCTGATTGAAGTGGTCCGTATTTTGTACCCCAACCAAATAAAGCTTGTTTATAATTTGCAGCAATGTTAGTTACAGCATTTTTGTACTCAACATCTGTTTTCTTATAGTTAGCAATATCTGTCATAGGTGTTGCCTTTGTTTCAGGCTTTTCTTCAGGCTTTTTGTATGCACCTGGACCACCAGGATTTTTAGCTATTTCTAGTAATACTTTATAATCAGATGTTGACAATTCACCAGTCTTATCATATTTTCCAGCTATATCCCAAAGTAATTTGTAATTTTCTTCGCTGATTTCTGCTGTATCTGGAGTTTCTTGATATTCTTTAGATAATTGAATCAAACGTTGAAGAAGATTTTTATCAGTTACTTTGTTACCTTTACTATCTATATATTCAATATTTTTAGTAAATCTGTCTTTATTTGCTGGATCAGTTGCAATTTTATTTAATACACTCTTGATTTTAGATTCTTTGATAACTTTAGTTCCGTCAACAGTACCAGGTTTTGTTACAGTGACAGAACTGTTGCTGTGAAGATTTGACATAATTTTTTGATACATTTCTGCTTGTTGAGCCATCCATTGTTTCATCATCGGCATAATTTGATAAAACATATTTGTTGATGTATCTAAAAATTGAGTTGTGCCAAAGTCAAAATTCATTAACTGAGCATCATTCATATTAGAAAGACCATCGCAAGGATACATAACGCTAGGTGCAGTTGCCATTGGAAACAAGCTGTATTGCCATAAATTTTGACTAACTGTTCTACCGCTGTTTGCAGGTACATTTACTGTCCAAGTTGTTCCGATGTTTAATGAATCAGCCATCTTTTTATCCCCTAATAGTCCTTAAATAATTTCTCTTGAAAACGTATAGACTTTTGTGTCTATTTAGATTCCTCGTTCCTGTATTAATATAAAAAAATTTTTTCTTATAAAATTGCCTTTTCAAAAGAAAGTTACTTTACAAAAGTTAACATTACTCACAAAATCGCAAAACATTTTGTGATAGAATCTTACATGTTAATAATTTTATTTATATGAGGATATTAGATTATGGTAGAACTTTCACCATTGCAAAAAGCAAGATTAGCTTTTAAACCTGTTCTTCCTTCTACACTTGCTCAAGGCATTAAAAATGTAGAAGTTATCGAAGGCGACAAAACAGAATGTGTTAAAGACCAAGAACAAATCAAAAAATTGTTTGCTAACACATACGGAAAATGCACAGTAACTTTTAAATCAGGTAAAGAACAAAGCTTTGCAGCAAGAAATGTTGGTGTAATTTTGTCAGGCGGGCAAGCTCCTGGCGGTCACAACGTTGTTGCTGGTTTGTATGATGCTTTAAAACAAGCTAACCCAGAAAGCAAATTATACGGTTTCTTAGGCGGCCCTTCAGGTATTATTGACGGTCAATATATTGAATTTACAGACGAAATCATTGATGCATACAGAAATACAGGCGGTTTTGATATTATCGGTTCAGGCAGAACAAAACTTGAAACTGAAGAACAATTTGAAAAATCGCTTGCTAACTGCCAAAAATTAAATATTTCAGGCATTGTTATCATTGGTGGTGACGATTCAAACACTAACGCTGCAATGTTAGCTGAATGGTTTGTTGCAAAAAATGCAGGTATCCAAGTTATCGGTTGTCCTAAAACAATAGACGGAGACTTAAAAAATGAACAAATCGAAATTTCATTCGGTTTTGATACTGCAACAAAAACCTATGCAGAACTTGTTGGTAACATCCAAAGAGACGTTAACTCAGCTAAAAAATACTGGCACTTTGTTAAAGTTATGGGCAGAAGTGCAACTCACGTAGCTTTAGAAGTTGCTTTGCAAACTCAGCCAAATATCACTTTAATTTCTGAAGAAGTTGAAGAAAAGAAAATGTCACTAAAACAAATCGTTGACTACATGGCTGACATTATTGCAAGACGTGCTAATGCAGGTAAAAACTTTGGTGTAGCACTTATCCCTGAAGGATTAATTGAATTTATTCCTGAAATGAAAACAATGATTGCTAACTTGAACGATGTTATGTCAACATTGGAACAAGATGCATCATACAACAAATTAACAGTACCTGCTGACAAATTTAACTTTATCGAAAGCAGACTTGAACCAGCTAACGCTAAAGTTTTTGAATCACTTCCTGTTTTGATTAAAGCTCAATTATTAATGGACAGAGACCCTCATGGTAACGTTCAAGTTTCTAAAATTGAAACAGAAAAACTTTTAATCGAAATGATTAAAGTTAAACTTGACGAAATGAAATCCCAAGGAGAATTTGCTGGTAAATTCTCTGATCAATGCCACTTCTTCGGATACGAAGGCAGATGCGCATTTCCATCAAACTTTGATGCTAACTACTGCTATGCATTAGGATTTAATGCTTATGCTCTTATCCAATCAGGTTTGACTGGTTACTTATCATCAGTGAGAAACCTTACAGCTCCTTCTACTGAATGGGTTGCAGGCGGTGTTCCTCTTACAATGATGATGAATATGGAAAAACGTCACGGTCACATGAAACCTGTTATCCAAAAAGCACTTGTAAGACTTGACGGTCCTGTATTCAAAAAACTTGAAGCCAATAGAGAAAATTGGGCAATGAATGATGAATATATCTTCCCTGGTTCTATTCAATACTGGGGTCCATCAGAAGTTGCTGACATAACAACTCAAACATTAAAACTTGAAACAGAAGCAAAGTTAGCTTCTGTATAAAATACACCAGGTGTAAAAAAAAGAGCGGATGTTTTTAAGCATCCGCTCTTTTTTACAAATAATTATGATTCTTGCCTTGGAACTCTTGCCAAAAGTTCAGAAACAACAATTGAAATATAAAAAGTAAGAAAAGGTATCAAAATAGAAACATATACACACTTACTAAATACAAAATAATTAAAACCTGTTAATAACAAATACCCCGAAGTGGCTGCCAGTACATATATTAAATAGCTCTTTTTATTGTTTTTTATAACATTATACATTAGTTTAAAGTTAAAAAACGAAGAAAATCTTAAATCTGTTGAAAAAGAAATCAAAACAGTCAAAAACATTAAACAACAAAAAACTAATAATATAAGAGAAGTTACAGCTATAGCAATAGGAAGAATGTCTAACAAATTATCTTTTACAAAGAAAGAAATGATAATAGATGACAAAAATATAATAACAGAATAAATCACAGTAAGAATTAACATATAAATTAACCAGGCAGCAATCATTTTAAAGCTCACCTTCAATATTGATTTAATATCTTTCCACTCAGCAAGCCCTTCTTCTTTTTTATATATTCTTAAATTATTATTAATAGCAATATATCCGCCAACAATAACACTGGCAAATATACTTACTACAAAAAATATCAACATCAAAAATAAAGCTACATTATATTCCAACTTATTTATTGCAATTATGTGCTTCATAAAATTAAAAGAAGGATTACATATTGAACACAACACACTTGGAACAATTAACAAAGAGCCAATAAGATATTTTTTAATCCAATTTTTATCACTAACAAAATAAGTCAAAATATATTTCAAATCCATAAACATCTCCAATATTGAATTTTTACAACTGGTAAGATATTATCATTTTAAACCTATGTTATGTATCATCTTTTTGGTTTAAAAAATCAAATACAAAGAAAGAACTATGCGAACTAAAAAAAACAAACTCGATGATAAATGGAAAATTTGTAGCTTCTGTAAACACATTAAACGATGCGAAATAGGAAAAGGCAGAATTATAGACTTAGCAAATAATCCTGTCGCATACAACGACATTGGCTGTTTTGACTATGAAATGTACAAAAAGCAATTTAATGGAAAACAACTTGGTTTATTCAAATAATTAGATTTTTCACTTGACATCATGGTATGTGCCTAATAATATATATAGTACAGACGCAATGGGGCGTCGCCAAGTGGTAAGGCAGCTGGTTTTGGTCCAGCCATTCCGGAGGTTCGAATCCTTCCGCCCCAG
>CALVEI010000017.1 GCA_944326515.1 Candidatus Gastranaerophilales bacterium | reverse complement strand
TCTTTCTTTTGGTTCGTTTTCTTTCTTTGCATTGCAACAAAGAAAGAAAATGAACATACAAATTTTCATAAGGTTTCTATATTTTGGCGGGCTATGCCAAATAGACAGCCCATTTATAAAGTACCAAGTCCACTCACAATTGTTTTTTTCATAAGGCTTCAATATTTTGGCGAGCTATGACAATTAAACACCTCAATTGTCAGCGGCACAGTCGTTCCAACTACTTAATATTTTTTACGTACTTTTGTACCGACAAAAGTACCAAAAGCTCCCGACCTGATGTTCCATTCATACAGAAAGTAATTTAAACCCGACTCGGCAACTCGGCACGTAAAAATTGCTAAAGTACAAAAACTGATTATGATACAAATAATTCCCCGTGCCTCAAACAGTACCTCGTTTGTCGTTGTTTAAATAACTTTCTGTAATTCATTTCACAACGCTCGGATTTTTGTTTTTTTATAGGGCTTCTATATCTCGGTGGACTTATTGTAAATCTTATTGAGTATTTGGTAAGTTTTTAATTAAAATTTAAATTTGGTAAAGAAATGTAAAAACAGTTATAATTTATGCACACTGGCTATATAAAAAAAATATACTAAGTGTTACGATATTTTTAAAATTAGAATCATGGTAGTCAAGAAGGGGTAAGAAATTTATGATTTGTTGTTGTTTAAACAAAACAGACAAAGATGCAAAAAAAATTAAAAAGATTTGCCAAAAAGCTCTTAAAGAACTTGGGAAAAAGAATTTTGCTTTGATTATTCACGGCAACAGTTTCCCTGCAATTTCTGGCAAAAATACAGGTTTTGGTACTCCAAATTCTGAGGCTGGTAAAAAGCTTATGGATTTTGCTTCTGGTCTTTTTAATGCAATACAGCTTGGACCTCAAGGTAAAACCAAGGCATGTGATTCTTCACCTTACACAGGTACAATTTTTTCTTTGAATCCTTTGTTTATCGATTTAGAACAGCTGACTACTAAAGATTGGGGGAATATTCTTTCCGTAGCAACTTATAATAAAGTTTGTAATGAAAATCCAAATAAAGATATAAATAAGACAGCATATTCTTATATTGTCAATGCTCAAGACGAAGCGCTGAAAGAAGCTTACGTTAACTTTAAACAATGGAATAACCGTAAACTCAACAAAGAGTTTGATAAATTTAAAGAAGATAACGATTTTTGGCTTTCTAAAGATGCTTTGTATGAAGCACTAGTTATTGAAAATAACAATGATTATTGGCCATTGTGGAACAGCTCTGTTGACAGAAATTTATTCAATCCGAAAAATGATGAAGAGAAAAAAGCTGTATTTTTAAGAGAAAAAGAATTAAGACTTAAATATGCTGATGAAATTAATTATTATTCATTCTGTCAATTTGTTGCAGCAAAACAAAACGAGCAAACTAAAAAATATGCATTAAAACATGATTTAAAACTTATTGCAGATAGACAAGTTGCTTTCTCTGATAGAGATAGCTGGGCTTATCAATCGTTATTCTTGGATGGCTGGATGCTAGGTTGTCCGCCTGATTATTTTTCTAAAGATGGACAAGCTTGGGGATTCCCTGTTGTTGACCCTAAAAAAATGTTCAACGAAGACGGCTCTCTTGGCGAAGCAGGTAAGCTTTTAAAACAACTTTATAAAAAAATGTTTAAAGAAAACCCGGGTGGTGTAAGAATTGACCACATTGTTGGTTTGATTGACCCTTGGGTATACAAAGCAGGTAAAAAACCTCTTCCTCAACAAGGTGCAGGCAGATTGTATTCATCTCCTGAACATCCTGAGCTTGCTCAGTACGCTATTGCTACTATGGATGACTTGAATATGGAGCTTGAGCCAGATAAAGAAAAAAGAGTTAAAAAATTATCTAAGGAACAAATTCAAAGATATGGTGCGATGATAGAAAAAATTGTTATCGCTGCTGCTAAAGAAGAAGGACTTAATAAAGATTCTATCGTTTGTGAAGACCTTGGTACTCTTACTTTCCCTGTAGAATCTGTTATGAAAGAATACGACTTGCAAGGTATGAGATTGACTCAGTTTGTTAAGTACGACAAACCTGAACACCCTTACAGATGTTGTAATATTGTTCCAAGAAGTTGGGCTATGGTTGGTACTCATGACAATGAGCCTGTTTCTATGTGGGCTGATGAAATGGTTAATACTCATGTTGGATACTTGCACGTTGTTAACCTTGTCGATGATATGTATTCAGAACTTCAAGGCAAAGACAGAGATGATTTAATTGTTAAATTAACAACTGATCCAAAAGCTTTGATGAACGTTAAATTAGCAGAAATCTTTGCTTCTAAAGCAGAAAACATTCAAGTATTTTTTACTGACTTCTTTGGTTTAAAAAGTACATACAATACTCCTGGTACAGCAGGGGATCAAAACTGGTCTTTAAGATTGCCTAACAATTTTGAAGATGTTTATAAGAATAATATTAAACCTGAAGGTCTTGCTCTTAATATGCCGTTGATTTTAAAAATGGCTATTGAAGCAAGAGGTAGCGTTTTTGCTAAAAAACACGAAAAACTATTGAAAGAATTGGAAAAATTTATATAATAATACTTGAATAGTTTTTCGGGTAATTATTATGTACGACAATCAATCTCAATCAGTAGATAATTTAATTGAAACTAAAGCCCTCATTGAACAACACATTCATGGGGGCTTTGGTATAGATTTTGCAAATTGTTCTTGTGACGATTTTTTGGAGTTTGCGAAAAAAATATTGAAACATGGTGTTTGTGGTTTTTTCCCTACTTTGGCAACGGATACCTTAGAAAATCTGCAAGTTCAAATTAAAGAAATAAAACATGCTATGCAATTGCAAGAAAATTTGTCTCAACCTATGGCAAAGATTCTTGGTATCCATCTAGAAGCCTGTTTTATCAATCCTTTGAAAAAAGGAATTCATGACGAAAATCAATTAATTAAACCTACTATTGAAAATTATAAATTGCTTGAAGATGATGTAATAAAAATTGTTACCCTCGCTCCAGAGCTTGATGACGATAACTTATTGTGCAAATATTTGAAGTCTAAGGGGGTTAGGGTATCAGCAGGACACTGCTTGGGTTGTGATTTGTCTTGTGTTGATCAAGTTACTCATTTGTATAATGCAATGGGAAATTTTTCTCATCGTGACAAATCAACTGTTGTTTCTGCCCTCGTTAATGACGATATTTATACAGAGTTGATTGCTGATATGGTCCATGTTCAAAAAGACGTTTTGAAAATAACTTTTAGAACGAAGCCTTTGAGCAAAATTATTTTAATAAGTGATGCTTTGCCAATTGCTCATAGTAATAAAGAATCAATGGACTTTTGCGGAAAAAAAGTCTTTCTAAAAAATGGAAAAGCCGTTGATGCCAAAGGTACAATGGCCGGCTGTACATCTTTTGTTAGCGATATAATAAAAGGTCTTGTTTCTGAAAATATGTTAGATTTAAGAACTGCCGTTTTAATGGCATCTGATAATATAAATTATGTCCCAGAGATTAAATCTCAAATATATTGGGATAAAAATTTAAATATCTGTGCAGTGAATATTGATGGAAATCTCGTTACTCTGGCTTAATTACTAAAATGTTAAGATTTATTAAGAATAGTATATACTAATTTGGCAATTTTTATATACTTTTTGTTTTTATATATATGTGAGTTAAATAAACAGAGGTCAGAGATAAATGATTAACGCAACTAATCCATTCGCAAACTATACATTAGCAATCGCAGCACAATATAACGAAACAAGACACGGTATTGAAGAAGCTGAAAAAGCTCCTGCTAAAAAAATCTACAGAAGCCTCGATTCTATGTTAGAAGAATGCGTATTCTTAGGTGCAACAAGATTCGGTACTAACTTCATCGCATAATAAAATTTTCATAAAAGAAACTGATACGGCAAAACTAGACAATTTTAATATAAAACCTGAACGAGAGTTCAGGTCTTTTTATTTTTCACAATTGTGTTTATCTGATTTTAGTATTTGAATGTTTCTTGTCTCTGAAAAATCGTAGCGTGCAGCTTTGATTTTTTCTCTTGTCTCTTCATCAAGGCTATGACCGTTAACTAGTCTGTCTACAAATCCGTTATTAAGTTTTACCGCTTTTGGAAGTGCGCCTATATCATCTAAAATATCTTTGATTTGAACAAAATCATAAGAATAAGACTGTTTTGATTGATAAACAAGAGTTTCTCCAGTCATAGAAGTTACAGGCTTGCCACCTTCGTCAAAATAGAGTTTGAATATTGATTTTAAGTCTTGTAGTTCTGACTGCATAGTTTGTACCGCCTGTTGTATGCGCAAGTATCTTTCAAACAGATATTCAATGTTATCTATTTGTTTCATTTGCCAGTCATATTTCTTTTCGTATAACTTTTTAAGTTTTGGATATGCTTGAGCCAAACCTACCGTATCTGCCATTGCTCTATGTCTTGTGTCAAATTCTACACCGAATTTGTTCATAAGATTTTCAAGTCCATGCGATTCAAACTCCGGATAGACTTCTTTAAATAAGAATTGAGAGTCTATGCGTTGATTTTCTATAGGTTTGCCGTAAAGTCTTTTAGATGCTTCGTTAATGAAGTTGTAGTCAAAGATAGCGTTATGAGCAACAATCGGATATTCTCCGATAAACTCCAAAATCTTGGGCATAACTTCTTCTTCAGTAGGTTGGTCTGCAACCATTTCTTCTGTTATGCCGTGTACAGCCATACTTGATTTTCTTATATGCTGTTGCGGATTAATCAGAGTTTCATAGCTGTCTTTTATAACTCCGTTTTCGAGTCTTACTGCTGCAAATTCTATAATTCTCTCTTTTTTATAATCGAGTCCTGTTGTTTCAACATCCAGAACAATTTCAATACATTTTTTTCTTGGCATTCAAATCTCCCTTTACTCTATATTATCACAAACGAATATTCCGTCATCTAATTAAAAAAACTTATAGTTTGATTGAGAATAAAAATGTTCTGAAAACCGCCAATAAATGGTGATACAGGTGGTAAAAGAGCACAGGACTTGACTTTTTGTCTTTATGAAGTATTATGTACAAGAAGCTGGTTTTTTAATCAGATGTGAATGTCAAAGCAATCAGAGTAAAAAATTAGTTTCCGGGGGGCTCCCGTTGGATTTCGGAGAGGGGGTGGAAGAAGATTCCACAGAAACTTAGCCGAAATTTAGAGCCAAAGCAGAAGCTTTTTCCCCGCTTCGATTTACAAAACAGAGGATTAACATTTGATTAGAAAGTTACTAACACTAACCTTACTACTCATTTTTTGCATTTTAGCGAATCCACAACAATCACAAGCAGCAACTTCTAAGTCCACAGTCAAAGATTACATTGTAAAACATTCTTTGGAAATGGGCGTAGATCCTGCTATCGGATTAAGCATTGCAAAAATGGAATCGGGTTTTGTACACGAAAAAAGAAGTTCGTACGGAGCCGTAGGGGTATTTCAGTTAATGCCCTCAACTGCCAGAAGATTAGGGTATAACCCATATCAGCTTAGTGATAACATTCGTGGCGGTTTGATGTACTACAAGATGATGTATCAAAAATTTGGCTCTATGGAATTAGCCTTGGCTGCATATAATGCCGGCCCTGGTAATGTCAGCAAGTACAAAGGAGTTCCTCCTTTTGCTGAAACAAAACGTTTTGTCAGAGGTATCATGTCTGAGTATAATGCTCAGAAGGTAAACCCTGATCCAGCTATTTTAAAATACAGACAAACAGGTATGATTCGCGGTCCGTTGTCTATTGATAAAGAAGCAAACGTTTTGAGAAATAATTCTTTAGACAGCCTTCCAATAGTTACATTATCAGGTGCTATTTAGTAAATAGATGCAAAGATTAAAAATGCATTTTGTAAAGATTTATCAAAAACTTACAAAATGCTTTTTTTTATTTTAAAATATAAATAAGTTATAAACAAGCCGAGGATTTATGTTCAAAGAAACAAAAACGCATGAGGTCACGACTGACGTAGTTATTTTAACTATTAAAGATAACAAACTTAAAGTATTGTTGGTTAAACGTGCTAACGAACCGTTCAAAGGTAAGTGGGCATTGCCTGGTGGTTATGTTCGTATCTCTGAAACTCTTGATGATGCGGCTTTACGTATTTTGAAAGAAAAGACAAACGTTCAAAACATTTATCTTGAACAGTTGTATACATTTGGTGATCCGTTGCGCCACCCTGCTGCACGTGTTATCACTTGTGCTTATTTTGCGTTGATTCGTTCTGATGACATTGTTCTTTCATTTGAAGAAAATACTGAAATTACAGAAGTTAAATGGCATCCTGTTAACAGCTTGCCGGCTTTGGCTTTCGACCACAAAGAAATTATTGAGTATTCTTTAAAAAGAACAAGAGAACGTCTTGAATTTTGTCCTATAGCGTTCCAGCTTTTGCCTCAAAAATTCACTTTAACAGAGTTGCAAAAAGCTTATGAAATGATTTTGATGAAAAAACTTGATAAACGTAATTTTAGAAAAAAATTCTTGTCTCAAGCCATTTTAAAAGAACTTGATGAATTTACAAAAGCAGGTTCTAAAAGACCGGCAAGATTGTACTCTTTTGATAAAATTACACTTGATTCTAAAAGAGGTCATTTCTTTTCATAGTGATAAAAGGTTTATAAAAAAGCTCCTATCAGGGAGCTTTTTTTGTATGTTTAGAATTTCTTTAAATTTGCATAAAGAGCATCTACTGCTTTTTTGCCTTGCTTTCCAAAATCTATTACATACATTGATGATGAACCTATTTGTTTTATTTCATCAATGTGACCTATACCGAATTTTTCGTGAAAGACTCTGTCACCTTGTTTGAAACCTGATGAAGATTCTTCTTGTGCTGCTTGTAGTGCAGCTTCTTTAGCTTTCTTTTCTTCAAGCATTCGTTTTATAGGGTTGTCTTCAAGAATTTTTTTAATTCTTTCTTCGTCTTTTGCTTGGTTTTGAGCATTTTTAACAACAAACGCTTCTCTTTTTACAAAGTTGTTTGGCTTAGGTTGTTGAGGTGCTTTATATGCTGTTTGACTATAGTTGTTTTCTCCGTTATAGACAGGTTTTTTCTTTACAACCTTGCTTATTCTTTGTGTGTTTGTAAGACCGGCAGAAGGTGCGATAAAACCTTTGCCAAAGCTTGTTGTTTTTTCCACATAACCAGAGCTGTTTGTTTTTGCTTGTGATTTAATTTTGTTGACAGCTTGGCTGAATGTGCTGCTTCTACCTGAGCTGTAGCTGTTTTCTTCTGATGTATTTCTGTTTGTCAGGTTGTATGGAATTTCTTCTAAAAATCTGCTTGGGGTATAGTATCTTGTTTCTCCCCACATTTGGCGTCTTTTAGCGTAAGTGATGTACAATTTTTGTTTTGTACGTGTTACTCCAACATACATAAGACGTCTTTCTTCTTCCATCTCTGTGTTGTTGTTTAAAGAACGGCTGTGAGGGAAAATACCTTCTTCCAAACCTGCAAGGAATACGGTTTCGAACTCAAGCCCCTTAGCTGCGTGTAGTGTCATTAAAGTAACAGCATTGTCTGCATCAGGTGTTTCGTCAAGGTCACTGACCAATGCAACCTGAGCAAGGAATTCACCGAGAATATTTGTCTCATCCTCTGCAGAAAAGTCTCGAGCAACATTTACAAGCTCTTGAAGGTTTTCTATACGAGATTGTGATTCTTCGGTGTCTTCCTGTTTCAGTTCTGCAAGATAGCCTGTTTCTTCAATTATAAATGCAATAAACTCAGGCAATGACAACGATGTTCTGTTTTTATCGAGTTTGTCTATAAGCTCGACAAAATTTTTGAGTTTTGCTTTAACTCCCGCAGAAAAATCATCGTATTCTTCGATGTTTTCGATTACTTCATACACGGAGTAATCCATCTGAGAGGCTATTTCTTGCAATTTTTTAACTGTTGTATCCCCTATTGAACGTTTGGGGACGTTAATTATTCTTTTTAAACTTTGTGAATCGTGTCTGTTGTAGATAAGCTTTAAGTATGCGATAAGGTCTTTAATTTCTTTACGGTCGTAGAATTTCAGGCCTCCTACCATTCTGTAAGAAATTCCTTGTGATATTAAGGCTTCTTCTATTGCACGTGATTGAGAGTTCGTTCTGTATAAAACAGCATAGTCATTGAGATTTCTTGCGTATTGTTTTATACGGTTAGCTATGTAGTAAGCTTCTCCGGATTCGTCTTGAGCTTCATAAATATCAATTTTTTCGCCTTGACCTTTTGTCGAATACAAGTTTTTGCTTACACGTTCAGTGTTGTTTACAATAATTGCGTTTGCTGCATCTAAAATTGTACCAACTGAACGATAGTTTTTTTCAAGTTTTATCAGTTTTGCATTTTTGTAATCAGTTTGGAAGTTCAAAATGATTTTGTAATCCGCACCACGCCAACTGTAAATAGATTGGTCAACATCACCTACAACACATAAGCTTCTGCCTTTAAGCTCTTCGTCTGTTTTTCCGTTAGAGTATAGGTGTCTTATTAGCATATATTGGCTTATGTTTGTATCTTGAAACTCATCAACCAATATGTGTGAAAATCTTTCGTGGTATTTGTTTCTTACTTCTTCGTTTGTTGAAAGCAGGTTCACTGTTAAAAGAAGCATATCATCAAAGTCTATGGCGTTGTTTGCAAGAAGTTGTTTTTCGTACTCGTAGTATATTTCTGAGATTTTTTGGCTTCTGTAATCTCTTGCTCTTGTTGCAAATGTATAAGCGTCTTGCATTTTGCTTTTAGCGTTGCTTATCGCTGCTTTAACAAGTTTTGGTGCAAAGGTTTTTTCATCAATATTTAATTTTTTTATTGCATTTTTTATGATGGTATTAGTATCTGTTTCATCATAGATAACGTAGTTGTTATCCCATTTTCTTCCGTCGGGGCTTTTGTAGTTTTCTATATCAAAACGGAGTATTCTGCCGCAGATGTTGTGGAAAGTACCTACCCACATTTTTTTTACGACATCTTCGCCTATCATTTTAGAAAGACGTTCGCGCATTTCTTTTGCCGCTTTGTTTGTAAATGTAACGGCGAGGATTTTATATGGGTTTACACCTGATTTTACAAGGTTAACTATACGTGTAGTTAACACTTTGGTTTTGCCGCTACCTGCACCTGCCAGTACAAGCAATGCACCTTCTTTTTCTACAACAGCTGCCCTTTGTTCGTCATTAAGACTTTTAAGTAATTCTTCCAATGCTCCCCCGACTTGTTTGTGTTTCAGCCTGTTTTTATGAAAACACTTTTAATTTTCATAATTTATGATATTATTATGATAATCAAAAAAAATTTTTTAGTAAAATATTATATTTAGGAAACGACTATGTCAGACGAAAACCAAGAAAAACAAGAACAACCTACGATTATGGTTCCTACAGATGACCTTGATAAGGTTCCTGAGGATGAAGCAAACACTGTAGATCAGCTTGCTATGGAGCTTGCTACGATACAACAGTCTGCTAAGAGAATTGCTATTATCGGCAGTCGTAATTTGCCGATTACTCACCAACAAATTATTGAAACGTTATCTTATGCACTGGTTGCTCAAGGTAATACAATCATTACGTCAGGTGGTTCTTCAGGTACTAACGCTGCAACTATCAGAGGGGCAATGAAGTCTAACCCTGATAAATTGAAAGTTATTTTACCTCAGACTATTGGTCAGCAACCTTCTGACGTACAAGATCAGTTGATTGGTGTTCCTAACATTATTGAACACTCTGACAGAGCTATGATGACTCTTGCAGATGCCAGCCGCATTTGTAACAGAGAGATTATCGATGACTGTCAGCAGTTGATATGTTTCTTGTCACATACTTCAAATACTTTGCACAAAGCTATTGAGTATGCGGAAGAATCTCACAAAGTTATTACTGCATTCTACTTGGATTAGAATATAAAGTAGAAATTAGATTTAAGGATCTGATACAAGGGTACAGATCCTTTTTTTTGTGATTATGCTTTTGTGAAAAGAGCTTTGTTTATTATTAGTTCTGGATATTTTTCTTTAAAATAATTAATTTCTTCTTGTGATAGCTTTTCTTGCGGGCGAAGTATCAGCTCTATTTTGTCATTTGGGGACAATTTTCTGAAATATTTCGCATAAATACTTTTGTATTTTGTGAGCATTTCTGATTCCAATCCGCAGTCTTGCAACCAAGGGTCAATGATTATATTTTTTTTAGGGTTGTTGCTAGTTTTTACAATTACTGCACTATGGTTAAGAAGTTTTCCTTCTGCATTAGTTAGAGACACTTTTGTACAGTTTTTGATTCCGTTGAGACGTAAAACAAGTTCTGTCAGTACAGAAAGGTCATAGCAGGCAGCAAGTTTTTCTTTTATTGCGCAGTATAGTATTTCTTTGTAGCGGTTGAAAGGTTTTTGGATATGTCTTTGGTCTTCTCTGTATTCTTTTAGTGTTTTTTCTCTTTTGAGGATAAAGTTTACTATATCTTTATTTTTTAATATTTCAGGGCTTGCTTCGTGAGCAGCTTTTGCGTGGGAAACGTAAGGGAATGCTGTTCTTACTTTTCTACACACCAATCCTGCGTCTTTTACGAGGCTGTTTCTTGATTTAAAAGATATATTAGACAAAGTTTGCATAATTGCATAAAACGTATAAAGCGTAAAAATTGCCTTTTATTAAAACGGACAGGCCCTATAGTATTTGCAATATTTGCATGTGTCTTTTTTGTTGCAAAAGTATGTTGTACTTTTGTTGATTTTTCTTATTATTTCTAAAATTTCTTTTTTGTAGTTTATGTATAAATCACTATCAAAAGGTATTTTTATTTTACTGTTAGTTGCAAGGTTTAGATATTGCATTGAAAGTTCTTCTGGGGTGTTGATAAGCTTTTTAAGTTTTAATATTTCATACAAGCATACAAGATAGAACTTGGTTTGAAATTTCACATTTTCGGGGGTAAAGCTTGAGCCTGTTTTCCAGTCTAAAATTATATAGTTTCCGTCAAATTCAAAAAGGGCATCGATTCTTCCCGTTAGCCAATGCTCATCAATCTTTAAGTTGAAGGCGTATTCACTTTCAACTATTTTGTAGTTTTTTATCTCGTTAGTTTTAAAATTGTGCCACAGAGCTTTATCGCTTGGTGGAAGTGCTTCGATAAGCTTTGTTACATCCATTCCTTTGAGGTAATAATTTATTATATTATGCAGGTTATTACCTGTTTGTGTTTGAGTGTTTAGCTCTGCAATATGTACTTTATCTATGTAGCATAACTTGTACTTTTGAGGGCATTCGTCATACATTTGCAATTTTGAGAGTGTATATGTTTGTGCATTATTTGTTTGCATTTTTTTCTCCTAAAAGCATATTGTCGAACAAAAGCGAAATTTGGGTATCTTTTAGTCTTGAATATTTTTTGTATTTTTTAGCACAGCTTATGTAGAGTTTCTTCTTGGCTCTTGTTATTGCTACGTAGAAAAGTCTTAAGTTTTCTTGTGCAATAAATTGTTTAAGCTCTTGCTCATCTTTTTTCTTGTATTTTAAGTTTAAGCTTTTTACTGCTTCTATAAAACGCTCTTTTGATTTAATTTTTATTTGATTTAAGTCTATTGGCAGTATTTCTTCGCTTAGTCCTGGGATAAACACATAATCAAATTCGTCACCTTTTGATTTGTGGTATGTCATTATTTGTATAGAAGATTCTTTAAGGTCTGACTTTTCTTCTGTATCTGTAAAGAATTTGAATTTGCTAAGTATAGGACGTTGAGAAAGCTCTTCAATTCTTTCAAGTAAGATATCGTGTGTTTTGTATTGGCTTTCCATTCTCTTTAGCAGTGTAGCTATTATGTAGATATTTGATTTTTCTACATCTGTGTTGTAGTAATAATTTCCCATTTTTACTACAGTTTCTTCTATTGTAAGATGTGTGTTTTCAAGCCAGTAGTTTAAGTCCCACAACAGTTGTGATAGTTGTGAACTTTCTGTTTCGTCTGCTTTTTGCAATATAAAAGGTGTTTTTAAATCTTTTATAAACTGTAAATCTTCGTTTTTTATTTTTAAAATCTTTTGTTGTTTAATTGTTTCCGCTACGTTTAAGACTGTTTCATTATTCCAAGGGTGAGAGCAGAATTTTAGCAGAGCAAGTATTAACGCAAACACAGGTTGGTTTTTAAGACAGTCGCTTTTTGTTATTACGTTGTAACCGTATTGTCCTAAAAATTGAGAATACTCCTCAATTATGTAGTTGTTCCTTACAAGTATAGCGATACTTGCTTTTGGGTCTTTATTAAATATATTTCTTATTTGTTCCAGAAGGTAGTTATTTTCTTCTGTGTAATTGTCGAATGTTTGTACATTTAATCCGTTAGTAACTACAGGGTTTTTTCCTGTAACTTCGTTCATTTTTATGTCGAAAAACGAATTTTTTAGGTTTTCGTCAGTTTTAGAAAAGTCTATAAGTTTGTTTGCTGTTTGATAAACATCTTTTGAACATCTTTGAGAACGGTTCATTGATACGTTGTTGCTGTTTGATATGAATGTTTTAAACCCTTCCAAGTCTGCGTTTGTAAAAGTTGTTGTGATTGCTTGGTTTATATCTCCACAGCGAATGAGGTTTTTATGCTTTTTGCATAAAAGTGACAGTAGTTTTTGTTGAATAACAGATGAATCTTGAGCCTCGTCTTCTATAACGTAGTGACAGATATCTTGGTAATATTCTGCTATGTCTTTGTTTTCTTCAAGGATTTTTACGCAATATGAAAGCATATCATCGTAGTCTATAATGTTTCTGCTTTTTAGGTAGTTGTTATAGGCGTTGTAAAATTTTATGAAAAGAAAGATTTCCTTGTCTTTGACGTAGGGGATTTCTTTTACGTCAGAAAGTTTTAGTGCTGATATAGCTTTGTCATAGCGATCAAACTCGTTTTGGTCAATTTGAAGTTTTGACATAATTTCTCTAATGATTTTTTGTCTGAGGTTGTCGTCACAAACCTCAAAATCAGCATTAAGCCCAACTCTAAGATAATTTGAGTTCTCTTTTAAAATTCTTAATGCAAGTCCGTGGATTGTCGAAATATTAGGCATTTTTTCAAGGTTTGGACAAGCTTTTTTAATCCTTTCTTTGAAGTTTTTGGCTGCTGAATCCATATATGTCATAACAAATATGTTGTCACTTTGTACCCCGTCAGATAGAAGTTTTATTATCAGTGCAAGAAGTATTGTTGTTTTTCCCGCTCCCGGCACTGCAGATATAGCCATATTCCCGGATTTATATTCCAGAACAGGCTTTTGGTCGTCACGGGGGGTGAATTTAAAATCAAAGTCTTTTGTTTGTTTTTCTTTAGGCAGTATGTATTCTTCTATGCCGCCAAAGTTTTCATTACCTTCTGTATCAAAAAGGCTAGAGTCCGCATAAATTTTCTCTTGCGCTAATAAAGAAAGTTTGCGTAACTGTTTTTTTGTCTTTAGTTTTGCAAGTTCAATACTGTCTTCATAAGTAAATTCTTCTTTATTCCAAGACTTTTGAAACACCCACGCATTATAAAGAGTACCCATATCCTCTTTTGTCCACTCGGAGGAACTTATATCAAGCCAAAATTGGTATTTTGTTTTTAGTGAAAAATCTATTATTTTTTGTGCTGTTGCAACAATTATTGATTTTTCTTCTATTTCGGGGGCAAAAGCAGGGTTTTCAGATATAATTGAGTTTTCAAGCTGGTTTAAGATTGCTTTTTGTAATGCTTGGTTGCATTTTTGGTTGTGAAAAACATTTTCAAAGTCTTGTATTTGTTTTATAAAAAAGTTCACTTTTTCAAGCTGGTAAAATTCATCAAAGTTTGGATTGACAAGGTTTTTGTATATCTCAAATGTCTTTTGAGACAAGGTTATTTGGTCGTTTGTTATTTGGTCTATTGTCCCTTTAAGCCTTTTTATTACTTCTGTATAAATCGGGTTTTCAAATTCTGTAGCTTGTATTGAACCTGTTTCTTTATATTTCACGATGACAGGCATGCAATACTTTACAGGGATTTTTAGCATATTGTTTAGTACAGACCTTACGCTAAAAACATCTGTTTCTACACCTAAAGATATATTTAAAACGGTTAGTATGTTTTTTACTAGCGGAGTATCTTTAAGCTTTTCGCTACCGGAATAATATGAAATTTTTATATTTTGCGGTAAAAATGCTTCTTCAAATGTGAATTTTAATGTTGTGTCAATAATTGGTGTTATTATAGCTATTTCATCCGGTGATGTTCCGTTTTTTATAAGTTCTGATATTTTCTCAGCAGTTTTATTTAACATTTCCAAACGTCTTGAGCAGTCATTGTGTTCTACTTGTGGTGTGAAATTATCTATGTTATCAAGGTTAACTGTTTCTTCGTTTGAAAAAGTTTTTTCAATTTCTTTAACAGCTTGAGTGTCAGTGTTTAGAAAACCTATTCTGCTTGAACCGTATTTGTCATATCCTATAATAGCTTCTTTAAGTTGTGGTTTTATGCTCTTTATAAAATCCAGTTCAAGTGTTGTTATTTCGTCTGTATCGTCAATTATAAGGTATTGTATATCTTTAAAACATTTATGCTTTTTGTAGATATAACTAAATACTGCAGCTTGTCTTATATAGTCAAATGTTCTGTATTCGAGAGTCTTTTTCTTGTAATTTTCTATTGCTGATTTTGCGTCTGTGGCAAATACTTCTTTAAGTATTTGTGAACGTTTTTCCACATCTTGTTCAGAAAGGACGTTATTTACTATAAGCGAGTACCTTCTAAACATCTGGTGGATTAAGTTTATCTTTGAGTTATAATCGCTAAAACCTGCTTCTTTAACTGCTTGTCTAAAGAAAAATTGCGAAATTTCAAGACCCGTAAGATTTGGAGTAACAACGTTTTCTCCAATGTTTATTGTGTCTTGGATTATAGGCCAAAAATTTAGTATTGTGTTGTAAATTAAACCGTAAAATGTGTGTATTTGAGGCTCTTCGTAATGCTGAATTTTTAGTAGTTTTTTTACTTCTGTAATGAATTGATTTTTTTTGTAGGAGTTTTGTACAAGCACAAGAATTTTGTTTGCCTCAATACCACAGTTGAGCAAATCCGTATATTTTTGTATTAGTAGGTTTGTTCTGTCGCTTTTGCAGCTGCCTTGTATAAGCATTTTCTCTCCGATTTTACTATTTTATCATTGAAAATTGTTAACAAATGTTAAGAAAAATTTTTGCTTTAAGCAATTATGAAAAATAAATTGTTTTTATATAAGTGTAAGGTTAGATTAATAAGGTTATATACTCGTAAGAGTAATTTCGGAGGTCGGTTATGAACGGAATATCAGGATTTTATGGTTATCCTAATCCTTATCAGATGTCAGCAACGGCAACTGCATCAGGGAATGGTTTAACTGAATTAAATGCAGGTTTTTATCAGCATTTTGGCTTGGGTAATGTTCCTGTATATGATATGTCTATAGCCGGATCAATGGCTGGTATGGGTAATCCTTATGCAATTGGTGGTATGGGAATGTACGGTATGAATCAACAATACTGGCCACAGTACCTCAAGTATATGAATATGGATTACAAAGACCGACTAGCTTACGATTATGACCTTAGAAATATAGCCAGAGAACAATACTATCAAGAAGGCAAAGATGCAAAAAATTATGCATCTGCAACAGACGGATTGACAGGCTCAATTAGAGAAGCTTGTAACGCTCTACAAACTGTTGTAATTGAAGGTGAATCAGATCAGATAGTTGCTCAGTTTGAACGAATTGTTAACACTCTGAGACAATCACCTCTATACACAAGATTGCAACAAGAGTTCAAGGATGATCCAGCAATGCTTGAATTGACATTGAGAAACTGTGCTAGAGAACAATTCCACGCAGTAACAGGTCAAGATTTGAAAGCATTGATTCAACAAAACTGTGATGGGGCTTTGGGTAACGCCTTCTGGAATACAATCAGCTTTGGTAATGCTCAAACATATTCAGCAGAAGATATAATTGCTAAAATGGAAGGTTCTCAAACACCAAAATCTACAAGAACAAAAGAAGTTGTCGGTAAAGTTGGCGGTGTTACAGCAACAACTGGTACAGGTGCAGCTATCGGTGCTTGTGTTGGTGGTCCTATCGGTGCAGTAGTTGGTGGGGTTGCTGGTTTTATTGCAGGTATCCTCGGAGCAAACTGCTAGGTTTTAACAAACAATTATTATTTTATATATCCGACTATAACTAACCAAAACAAAAAGCCTTTGCTATTACAGTAAAGGCTTTTTGCTATAGCCGTTATATTGTGTATAATAAGAATAAGAGAAAAAGGGTTATATTTATGAAAATATTGATAGTTGGTTCAGGGGCTAAAGAGTATTCTATTGCAAAACTTGTGTCACGTTACGATGAAACAGAGTTGGTTTTTGTTGCTCCAGGCAATGATGCTATTGCAGAGTTTGCTAATTGTATTGATATAAAAGCGGATGATGTAGAAAATCTTTTGGATTTTGCAAAAGCTAATGATATTGATTTGACTATAGCTTCGTCAGAAAAAGCTATTGCTAACGGCATTGGAGAAAAGTTTAATGAAGCTGGTTTAATGATTTTTGCTCCTACTTCTGATGCTGCTAAAATTGCTAATTTTAAATCTGTAGCCAAAAAATTTATGTATAAGACAAAAATACCTACTCCAAAATTCGGTATTTTTGACAGAGAGAATATGGCAATAGACTATGCCAGAAAGTCTAAATATCCTGTTATTGTTAAGACAGATTGTCATATGCATGGTGAAAATGTTTTTGTTTGTGACAATTTTAAAATAGCTAAAAGAACTATTGAAGATCTATTTGATGCTGGGCATAAAAAGGTTGTATTAGAAGATTATATTGCAGGCCAAGAATTTTCTTATTATGTAATTACAGACGGCTATAATGCTATGCCTATAAATTCTGTAGTTCCATATAAAGCTGTATTGGAAGGTAATGGTGGCTCTTTGACATCAGGCTTGGGTGCGTTTGCTCCTTTTTATATGATTGACAGAAATTTAGAAGGCAGAATATTTAAGGAAGTAATATATCCCGCTTTAGATGAACTTGCAAAAAGCGGTAATCAGTACGTCGGTATTTTAGGTGTGGATATAATTCTTGATAGAAATGGTGGCCTCAATGTTATTGAGTTTAACCCGTTTTTTAAAGAACCTGATGCACAATGTATCTTGAATTTGTTTGCGGAAAATCTTCTTAGAGTCATGTGTGCAGCTATAACAGGATCATTGGTTGATGAATATTCCGAACTTAGTGCAAAACCGTTATATAGTACGTCAGTTGTTTTGAGTGCAGGTGCTTACCCTAATGAAGGTGAATACGGCGAAGTACTAAAAGGTTTTGACGAAGTAGAAGAACATTGTGATGTTGCGTATTTTAATACAGTAAAAGATATTAATGGAAATATGCTAACTAACGGTGGTCGAGTTGCTGTTTTAACAACAGAGGCTTCTACCTTGGAAAAATCAGCTCAAAAGCTTTATGAGTGTGTGGATATGGTAAGTTTTGATTCTATGAGATATAGAAAGGATATCGGTAAAACATTATTAATTGGTTGTTAGTATGGCTGATGACAAGGTATTTAGAAAGTGCATAGCGTGTAATCAATTAAAACCACGCAATGAATTGATTAAGATTACTTTTAATAAGTCTTTAGACGAGGTGAAAGTTAATCCTGATTCAAAGTTTTTTGGTCGGTCGGTTTATATTTGCAGGTCTTTGGATTGTTTTAACAATGCTTTCAAAAAGGGCAAATTGTACAAAATACTTAGGGTAAAAGAATCTGATATCTTAAAAGAAAAAATCAGGGCTGTACTTGCAGATTAGATTGTGTTACAAATATTATATGTAGAGCAAGAATTTGGAGAAATATACATATAATGACAGATACGATTAGAGTGTACGATTTAGCAAAAGAACTTAATAAGTCCAATAAAGAGATTATAGAAAAGTTGGATACGCTGCTTGGCGTCAAGGTTAAGTCACATTCAAGTGTAATTTCTTCTATTCAAGCGAATAAGTTAAAAGAGTTATTGTCAGGGCCTAAGGTAGAGTCAACTAAAAAACCTAAGGCTTTTGTTGTTAAAAAGGCTAAACCAAAAGTTGAGGAAGCACCGGCAGCAAAGGAACCTGTTCTTGAAGAAAAGAAACCACAAGAAAAGGTTAAATTAGGTAAAATTGAACAACCCGTTATTCAGCCTGTTTCAAGATTGAAATTAGGAAAAATTGAACCACCTAAGCCTGTTGTTAAACCAGCTCCAAAGCAAGTTGCTTCTGACAAAGCTTCAACAAAGCAAGCTGACAAAAAGAATGATTCAGTTAAGAGTGATTCTCAGGCTAAAAAATCTGCTGACACTAAAAAAGAACAACGTCAGGACAAAAAGCCTATTCAACGTCATATAATTCCTCAAGAAATATATGAATCAAAAGGAAATTCTAAGAAAAAAGGTTCCAAGAAAAAAGAAAAATCATATAATTCAAAAGAGGAAGAACAAGAAAGAATCAGCTTAGAAAAGGCAAATGCTCAAAAGCATAAAAAAAGATCTCATGTTGAAGAAGCAGTAGAAGAAGTAAAAAGTGTTGTTATAAACCAGCCTTTGACTGTTGGTGAGTTGTCTGAAAAAATTAATAAAGCATCAGCTGAAATTGTTAAATTCTTAATGATGCAAGGTATTTTGGCTACTGTAAACCAAGTTATAGATGTTGCTACAGCTAAAAAAGTTTGTGAAAATTTTGAAATTGAAGTTCTTGAAGAAGACCTCGAAGCATATATGGAAGAAGAACTTCAAAAAGAAGAAGAAGCAAAAGAACTTGCTTCTATTGATCCAAAACTCTTAAAAAGAAGAGCTCCAGTAATCAGTATTATGGGCCACGTTGACCACGGTAAAACAACTTTGTTGGACTCTATCAGAGCATCAAAACATAAGATTGTTTCAACTGAGGTTGGTGGTATTACACAGTCTATCGGTGCTTATACAGTATATTTGAACAATAAAAAGATTGTATTTATTGATACCCCTGGTCACGAAGCTTTCACTGAAATGAGAGCAAGAGGTGCAAAGGCTACTGATATCGCAATTCTTGTTGTAGCTGCTGACGACGGTATTATGCCTCAAACTATCGAAGCTATTAACCACGCAAAAGCTGCTGAAGTTCCAATTATAGTCGCTGTTAACAAAATAGATAAACCTGATGCAAACCCTGATAAAATACTACAACAGTTAACAGAGCATGGGCTTGTTCCGGAAGAGTGGGGCGGAGATACTGTTTGCGTTAGAGTTAGCGCTTTGCAAGGTACAGGTATTGATGAACTTCTTGAATACATCTTGTTGTTGGCTGAAGTTCAAGATCTTAAAGCTAATCCGGATGCACCTGCATCAGGTGTTGTTATTGAAGCAAACCTTGATAAAGGTAAAGGTCCTGTTGCTACACTGCTTGTTCAAAACGGTACTTTAAAAACCGGTAACTGTGTGGTTGTTGGTAACGTTTGCGGTAAGGTTAGAGCTTTGTTATCAGATTCAGGTGAAAGAGTTAAGAAAGCTACTCCATCTACGCCTGTTGAAATTTTAGGTTTGACTGAGGTTCCTCAAGCAGGTGATAAATTTGAAGTTGTAGAAAATGAAAAAATGATGCGTTCTATCGTTGCTGAACGTAAAGAAAAAGAAAGAAATTCAAGATTAGAAGCAATGCTTCCTAACCATATCAGAAATGAGATTGTTGGTGAAGGTGAGGACGGAATACAACATCTTAACCTTATCATCAAGGCAAATACAAATGGTTCGGCTGAAGCGTTATCACAGGCTATTGGTCAGTTTAAATCTAAAGAAATTGTTATAAAACTTATACACGTTGGTGTTGGTGATATTTCTGAAGCCGATGTTATGCTTGCTGCTGCAAGTAATGCTATTATCTTAGGCTTTACTGTAAAAGAAGACAATAACGCAGAACTGGCAGCTGCCAGAGAAAATGTTACTATTAAGAAATTTGATATTATCTATCAAATACTTGAAGACCTTGAAAAGACAATGCTTAGCTTGTTACAACCTGAAATTAAAGAGGTTTCTCTTGGTAAAGCTGAAGTTAGACAAGTATTTACTGTTGGCAAAACTTCTAAAATTGCCGGTTGCTATGTTACTGAAGGTAAAATACTCAGAGGTAAAACAGCTGTTGTTGTTAGAGACGGTCAAGAAATCTTTAAAGGTACAATTGATCAACTTAAGAGATTTAAGGATGATGTTAAAGAGGTTGCTACAGGCTTTGAGTGTGGTATCTCATTCGCTAAGTTTAATGACATTCAAGAAGGCGATATTATAGAAGTTTCAACAACTGAAGAAGTAGAAAGACAGGTTTTGGTGTAATTATGTCATTACGTAACGAACGAGTCAGAAAAACATTAATGAAAGAAATTGCAGATATCATTCAAAAAGATATCAAAGATCCTCGTATAAGCGGTGTTGTGTCAATTACTGATATAGAATTGGCTCATGATAATTCTTTTGCTAAAGTTTATTTTTCTGTCTTTTCTACTAATGATGAGGCTAAAAAGCAGACAATTGAAGCTTTGGAAGATAATGTTTCAAGAATAAGATACGAGGTTGGTAAAAGAGTAAGATTGAGACTTACTCCTGAATTGCGTTTTATTCCTGATGATTCGTTGGAACGTGGTACTAAAGTTATGGATTTGATTGATAAAATTTCTAAAGGTGAAATTTAATTAATCGGTGTAATTATGTTTGGTTTTTTGAATATTTATAAGCCTAAAGGTTTAACTTCGCACGATGTTGTCGCAAGGTTGCGTCGTGTCTCTAAATTTAAACAAATTGGGCATACCGGTACTTTGGACCCATTGGCAGAAGGCGTTTTGCCTATTGCTTTGGGTAAAGCTACTCGCTTGATAGAATATTTAAAAGAAGATAAGGCTTATATCGCTGAGCTTGAGTTTGGCAAAGTTTCTGATACTTATGATATAGAAGGCGTTGTTGAAAAGTTTTCTGATAAAAAAGTTGTAAAAGAGCAGGTTATTCAAGCTTTAACTTTTTTTGAAGGAGAGATTGAGCAGATTCCTCCTGCTTATTCGGCTGTTCATTATAACGGCAAAAGATTATATGAACTTGCCAGAGAAGGTATTATCCCTGATGATATTCCAAAACGCAAAATTGTTATAAATAAGATTCAACTAATTAATTTTAATGAGTCTTTACAGACTGCTAAGATAGAAATTGAATGTTCAAAGGGAACTTATATTCGTTCTATTGTTAATGATTTAGGGCAAAATCTTGGTTCAGGAGCAGTGATGACAGCTTTAACACGGACAAAATCCGGTCTGTTTACGTTAGATAATTCTGTTCAATTGGATAGTATCTCTGATGCTGATGTTGTTAAAAGTTTTTTGATAAATCCTATTGATGTTTTATCTTACAAACAGTACGAGTTATCAGAAGAACAAATGGACAAAGTTCAGCACGGTCAGAGTTTGCTTTGTGAATTGTTTGAGCAAGATGAGTTTGTTTGTTTAGTCTTTAAAAGTAATTTGTGTGCATTAGCTCAAAAACAAATTGATAAGTTAGTTACTAAAAAAGTATTTATATAAAAGGGGAATTTTATGAATAAAATAAAATATATGTTAACTTTGTTATTATTATCAGCTATGCCTGTATTTGCTGAAGCTTCTACAACAGAAGCTTTGAACATGTGCCCTGCAACACCTGTTGTTAACGGTCCTATTTCTGCTGCTTTGAGTAAGTATTCAGGTATGAATTATCTTGTTTCTACAACATTGGAATCTCAAGTAAGACGACAAATGAATAAAGCCTTGTCAGCTAATTTTAAAGTAGATATAACGCCTTTTGGTGCAATGAGTATGCTTGAAGGTAAATTTAAGAGCATAGATGCTTATTCTGATTCTGCTATTATTGACGGATTGTATTTGTCTAATGTTAGTGGTCAATCTTTGTGCGGATATAACCGTTTTGTTTATAAGAACAGTGAAGTTTTAACTGCAGAAAACTTTTTGCTTGGTTTTAGAGCTGAAATTACTTCAAATGACTTGCAAAAGATGATGAACACTCCTGAGTATACAAGATTGTTAAATTCATTGAATGTGAACTTTGGAAACGTTTCTGTTTTGAAAGTTTTTGACCCTAAAGCAGAAATTAAAGATAACAAACTCATAGTTACTGTCAGATATATGGCGCCTTTAGCTATGCGTGAACCTAAAAAAGCTTCTATAAAAATGGGGATAATTGCTCAAGACGGTAATATTGAGTTTACTGATATAGAAACAATGAGCGGTCATTCAGCTTTTAATGTAAATGGATTGCTTCCTATTCTAAACAAGCTAAATCCTCTTGCCTTTAATGCTAATGTTTTGAACAATTCTAAAAGTATCATTAAACTTAAGGATGTTGCTATAATAAATGATAGAATTATTATAAAAGGGCTGGTTATTGTGCCAAAAAACTATTATAATAATTAAAGTTTATGAGTGAATTATTTGGAGCTGAATATAATGGGATTCTGGTCAAAATTAGTAATACTTACCCTTGCTGTGTTGGCATTTTTCTATGTAAAAACTAATTTTTTTGATACGCCTCACGTAAAGGTTGAGAAAAAGTTGGTTGCAGAAGAGCAGGTAGTTGAACCACCTCAAAAAGCTGAACCTGTCAAAAAATCTGCCACTAAAACAAAAGAAAAAACGGCTCCAAAAACTTATGTTACTGTATATTTCTTAGGTATGGATAAGAATGATACTGGCGTTTTCAAAAAAGTTCAAAGAGAAGTCCCAGCTGGAAAATCAAAATTAAAATTTGCCTTAAGTCAATTGGTAGCTGGACCATCTGAATATGAAAAAAAACTTGGTGTTTATTCTGAAGTACCAAAAAGTGTTCAAATTTTGGGTGTCGTTGAAGGCAACAAAAAAGTTATAATTGATATTTCTGGTAATATTCAAACAGGTGGTGGTGCCGATAGCTTGTACAGTAGATTAAAACAGGTTATTAGAACAGCACTGGCTAACAACCCAAGCAACAAACCGATTTATTTGTACATAGACGGGAAACAAGCAGAAGTGTTGGGCGGAGAAGGCATAATGATATCACAACCGTTGAGCGAGAATTCATTAGATGGATAAAGATTTAGAGTATTATTTAAATTTGGATTGGACTTTAATAGAAGGCACAGACCTGGACTTTAATGGAAATCCTTATCATTATATTGAAATAAAGGAATTCCCCAGCTTTGCATATTGTGCAAAGACTAGGGAAATTGCTTTGGCTAATTATAAAAATCAGTTAAAGCTTATGCTTCAAATAATGTTAGAAGATGGAGAAAGAATTCCTGAACCTGGCGAAGACGATGACGACGGTATAGATTGGGAAAGCATTTGCCCTTAATACTAACTATTCAGTGAGATAAGCTGAAAGAAGGACATTGGTGTCTGTCATTTCTCTTAGTTTTTTAATTGCTCTGTTTTCTGTTTGGCGTATGCATTCTTTTGTTACACCATAGAGTTTGCCTATTTCTTCAAGTGTTTTTTTTCCAAACTCATTGAGTCCGAATCTCATTCTTACAACGGCTTGTTCTCTTTCTTTAAGTTGAGAAACAACTGTTTCTATATCTTTTTTAAGGTTTTCGTACTCAGCGTTGCCGTAAACTGACACTGTTGTGTCTTCTATAATGTCAGAGAGTGTAACTTCGCTTCCTGTATTTAATTCGTATGCAGAATCCATTGAAATGGATTTTGTATATGCGCCCAAGAATGTATCTATTTTTTCTGCTGATATGTTCATTTGTTTTGCTACATCCTCTGTTTTAACTTGTGTGTTGTATTTTTGTTCAAGTGATGTTTTTATTTTTGAAAATTTAGAAAGTGTTTCTTGTATATAAACAGGGATTTTTACGCAGTGTGATTGTTCTGATATTGCTTTAAAAATTGCTTGTTTTATCCACCAAGCTGCATAAGTTGAAAAACGATATCCGAGTTTGTAATCAAATTTTTCTACTGCCACCATCAAACCAAGATTGCCTTCTTGTATTAAATCAACCATTGGCAGATGTGATACTTGTACTGTTTTTCTTGCAATGTTAACAACAAGTTTTAGGTTTGCTTGTACAAGTTTTTGTTTTGCTTTTAATGCTTCTTGTTCATTTCCTTCTTTTGCAATTTTGGCTGTTTCTTTTTCTTCTTCTGCCGAAAGAATTTTTAGTGATGAAATTTTTCTTATGTATTGATTTAATGTTTCATCACCTGATTGTGGCATAATGTTGTTTTCATTTGGTTTGGTTGAGGCTGCTTTTGATGAGACGAAGTTTTTAGACATACACATACTCCTAATTTATTAAATATCCTAATTTTTGCATTATAAATACACAGCAAAGATAACTATATCTGCCGCTTGTCGTTTGGCTTATAGACTTACTAACTAAACACAAAACTTATGTATATACTCAATATATCATCGAGTATATATTAATGCAAGCCTTTTATTAAGAAATATTAAATTTTTATTAAAAAAAAATGATTTTTTGTAATATTTTGTAATAATATGTTGCTGTTATGGACGTCAAATTTATGCAAAAAGCTTTGGAAATGGCTCGTTTGTCAGGTGATGACATACCTGTAGGGGCTGTTATTGTTAAGAATGGAGAAGTTATTTCTTGCTTGCATAATCAAAAAGAAAAAAATAATGATGTAACTGCTCATGCCGAGATGTTAGTGTTAAAAGAAGCGTCTCAAAAGCTTGGTACTTGGAGATTAAATGGTTGCGATATGTATGTTACACTAGAGCCTTGTCCAATGTGTGCATGGGCTATATTGCAGTCTCGAATAGATAATTTGTACTTTGGGTCTTTTGATTCTTTATATGGTGCATTTACAACTATGCCTGAGCTTGTTAAAAAGTGTAGTTCTGGATTGTCTTTTAAAGGTGGAATATTAGAACAAGAATGTGATGAGCTTTTGAGTACTTATTTTAGAAACATGAGAAAGTAATTTATGGTTGTTGCAATTAAAGAATATTTGGATGATTTGGTTAAAACTTATGAAGTCCCTGCTTTTATAGGAGATGATCCTGTTCAGTTTCCTCATAGATATCAAAAAAAAGAAGATATAGAGATTGCTGCTTTTATTGCTTCTGTTTTTGCATATGGTAAAAGAGAGGCGTTTATTTCTAAATTAAATATTTTATTTGAGAGAATGGGGGATAAACCATACGAATTTGTCGTTAATTTTGATGAAAATTCTACTGTAGTTGATGATATTGATTACAGGTTTTCTGTTGGGATTGATTTAAAGCAAATTATTATAATTTTAAAAAAGTTATACAATGAAGGACGTTCTTTAGAAGCTTTATTTGCCTACGGTTGGGAGCAATCTAAAGATGTTGGTGCTATGTTGCAAGTTGTAGTTGATTATTTTTATTCAAATGTAACTTTGCCTGTTACAAAAGGTTTTTATCATCTTTTGCCTAATCCTTCAAAAAAGAGCGCTTGTAAAAGACTGAATATGTTTTTACGTTGGATGGTTAGGAAAAGTTCTGTAGATTTAGGCGTATGGGCATTTATGCCAAAGTCTGAATTGCTTATCCCTTTAGATGTGCATGTTGCTAAAATATCTCGTCAATTAGGTTTATTGTCTAGAAATCAGAATGATTATTTGGCTGTTATAGAATTAACGGGGCAACTTAAAAAGTTTGACCCGTCAGATCCTGTTAAATATGATTTTGCAATGTTTGGTTATGGGGTTTCCTATTCGTCACTTTCTTGAAGCAATTCGGAACCAGTTTTACCACCATTTTCTGCAAATTCACAACCGCCAGGTTGGTAAGTTTGCATTGTACTTTTGTTGCCTGTCAGCTCTAAAGAAAATACATCAAATCCCCATTTGTTAGGTCCTTTAGGCCCATTAGTATCTACACCAACTATAGAAGCTCCTTGTGCTTTTGAGTATTCAAAGAAGCTCATACCGCCTGTTGTTATAAAAGCTTTTTTCTTTTCAACATCAGCCCAACCTTCACAGCTATCTACTTTTGCATATTCTGCCATACACCCACCATCTACAGGATTTCCATCACAATATTTTTGGACTTGTATTACGTTTTTCATGTATTTGAACAACTCTTCGCAGTCCGTTGTTACGTCTGTTCCACCTTCATTGTCGATGTAGCATCTAGGGTTAGGCTGGAACTTTGGTTCTGTTCTAGCCAA
The DNA here is from genome assembly GCA_944326515.1 of Candidatus Gastranaerophilales bacterium. Lineage (GTDB taxonomy): Bacteria > Cyanobacteriota > Vampirovibrionia > Gastranaerophilales > Gastranaerophilaceae > Limenecus. The sequence continues at coordinate 10,033 of CALVEI010000017.1, read as the reverse complement.
ATCAACTGCTTGGTCAAGAGTTGTCATTGCTTTTTTTAATCCTACAATTGCTTGTTTTTCGTCTGTCGTAAACATAAGTGGAGGGATGGTTAGTGCTGCTATTACTCCTATTATAGTTAATGTGATCAGAACTTCTGCCAATGTGAATGCGTTTTGCTTTGTCATCTTATAATCCTTTTTTTGCTTCTTTTTTAATAATACCCAATTTTTTATTTTTTATGCATCTTTTTTCTTTTTTTTCTTTTTTGCATTCTTTTTGTCTTTTAAATCTCTCTTTGCATTATCTATTGAGATTTTTGCTATTTGTTTTCTTTCCATTCTATCATATATAACTAGCCAATGTTTTCTTTTTATATTATCTACTGAAAATGATATTCTACCTGAAAGTCTGTCTCCAGGTTTTATTTTTGAAAACATTAACGTAGTGTCACCAAAAACAGATGGATAAAATGAAGCGTTAAGATCATTTACCATCGATATGTCAAATCCAGTAAAGTATTTGTCGGTGAGGTTTGTTATAACAATAGCAACTGTGATAGTGTTCATTTCTCCGAAAGGGTCTTCTTCAAAATTTATGTTTGTTATTTTAATATTTAATCCGTCACAGACAAATTCTTCTTGTTTAAGCGCTTCTTTTTTAAACACAGGTAAATCAACTGCTTTGGTTATTTTTACTCTTATTTCATCACCAGGAGAGATTAGAACATCTTTACCTTTTCTGTATAAAGCTATGCCCATTCCTACAGCCCCACCAACAGCTGCTCCGCCAGCTAACGTATAGCCTTGACTTACTATAGCAGCAGGTAAACCAAACATGTTAAGAGCTAAAAAGCCTCCGACAACACCGCCTACGGCTGTGTAACCTGCGCTTTTTGCTATCGTTTTTGATGTACCAACAACCGGATTGAGTTTTGTGCTCATATTTCCTTGAATAGGAATTTCTCTTCCATCAGGAGTAATGAGGTAATCGAAGTTTACTTCTATCCATCCGTCTCTTCCAAGACGTTTAGAACCTTGAATCTCTTTAACTGTGCCGTGAGCAATAGTTCCAGCAGGAAGTATGACTCCTTTTTCACCTTCTACCTCACTAGATATTTCAGCAAAAAATTCATCACCTTCTTCTGTATAACCGGAGCTTAAAACTTGAGAAACTGTCATTTTTATGACATCTTTGGCTTCTAGTTGGTCAATTTCTCCTGTGAACAGTTCTTTGTTTTTTTCTTCGAGTTTATTTGTTACCTCTGCTCTTCCCTTAAATACTTCGTCAGAAGAAGGCTCTTGCACTTGAGGGTTGTTTGTAACAGGTAACTGTTCAGCTTTTACAGCTGTACATATACCCGAGTTTGTAAGAAAGAATATTGATAATATTATGTATGTAAATATCTTTTTCATAATAAAAGTCTATCCCATATAAAAGAGAAAATCACGTATGTAACAAATGTTATTTAGGTTCTTTTTTATTAACTTGTAGTAATTTGTTTTGTTGGTATTTTTGTCTTATTTTTGCTCTTTCTGGTTTGCTAGTCAGAAGAAAATTTTGGTAATAAATATTCTTTTTGTAGTCGTTATATACAAGGTATGCTGGATATTTTTTGTAGATGTATTCATAAATGTTTGCTAATCTCTTTGTTCCGTTACTGCGGCTGCTTGCGAAACAAGGTTCTCCTGATATTTTGTTCAGTATTATAATAAGTCCTAACGGGTTGTATCCAGAATTTACAAGCAAATCAACCGCTGTCTGGTCTGCTTTTTGTTCATACTTGATTGGTCTTAACTTCATAGCAATTCTTCTTGCCAGTCCTTCATGTAATTCAATGCCGTGAGCTATTTCATGTGCAATAATTGCAGCAAATTCATCGTCATTGTCAATAAATGGTATAAGGCCTTTGTATATGTAAACTTTTTTGGATCTGCTTAGAATTTTTGCATTAACATCCTGATCATTTTTGTAGTAAAAAGTTATTCTTTTATCTACACGATTAGCGTTTAAAATTCTAAAGCCTATTTCCATTAGTTTTTTTTGATAAGGTGCATCTTTGTCTAATCTCAGTTCATCTGCTAAACAAAATTGTGAGAACATCAGCATTGTTATGAATAATAAAAGTATTTTTTTCATTTTTACCTCTTTGTATTAGTAATAGACTACATAATTTTTTTTAGGTGACAAAACGGCTTGACCGCCCGGCAAAACTCTAAGTAGAGGAACAGCAAGACCGAATAAAAATGGTGTAGTTGCAAGCTCTGCCAATCCTATCCAAAACGAAAGAGAATATCCGCTGCTTGCTATTTCTCCGTCTAACGGAATAATATTTCCGTTTTTGTCTTTAATTTCAAAATTTTCTAGAGTCATTTCAGCAGGTGCTCCGCCCATTGCTCTTGGTGCAACTTCTCCAACACTTGCATATACAATTGTCCCCTTAGGAATAACTGTTTTTCCATCTTTTATAACATCCTTAACCACTTTAAATGCGACTTTGTCGCCTATTGATGGAAATGGAACTCTGTATTCTTCTTCACCTGTGTCTTTTTTTATTTTTATTTTTTTACTTTTGGTTGATATTCTTTTTATGGGTTTTAAAATGACCTCAGATCCATTTTCTGTTTTTACTTGTTTGATGTAATCAGTTGTTTTATATTTCTTGTTTGCTTTGCTTGTTACAACTTTCTCATCATTAAGAATTTCTTCTTGGTATATTTTGGGTGGTTGTTTTTCGTTCACTGGTAATAGTGCGACTGCGTCGTCTTTGATTTCCAGTTTTTTATATTTAATTTTTTGCACTGATTGTGCTTCTATTTCTTTGGCCAATTCGTCTTCTATTATTTCACTTTCATATTTGGTTTTTTGTTGATTATTTTTGATTTCTTTTTTTATTGTTGCTTTTAAAACTGTTTTTTTTGCATATTGTGTTTTTGCCAAACAAAATTGACCGCCTATGTTTGTAAAATAGAGTGCTAGGATTGCTATGCTTATTATTTTATTAATGCTTTTCATATTGTTATTCCGCATCTTGAATTTTTATTCTCTCTTGTTGTATAAAGCGTACTTTTTTTCTTGCTTTTGGAGTTATTCTGAGAAAATTCTGGTATTCCGAATCTTTTAGATAACTGTTGTTAGCAATGTATGCCGGGTATTTTTCATAAATGTACTGGTAAATGTATGTGGCTCTTTCTTTTCCTTTGTGATGCATAATATTGTGTTCAAACCAGTTAGGTTCTTCTGCTGTTTTATTAATGAAGTTTATTAGTGCAATAGGGTTGTATCCTGCTTTTGCCATTAAGTCAACGGCTTTTTTATCAGCTTTAATTTCATATTTGCGTGGTGAAAAGCTTATTGAAAATTGTCTGAAAAAGCCTGCTTTGTAATCCATTAATTTGGCAATATCCAAGCTCAGTACTGCAGCCAGCTCGTTAGAATCTTCTATATACTTTAGAGTTCCTTGATATAAATATATTCTGTTAGTTCTTTTGTTAATCCTTGTTTTGACTTTATTTTGAGGTACTAAATAAAATGTTATTCTTTTATTGTAATTAGCTGAATTAAGTAGTCTGAACCCTGTTTCGTTTATTTTTTGTTGAATATATACATTTTCAGAAGTACAAAAATCTTTTGCAATAATAGGATTTATTGTAAAAAATAAGAAAAGAGCTATTAAAAAAACTCCAAATCTATTCATATCCCTCCACTTCCAAATACAATTATATCTGCCTGAAAATAGCAATGTCAATGTGATTTTAACAAATAAAAAGCCTTCTTTATAATTTATAAGGAAGGCTTGAAAAATATTATGAGTGTTTATTTTCGGGTATTGTATGTTTTTTATTTTAGAGGAGCTTGTTTGTCGAATTTTGCCGGTTTTTTATGTCCGTTACGTTTTTTCATCATGTGCATTTTTCTGCCTTCTTCTTTCATTTTATTGAATTCAGCTTTTTGTTCAGGAGTCAAGATAGCTTCAAATTCTTTTGCATTTTGAATTCTTACTTTTCTTGCTTGTTGTTTAAGTTTTAATATTTCAATTTCTAATGCGTCTATTTTTTTAGTTTTTTGCTCTTCTGTAAGTTTTGTGTTTTCTGCAATTTGTCTTATTTCTTCTTTTTTAGCCTTAATCTTGTCAAATATAGGCTTCATTTCTTTATGACCTTTCATTCTGATTTCGTGAGCTTGTTTTTTTTGCTCATCAGTAAGTTTTAATCTTTCATCAATTGGCGAACGTTTCATTTTTTTGTCGCATTTTTTAGGTATTTGCTTTTCTACAGCTGTTTGTTGTTTATCTGCTTTTACAGTGTTTGGGGCAGCGTTTGCGATTGAAGATGTAAGCATAATACTTGCAGCGAGACCTGCAATAATTAATGATTTTTTCATATTGTATATCCTTTCTAAATTAGATGTTCCAGCATTACTGCTAGTTCTTTTTTTGCATTGTATAAACGAGATTTAACCGTTCCTATAGGACATTTTATTTTTTGTGATATTTCTTCGTATGACTTGTTTTCAATCTCATAAAGCATAATAACTTCTTTAAATTTAGGTTTTAATTTGTTAATTGCTTCAGAAATTTCTTTTTGACGTTCTTTTCTAATTAAAAGAGATTCCGGACTCTCTTTTTTATCTGGTACAAATGACATTACTGTTTCGTCATTTGTTGTATTATCCGATAATTTTTTTTGTGAAGATTTTAAGTAATCTTTTGATAAATTTGCGCTTATCGTTTTTACCCAAGCGTTTATGACACCTCTTTCTTCATATTTATCCGAGTGTTTCCATATCTTTGTATAAACCTCTTGTTCAAGGTCTTCATTTTGTTCGTTTGTTATTCTTTTTATTATGCTTCTCACGGTGTTTCCGTGGTTTAATATTATATCTTTTAAATCCATTACCTATTCCACATAAAGCAGTCCGTATTCGTCAACAGGAAGCCCAAGTTCTTGTGCTGTTAATGCGTTTTGGGCAACCAAATTATCATATACGTTGACTCCTGCCATATATATTGGGATGCTTAGCGTTGCAAATGCAATTACAAAGCATGCTGCTACACTTTTTACAATTTTGCTTTGTTTTTGTTTTTCTTTTATATACGGTTTAGCTTCTTGTATAAGTGCAGAAATCTTTTGCATTTTTTCGTGTTCTTTTGAACATGATTCGCATTCTCTGAGGTGTTTTTGAAAATCCTCTTCACTTAAGAATGTGAACATAGCTTCGTATCCGTTACATGTCTTTTCTTGTTTTTTGTTCATTGTTTTTTTGTCCTTACATCATATATAACGATGTAAAAATTTATTTGTTCATTTTTTATTTTTAATTTACCAAATTTTTTTTAATATTGGAAATTTTTGTTTGGAACTACTGTTGATTTTTTGTTTGAATACAAAAAAGACCCGCTTTCGCGAGTCTTTAAAGTGGTGCCCTGAGCCAGACTTGAACTGGCACTGGGGGTGAGCCCAATCGGATTTTAAGTCCGACGCGTCTACCGATTCCGCCACCAGGGCAAATTGTATTAAGTTTTCAAACGTGTATTGTGGCGGAACACTCCGTGTGTTCTGATCGCCATGTCAAAAACAATACTTAATTGTTTTTGTAGCTTCTTGCCCTATTGGTTCCTGCCACCAAGGCAAATTTATTTGATTTTCAAAAGTGCTCTTTTGAACACATTTATTATATTCCTGTAAAAACCTTTTATTGTCAAGCGCATATTGATATATTGAATTAGAAAAGGTAAAATTTTTTTATGGATAGTCAGGCAAAAATCAATGCACTAACAAAAAAAATAGAAACCAACCCTACTGATTTTGCAGCCAGAAGAGAGCTTGTGGTTGAGTTTTTGCTTAACGGATATAATGAAGATGCACTTAAGCAGCTTTATTATCTCTTAAAGAGATTTCCTGAAGATCCAAGATTGCATTATAATGCAGGTATAGTTCTCGAAAATTTAAAGAACTTTGATAAGGCAATTATTTCATATCAAAATGCGTTAAATATAAAACCTGATGAACCGGACTATTTATATAATTTAGGTTATGCCTATCTTCAGATGCAGGAATATGAACAAGCTATACCATATTTTAAAAGAGTGTTGCAGCTTGAAGAGGATGATGCAAACAGCTATTTTAATCTTGGTTTTATATATTCAAAACAATCTGAGCATGACCTTGCTATTAAATGTTTGGAAACAGCTTTAGAACTTAATCCAAATGATTATTTGGCTCTGTTTTATTTGGCCTATGAATATGATAAAACAGGTAGGCGTGATGAAGCGAAAACTCTTTATCAAAAAGTATTGGAACTTTCCCCTGACTATAGTTGGGCATGCTTTAATCTTGCATCTATATATTATGAGGAGGGGGACAATAACCTTTCTAAAATGTATTTACAAAAGACTTTGGAACTTAATCCGAAAGATGATAGTGCAGCAGTTATTTTTTCCAAAATTCTTGCAAAAGAAGACAATTACGAGGATGCTATACTGCTCTTAAAAAATTCTTTGCTAAACAACCCTTATAATGGAGACGTAAATTATACTATTGCGCATCTTTATAAGGAGACAGGTGATGATGAAAAGTATAAGTATCATCTAAAAGAAGCGATGAATAACCATGACACTTTGTCTGTTGATGTTAAGCAACTGCAGGCTGAGTACCGCCAATTACGTGATTTGAAGTAGCTACGATACTTGGTGTTCCGTATCTTCTGTCAAGAGCATCTAATATTTTAGAATCTATTTTCATATCTCTTAAAACATTCATAGCTTCTTCATGAGTTTTTGCTGTTTTATAAGGACGTTCTTCACGCATTGCAGAATATACGTCAGCTGCTCTTACTATTTGTGCCATTTTGTTTGTCGAGTTAGGATTGTGGTGGTCTCTAGCAATTTCTGCAACATTAACACCATATCCTGCTGATTTTAATATTTCATAGCCCAAAACAGAGTGCAAATTAATAGTTTTTCTTTCGTTTTGGTCGAGTTTTCCGTTTTTGTTCAATATTTCTGCAGGAATGAGTGATTTACCCATGTCGTGTAAAGCAGCACCTACTTCCATTGTTTTTATATCGCTTTCGCTCATTCCAAGTTCTTCGCCAATAGCTCTGGCAAACTCAACGGTTGTTGCTATGTGAGTATGTTTTATTGTTTTTAAGTTGTTATAGTTTACTTTTACAGGCAAGCCGTTTTCTGCAAGAATGGCTGTAATTCTTGGGTTTGATTCAACAAGTAATTGTAAATCAGATGCGCTTGGAAAATAGCTTAAAGCTCCTTTAATAGCTGCTTCATTGCTTTTTCTATTTGGCTGAGTAACTGTTCTATTTGTAGAGAACAGATTTGCTTTATCTGTTGTTACTTGTGGATTAAATGGCGATGTTGCCTTGTTAGTAGGTACATAAGTGTTGTACCAACCAATATTTGTATTTTTTAAACTATTAAACCAGTTATTGCTTTGAACTTGTTGTTCATTTTTTGCATTTTCATTTATGATTTTATTGCCGAATAAAGGAGTTTCTTTAGGTGCAACAGGTTTTTGCACATAAGAGCTATCTCCGGTCATAAACGGATTTATTTTTGAACTATTAAAGCTATTATTCTCAACTGCTTTTGATTCAGAAGCTGGTACGCCAGAATCTCCGACAGGTTGATATTTAATCCCTGTAACTGTCAAAATTAACTATTCCTTTTTTCCCTTCGGTTCCTTATATACTTATAAACAAATTTTTTTCAGAAATATTTCCGTTTTTTATAAAATTGTTACAAATTTTTAACAAAAAAATACATAATATAAGATGGTTTTTGGGTTTTGATTTGTTACAAAATTGTAAATTTTTTCAATTTTTTCTAAAGTTTATAAGTTTAATGGCCGATTTTTGAAGATAGTTAATTGTTAAACCGAAGGATTTTATTATGGGTAGAATTGATAATAATTTTTTAAAGATATGCGTTGCAATAGGTGCTTTTGCTTTGTTGGCTCAGCAAAATGCTTTTGCAAATGATGTGCCTCTACCTAAAAGTGATAATAATGCTTATACCCTGACAAAGGTTGAGCAAGCAGGCGAAAATGTAATAACAAAATACGAATGGTCAAATACAGAAAACAAATATGTTCCTGTATATTATCGTGTCGATTTAAATCAAACAGATTTGGGGAATGTTGATTCTGCTGATTCGAAACTTTTGCCTTTTAATATTTCTATAAAAAATTCAAATGATCCGAATGCAACTAATTTTAATTTTGATATTAATTATTATTTAGATGAGAATCGATTGTCGACTGGCAGAATTGATGGAAATTTTTCTGGAGAAGACATAGAATCAGATTTTAAGGACAATAATTATACTGGTAGTACCTCAGATGTTTTTGGTGGTGCGATATTAAATAAAAGCACTACTCCTGTGAAAATTCATGGTGATTTTATCCAAAACTCAGCTGTTTATGATGCCAATATAATGAATTATGCTTCTTGGGGTGGTGCAATTTTTAATGATAAGAATGCAATTATTACAGAAATAGTTGGGGATTTCATTGGTAACTACTCTGACTCTCAGACGGCAGCAATTGGTGGAGCTATACATAATAAAGGAGAAATAAATTCTATCAATGGGAATTTTTACGGTAATTATACAAAAGCTAGTATGTTATCACATGGTGGTGCGATTTCAAATGAAGGTACAATAGCAAATATATCTGGTGTTTTTGTAGGTAATTCTGCTGATTATAGACAATACAATCTTTTGGGGGCAATGGGTGGTGCTATTTCCAATAGTGGCACTATTGATAACATCTCAGGTGTCTTTATTGGTAATTCTGCAATTGGTTCTGGAACTGCGGGTGTTATGGGGGGAGCTGTTTATAACAATGCTGCAGATATTGGTAAAATTAGTGCAGATTTTATTGGAAATTATACAATAAACAATTCCTATGGCTTTTTGGGTGCTGATGGTGGTGGAGCAATTGCCTTTGCCTCAAAAACTGATGAATCAACAGGTGAGATAATATCAACAGCAATGGAAGTTGTTAATTCTAATTTTATAAACAACTATGCTTCTTCATCCGGTATAGCCAAAGGTGGGGCCATTTTAAATATGGGAGATATGACGATTTCTGCTAAAGAGGGTGGAATATCTTTATTTTCAGGAAATTATGTCAATTCAAACGGAGTCAAATCACAAGAGGCAATTTATGTTGCAGCTTTTTTGAAGATGAATGAATCTGATTTAATGGATAAAATGGTTTCATCGTTGGATGGTCAAAATATTGTTATTTCTTTGCCTAAAGAAGCTAATGGCTCTCTTATTTTGAATGCTGTAACAAACGGAACTGTTTTATTTAACGATAAAATAAATGGAGATGTTACTGGTATTGAAAATATTTCTGGGGTTTTGGATTTGTCTTCTGCTCTAAAAGAACAACTACCTGCTTTGACTTGGGATGAATTTATGCAAATGATGAAAGAAGAGGTTAAAACAGATGATGAAAAACAGATAGTTTTAATGTCTTTTGCACTTGGGTATATAGAATTAAAGAACCCAGAAGTGACAATAACTTCTGCAGGTGATGGTTATGACCTCAAAATCACAGGTGATTCTACAGGTAAAGTAATCCTAAACAACGACGTAATCAATGCAAATATCTCACTTGATAATACAAACTTGTACTTAGGTAGAGATAATGTCTTTAACCAATCTCAATCGTTAACCTTGAACTCAGGTTCAATATCAATGATAAACAACCAAGCAGGTACAATGAATATCCCAACATTTAACCTCAACGGAACAACAAACCTTGGTGTAGATGTTGACCTTGCTAACAAACAAATGGATACAATAAAAGCAACAAACTATAACGTTGCAGAAGGAGCAAAACTTAACTTAAACAACATAAATCTTCTTAATGACGCTAAACAAGATAAAACTGATATTTTGTTTACTGATAACAAAGACATAGCTTCAGCAACAGCATATACAGGAGCAAGTCCGATAGCTTACTCACCAATATATAAATATGAAGTAGCATACAACCCAGACGAAGGCTTCTTCACATTTACAAGAGGCGG
>CALVEI010000016.1 GCA_944326515.1 Candidatus Gastranaerophilales bacterium | reverse complement strand
TCCTTGCCGCTGTACTGTTTTCCGGAAAGTATAATAATTTGCTCAGCCATATTTTAGCAATCTCCATTGTCTTTTTTTTTTTTTTTTTTATATTATTATACACCAATAATTTTAGACGATAGTGTGTAATAGAATTGGGGTCTTTGAAATGAAGGTTAACAACATCGATGTAAATTTCAGATTACGCAGCTTATTGCCTCGAAACAATGCAGAAAGTTTTGTTAGGGCAAAACAAAAATACGCTGATGCTGAATATATCGTACAGATGAAAGATTCAATTAACAGTTCTTCTGCGTCTAGATCTAATCAAGTGTTGAGAGATTTGGGACTGTTTTAAACTTTTCATCCAATTCCGTTGAGAGTTTTTCATCAATTTTTGTATTTTCGTGTTCTCTTACGTAGTCAAAAGCTTCTCTACGTGCTTTTTCAAGTATTTTTGTGTCTTTTATTATGTCAGCTAGGGCAAAATTTATCATGCCGCTTTGGCGTGTGCCTAAAAATTCGCCTGGGCCTCTAAGTTCTAAGTCTTTTTCTGAAATAATAAAACCGTTATTAGTCTGTTCCATTATTTTTAATCTGTCCATTGTTGTTTGGCTTGAATTTGCAGGAACTAATAAACAGTATGATTGTAAATCTGAACGTCCTACACGGCCTCTTAGCTGGTGCAGTTGCGAAAGTCCGAATCTTTCTGCGTTTTCTATCATCATTACAGTTGAATTAGGAACATCAACCCCTACTTCGACAACAGTTGTACTTACAAGTATATCAAATTCTTTGTTTTTAAATTTTTCCATTACTTCATCTTTTTCAGAATTTGATAGTTTGCCATGTAATAAACCTATTTTTAGGTCAGGAAAAACCTCGGTACTTAATCTTTCAGCCTCAATTGTTGCTGCTTTTGCGGATAGAGTTTCACTTTCATCTATCAGCGGGTAAACAACATAGCATTGATGGCCGTTATCTATTTCATTCCGTATCATTTTATAGGCGTGATTTCTTTGTGAGGGTTTAATTATGTAAGTTTTTATAGGTTTTCTGTTTTTGGGCATTTCATCTATGACTGAAAAGTCTAAATCACCTTGTGTAGTTAGGGCAAGTGTCCTTGGAATAGGGGTTGCTGTCATTGTTAAAACTTGAGGGTTTTTACCTTTTACCATAAGTTGAGAACGTTGTTTTACACCAAACCTATGCTGTTCATCAATTACAATTGCTCCTAGTTGGTTAAATTCTACATTATTTTGAATAAGTGCATGTGTTCCTATTGCAATATTAATTTGACCGTTTTTAAGGTCAGTCTCGAGTTTTTTACGGACTTTTACTCCATTGGTGCCTGTAAATAGACCTACGCTTATTCCAAATGGCGTCAGCCATCGCACAAAGTTGTTAAAATGTTGTTGTGCCAAAATTTCTGTTGGCGCCATTAGTGCTCCTTGATATCCGTTTTCTAATGCTGATAACAACATAATGCAAGCTACTACTGTTTTACCGCTTCCTACATCACCTTGAAGCAGTCTTTGCATTGGTTTATCAGAGCTTATGTCTTTTAAAATTTCGTCTATTGCTTTATTTTGTGCATTTGTTAGTTCAAATGGCAAACTTTTTTTGAATTTTTCTACCAGTCCGTCTTTTTTTATATTTAGTTTTAATGCTTTTATATTTTTATTATTGGTTTCTCTCATTAGTGCAAGTTTTAGCTGTAAGAGGAAAAATTCTTCAAATACAATTGTATATCTCGCGTGTTCAAGTAATTCTTCTGTTTCTGGAAAATGTATTTGTCTTAAAGCTTTTTTTCTATCAAGAAGATTATTTCTGTAGATAATATCTTGTGGAATTACATTATCTATTATTGGTTCATATTGTTCCAGTGCATTATAGATAGCGCGTCTTAATGTTTTTATGCTTAAACCTTCTACTAGTTGGTATACAGGTACTATTCTAGCTATATTTAGGTTGCTTTTACCGTCAAATTCTCCTGATAATACCTGATATTCGGGTTTATCTATTGTGTATGTTCCTGAATATTTATCAATTTTTGCTTTGCCTGAGACGATTATGTTAGAGCCTTTTATAAATTGAGATTTATAGTGTTCTAGCATATATCTGTTAGCTTTTGCATAGAAAAAGCTTAACTTTATTATTCCAGTTTCATCGGCAACTGTTACTGAGATGATGCCAAGGTTATTTTTTGAGTTGTATGCACTTACTGACCTTATTGTGCCGATGACAGTTACATTTGAACCTTCTTTTATTTCTTTTATTAGTGTTCTTGATGAGTAGTCAATGTGTCGTTTTGGAAAGTAAAATAATAGATCTTTAGCTGTGAATATCCCTAGTTTGTTGAGTAAATTACCAACTTTGGGACCAACTCCTTTTATGTATATTACATTTGTTTCTGATGGATTTTTTAGTGTTTCTGATAAGTTTTCTTTTTTTATTTCTCCATCTTTGGTAATTTCTTCTCTAAGAGTATGAACGAGACGTTGTACAGCTTTACGTCTTGTTGGCATTGAAGATATATTGTATGTTTCAAATTCTTTGATTAATAGGAGCCATTTTGGATTTTTCTTAGACTTTTTGTAAAGATTATGCAGTTGTTTTAATATAAAGCCTGAAAAGTTACTCTGCTTACCCCTTATGTCTATGTACAGATTCTTTTGTTCAACTTCTATAGCTTGTCTTATTTGGTGAATATTCTCTATCATTATTCTGTAATTCTTAAAACTTCATAAATGTTTATTTTTTTGCTTTTTCCTTTAATGGAAACTTCTCTGATTTTTATGACGTCAACTATTTGAGATATTTTGTTATAAGTATTTTCGCTTATGAGAATGTGTGTTTTATATATTTTGTTATAGTCTTCTATTCTGCTCGCAATGTTGACTGCATCGCCAATGACAGTGTACTCAAATCTATTTTCTGTACCAACGTTACCAATAAAAGCTTCTCCTGTGTTTATACCTATACCTATATCTATTTTAGGTTTGCCTTCTTCTATCCATCTTTGTTTTATTTCTTTAACTTTGTTTCTTAGTTCATAAGCGCATTTTACTGCGTTTTTCGTATGGAATTTGTCTGGTGTCGGGTCACCAAATACTACAAGTACAGCATCTCCTATAAATTTATTAATTACTCCTTTATATTTGTTTATTATCGGCTCAAGTTCGCTAAAGTATTCATTTAAAAGTTGCGATACCTCTTCTGCTTTTCTTGTTTCAGAAAGAGAGGTAAAGCCCCTTATATCGGCAAACATTATTGTTATTTCTGCTCTTTTGCCTCCTAGTTCTGTAGCTGCTGCGTTTTTTAAGATTTTGTTTTTGATATCTTTGGAAATATATTTGCTTAGTATATTTTCTATCTTTTTATCTACATTTTCTTTAAAAATGTGTTTGTATGCATTAGCAAATGCTATTGTTGCTAATATTGATATTATTATTCCAGTAATATTTAAAAATACTATGTGATTAAGTGCAATTTTATATGAAATAAGATAAGCAATTATAAAGAATATTGTGTATATTTTCGATGCTATTGGCGAAAATGTCACAATAATTATAAATAAAATTACTGAAAAAGCTATGGATGTAATTAGTCGAATGTGTTTTGTTAATTTCTTATTATTTATTATTGGGCGATTGTTATGTTGTTTTTCTATCTTTGATCTATTTAATAAATATGTATCTATTTTTTTATCAAAGTATTCATAACAAAAGTTATTAACTGTGTATATTACGCTCAAAAACGAAATTATGAAAATTAACAATAAATTCTTTTTATTCATATGTTAATTGTACTTATAGCTCATTTTTTTTGCAAGAAGCACAACATTCTTTCATTGGTTCGATATGTATTATTATCTTGCTATTTCCTAGATTTGATTCTATTTCGTTTTCTATTTTGTCACAAATTTCATGTGCTGAATTTACTGTTAAGTTTCCATCTACAAGTAAAGTCATGTTTACTTCTTTGTCTTTGCCGGATCTTCTTGTTTTGATATCTTTTATGCAAGTAATACCGTGTTTTATATAATTTTTTATTATTTTGTTTATTATATCGATATCTTTTTGAGGTAGTGAACTGTCAAGAATATCATTCATTGTTTGCTTACAAATTTTGTAACCTGCGTTCATTATCACCATAGCAACAATTGTGGCTATTATTGCGTCAATGATGTGTAAACCTGTGTATTTAATAATTATAAGACCTACTAGTACTGTTAGTGATGAGTATATGTCAGTTCTTAAGTGTTCAGCGTCCGAATATATCGCTATTGAGTCAGTTATTTTTGCAACCTTAAACAAATAACTGCTTACAATAATGTTTACTAAAACAGAAACCCCCATAACTATTATTCCTGCAAAAGAATTTTCAACAGGTTGGACTTCTCCGCTTAGTTTTTTCACAACTTCAATGATAATGTATATAGATGCTAATATTATAAGGCTGCCTTCTACAAAGCCTGCAACATCTTCATATTTTCCGTGTCCGAATGGGTGGTCTTTATCTGCTGGTTTATCCGCTTTGTTGACTGCAAAAAAAGCTATAATCGATGCTAGTAAGTCGCTCGCAGAGTGTATTGCTTCGGATATGATACTCACACTACCAGTAACAAAACCTGTAATTAGTTTCATTATTATGAGTGATAAGTTTGATGCTACAGAGATTAGTGCTGCTATTTTTTTATTATATAGTAAATTGACTTTCATTCACTAAAATCCAATATACTGCCTTGTTTTTTTTCAGAAAGTGCATAAGCTTTTGCTAATTTTGTGTTCTTATTAACTTTACACATTTCTTCTTTTATATCATTTTTAATTGCTGTTAATAGCGCAATGTTTTCTTTTTCTTGGTTATGTATCAATTTACAAAGAGGAGCAAGTATGCTAGCATCTTCATTTGTCTCTTGAATCCTTTTGGCATATATTTGTGATTCTTGGAAAATTATTTCCTTTTTGCTGATAAGTGCTGCAATCTCATTATATAACTTTCTGTCTATAAATTCTCTTATTTGTAGAGATATCTCATAATATTTTTTGTATACTAATTCCAGATTATCTAAATCTAAGCTCATACTATATATTCCCCAATTGATGATTCATCTTCATCGTCATCTTCATCAGTGTATTCTTGTGTTTGCATGTGATCATATTTGTCTAAATCATTACTATTAAGAGTGTTTCCAGCTTTTTTAAAATTCTTTATTGCTTCTCTCCAGGTATCTCTTAATGCTGTCATATGCTTTATCACTATGTCTAAAGCTTGTTCATCTTTTTTTACGTTTGCAATAAATAGCTGGTTGCTCATAAATTCGTATAGATTTAACAAATTCTGTGCAAACTCACCACCAGCTTCTCTGTCAAGAGATGTTTCAAACTCAGTGATAATATTTTGTACTTTGACGATATTATTATGTTGTTTTTCAATGTTTTTTTCTGCAAAGCCTTCTTTGGCCAGGTTTAGAAATCTTACTGCACCATCATAGAGCATTAGCAATATCTCTTCTTTTGGCGCTGTATCCATTTGTGTTTGTTTATATTGTTTTAAATATGGGTTCATTTGGCAACTTCCAATTATGCTTAAGTCTAACTTAGCATATTATTATTTGTAAGTCTATCAATCAATAAGACTACATTTGCTTAAGTTCTGCTAGATTTGGATCTAAAAGCCTACGACCTACATTGTCAAATTGTATTGAACAAAGAGTTCTTTTTCCATAGTTGAAGAGCTCTTCAACAACGCCTTTTCCATATTTTTCGTGATAGACAATATTCCCTTCGGTAATATTCAACCCATCTTTTGATTTTGCTGTGTATTCAGGTTGATATATTGGGACACTCGGAATAGAGTCGTTTTCTGTAAGATTTTCTAGTATATTTTCTTGTATCGACTCTTGTGTTGGTAAATCTAGAGCGACTGAGTCAGAATCTCCCAATATTCCTGTTTCTGAATCATCAATGTCCTCAAGCGGCTCTAGTTCATCCAATGTATCATCTTCTTGAATTAATTCTGGAATTGACGTGTCTTGTTCTTCTTCTAATTCAAGTTGACTGTAATTCGGTGTTTCTATATTGTTGTTTTCTTCTACGTTATCTTTTATGGTGACTTCTGTGTCACTAAGTTGTTCAAGTATATCAAGGTCACTGTCTGATATTGTATTAGCTTCCTCTATATCATCATCTTCTTCAATTAATTGATCTTGATCATTTTCTGAATAATCTGTTAATGTATCAAGTTCTACATCAGGTAAATCTTCTGTTATGCCTTCTGCAGTGAACATTCTGTCGACATCTTGCGCTATTTCTTGTTCAACTGATTCGTCAAAAATCGTTTTTATTTCGCTAATATCTTCGTGATTTTCGTAGTCTTCTTCATTTTCTTCCTGAGTATTAACGCCTTCATCGTACTCTTGGATAGCAGGGATTTCTTCGTCAGAAGTTAATAACTCTGCCAAATCACTATCTTGATTTCCTTCATCTATTACAGAAAGTTCTTCAACTAAATTTGTATTATGAAGTGGCAATGTTTTTTCTTGTGTCAATTGTTCAGGTAGTTTTTGTACAATTAATGGGGTATAGTAAGTAGTTTCTCCTGATACAATAAATTCAGAAGGAGCAAGTTTCATTAAGAATGAGTTATAACTTGCTGCAGCTTTTTGTTGTTGTTCTGGTTTAAACAAAATTAAATTTTTAGCGAATGATTTGATTTTTACTGCATTTGTTGATTCATAATCTGATGCAATAATTGGTTTTATGTATTCGTTTTTGTATAGCTCATTTACTATTTTTTCATCTGTAATTTCGTCATTAACTTCATTTATTACATAGAATGGTTCGTCTATGTTTTGCAAGGCAAATAAAGTAGCCTCTTTTTGCCAGTTAATATCTGTTTTAGATAAATCAAGAACAGTAACTGTATTTTCTTTCAATGAATCGTAAAGCGCATTGATTTCTTCTGGATTTGATGCAAATATTCCAAGCTGTTGGTATTTTAACAATTTATTTCTTAGAAGGATAATGCCTGTTGATTTGTCTGTTTCGTAAACACCATTTACTACATCCAAAAGAGTATTGAAAGGAATGTATCCGTCTTCAAGAGTGTTTATGTATTCTTGGATTTCTAACAGTATGTCTTGTACGATTGTTTTTTGCTCAATTGTTAAACCATTAAGGTCATTTTCGTATATGTAATTTAGTATATCATTATTTACAGGCAATTTAAGATCTTGGCCAAGTGTAACTATATTTACATTTTCATATTCTAATATGTCTTTATAGTCAACAATAAGAGTCTTTTTATTTTCATTATTGTTAAAATTTGAAATTTTCTTTAGAATAAGCTCTGTTTCTTCTTGTCTATCTGCTTGTATATATAAAAATTTGTCAAGTATTTGTGCATTCAATTTAAGTTCAAGTTTTGAAGAATTTGTTAGAGACCCTACTTTTATTGAACAAGGTGCTGAGCAAAATATATCCTGTAATATAGATGGTTTCGTTTTTGATACTATTGCATCTAATGCTGGTACATAACCGCTATAGGTGCTATGTGAATTAGAGTCATCTAAATCAAGTGAAAATTTTAATATTGCGCAATTTGTATCTTCCTTTGTAGTTGATTCTATAGAAACAACTTGTGAAAGAATTTTTTGATTTCCATCATCTATTGTTAAAAAGTCTGATATGACAAGTGGAAAATCAAGTGGTTCGTAGTATAGTTTTGCTAGACTGTTTTTTATTTCAACTAATTTCATTTAATTACCATTGTTATTGACAAACTTCTTCTTGCAGTGCTATTGATGCAATTTGATTAGACATAATTGCAACTTTTTTTATTGGGCCTGTTGCATCTTTTTCAATTAATTTGCCTACTGTAGATTGGGTTCTTATTAAAGGCAAAATTTCATCAAAAACAGCTTTAGGATCTTCAAAATATAATACCATTGGAGCTGAAGCGCCTTTTAAAAATACTAAAAGTGCTAATCTTGTTTTATATTGCTGTGGGGGAAATTGTTGCGCCATATTCTTCTCCTTAATCCTCTAATTATATATATAATTTATGTCAAATATCGTAAAATAGCAATATTAAAATTCTATTCCTTTACGCGCTTTTATTCCTTTGTCCCAATAATGTTTTACTGGGATAATCTCTGAAACTAAATCAGCAATATCTATGACTTCTTTTTTTGCATTACGCCCAGTTAGAACTATTTCCATATCTTGTGGCTTATTTTTTAGTGTTTCAACCATATCCGTGAGCTTTATACAGTCAAGATCTATTGCGATATTAGCTTCATCCAGAATAATGAGTTGGTATTTGTCATTTTTTATTGCTTCCTTAGCTGTTTGCCATCCCTCTTGAATTAGCTTTTTGTCTTCTTCTTTTATGTTTTTCGAATAAACAATTCTGTCCAATCCAGCTTGTACAATTTTTACGTTGTCTTTCATTTGTGGACAAAGTTGTGAAAAGGAAATCAGCTCTCCATAGTCATTACCGCCTTTGGTAAACATTACGATAAGCACTTTCCATCCTCGACCAAGTGCTCTCATTGCAAGACCTAACGAAGCTGTTGTTTTCCCTTTTCCGTTACCTGTGTAAACTTGAATATATCCGTGTTGTGAAAACTCTGGATTATACAATTTGTTTGCATCGTAGTTTGATGAATTCATTATTTGATAAGTCCGCTTTCTTTAAGAAAACCTATTATTGCACAAGCACAGCTCTTTTGATATTTAATTGGTGCTTTTTGTAACAAATAGAGTGCTTCTGCTAATTTTTCATCCTTATCATACCATCTTCTTGAGTTTGTTTGGTTATCTTCTCTAAAAAACCATTCAATTGGTTTAGAATAAAACTCAGCAAATTTAATCAATTCCAACACATCAACTTTACGAGTTCCTTTCTCTATTACTGAAATCCCAGATATAGGAAGGTTCATGAGTTCTGCAATTTCTTCTTGCTTTAGTCCGGATTCTATCCTTGCAAGTTTCAATTTTTTACTTAATTCTTTTCTATTCATTTTATTAGTATATATAGCCTATTTCGATTTATTATAATGTTAAATTACATCTATGTAAAGGTGTATATGCGATTGTGTGATATTACTGTATAATTATTTGTTGTTATGATTTTTGAAGAAAAAATAATACTAAGAAACAATTGCAAAAATATACGTAAAAGTATTGATACGTTGACATTGTCAAAGTCTATTTGTGAGCAAATAATGAAATGGAAAACCTTTTCATTAGCAAATAATGTTTTAATATTTTATCCACTAAATTTTGAGATTTCTCTTTTAGAGCTTTTAGATGACGAGTCTCATAATTATTATTTCCCTTGTGTTGTTGGTGACGATTTACTAATAGCAAAATATGATCAGAAAAAGGGCTTTTATGAAGGTAAGTTCGCCATTAAAGAACCTTTTGGTGCAAAATTTCAACACGCTGATTTTATTGATTTAGTGTTTTTGCCTGCTCTTGCTGTAGACAAAAAAGGGTACAGGCTCGGTTACGGTAAAGGTTTTTACGATAGATTTTTAGCTAAATATCCAAATATAACTAAAGCAGTTCCCATTAGTTCGCGTCTTGTTTTTGATAAAATCCCTACAGAAAAACATGATGTGAAGGTTGACTATTTAATTACAGAAGACGGAATAACTCATTTAAATGTCTGATTTAAGGTGATTTACTCTTCCTATATCGATAACATCACATACTAGATATTTTATTCCGTATAATAAAAGTCCAATTGTAAATACTTTTGATAATTTTTTGCTCACTAATGCACCAGTCGCTAATGCAGCAGGAACTATATCCATTGCCATTTGATTAAAAGCCCCTGAAATATATCCAGTGAAACCATTTATCTTATCAGGTAAACTCCAGTCAGCATTGCTTCTGAAATACCAGTCTTTAAGTCTGCTTGTTGTGATATTTCTATCGTCCATTTTTCTTGAACGAGTAAATAAGTCAGTCAATCTTTCTGATGATCTGATTTTTATATTTTCGGCTGCGTGTTTTTTGCCAACATCGTGCGCGTTGTATAAAACCATGCCTGCTGTTAGTGTTCCTGCTACTTTTGCTGCTATGTTCCACTTATTCATATTTGTTCACTTATTTCTTATCTGTTTTATTTTTTGGAGGATTGTTGTCTTCTACTTTTACTGTTTGTCCTGCTGTTTTAAGAGCAGCTTTAGCTGCATCAAGAGCATCTAATCCGTAACCTGAGTCAGATTGTTGAATTTGTGATAATAATTGTTGCGTTAAAGCATCACCTTGTGCCCATCCGTTTTCAAGGATACCTGTGCCAATCATTTTTACACTTGAGTATTTACTTTGTAACAAAAGGTTCAGTAACGCAGTTAAAGCTGGATCATTTTTTCTTGATTCATCTTCTCTAAAACGTTTCATTAGTTCTTTTGCACCCATCAGTTTTATTTCTGGGTTATCATTTCTTATGTAATTTTCAAGAGTTTTTATATAATCGTCTGTTAGTAAAACTATATCCTTTTTGGGTTTTGCTTCTGTTTTTGCCTTGTCATTATTTAATGAAGATGCTGCAACAGGTACAGTAGGTGGCATATTGTATTTTGGTTGATTCATTGTGTAATAAGTTTTGTCGTATGCTTGTGCAGGAGCAGGTGCTTGGGGGGTTCCATTGTTATTATAGATGTTTGCTCCATTAGGGTTAACTGATGCACCTATAATGTTAATTGTAACTCCGCTTGCGTTAGTTGGTATTGAACCCGGCGTTCCTGTTCCAATGTTAAAAGTAGCACCTGAAGTATTGCCTGTTGATGTAGGCATACTCTGTACTTGCGTATATGGCTGATATCCTAGTGGATAATTTTGCATACTTTCACCTTACACTTCTTTTCCAAATATATAAACGTTTTACTAGTAAAAAAAATGCTATTTATTATACTTATGTAACAAAATTGTAATATTTTCTTATTATTTCTAAAGTTATAAAAAAAAATACCGATTCAGGGATTATACAGGGAAAATATAAGGAGTAATATTATGGTTGATGGCGTAAATTTTAATCCATTTACAGGGAAGGTTTTAACTACAGAAGAAATTCAAAAATTAGATTCTAATAAAGATGGAATTGTTTCTAACGATGAACTTACATCTGGTATGTCTTGGCTTGCAGAAACTAAAGATACAGAAGGTGATGTAGAAATTCCTGAAGGTGAAACAACACCATCAACAGAAGGCGCTCCTGAATTGGATTCAAGAGGTGAAGGTATTTACAATGCTGCAATTCAAAATGGTGCAACAGCAACTGCTGATACAACACAAGAGCTTGCTTCTAACTTAACTAAACTAGAAAACCAATATATAGAAAAACTTTTATCTGAAAAAGGTATTACAGATTCTTCTGAAATATCTCAAATAGTTGCATATCTTAAAAATCAAAAAGTCGAATTTTTAAACAATTATATAAAAGAAAATCCGGAAGGTCCTTATGATACAAATGCTGTAGCTGCTTCTTATATTCAAAAAATGGATGAAGCTTTTGCTACACGTCAAGAATCTGTTGGTCAGTTAAATGACAAAATAGAAGAAATGAAAACTTCTGCTGGTAGTTTTGATGATTTATATGCTCAAATAGGCGAAAAAGGTTCCTATATTGATCCTGATGAGTTTGCTGAATTAAAAGATAAAGCTACTTCTTATATTTTAGGACAAATGCTTAATGGTCAAGTAGATACAGATTTTCTATCTTCTATAGATCCAAATTATACAAAAAATTCGAATTATATAAATGCGATGAATGCAATTAAGTCATTGCAAAATGCTACAGATCCTGAAAAAATGCAAGAATATTTAGACAAGGCTGAAGCTGCTATATCTAAATTTATTGGATATCAAAATACTGATGGTTCTTCTAAATTAGTTAATGGAATTAAAGCTACACACCAAAAAGGTGTTGAAGCAGACAAAGCTGAACAACAAGCAACTTACAAAGAAGAGCTTACAACTTTCTTAAAAGAAGCAGAAGATCAGTACATCGAAAAAGCTATGTCAGATGATGCAAGTTCTTCTCAGTTAGTTGTTTACTTGAAAAATGCTTCTGCTGAATTTTTAACTAATTATTTGAAAGAAAATCCTGAAGGTCCATATGATATGGATGCTGTTTCAGAAGCTTATACTAAAGCTATGGATCAAGCACTTGCTACAAGATCAGACGCTATCGATGGTATGAATGATTCAATTGAAGATATGAAAAACACTGCAGGTGATTTTAAAGATTTATTCAACACTGTTTCAGAACAAGGTAGCTATATTGATGCAGGCGAATACCAAGAAATTAAAGACAAAGCAATTGACTATATTCTTGGTCAAATGATGAATGGTGACGAAGATAAAGAATTCCTTTCTGCTTTAAATTCTGGATACAAGAATAATGCCAACTATAATACTGCATTAAACGCAATAAAAGCTCTAGAAAATGAAACTGATCCCGCAAAAATTCAGGAATTAATTACTAAAGCAGAAGAAGCTATTTCTAGATTTATTGGCGATCAAAAAGCTGATGGTACTTCTAAACTAGTTGATGCGATTAATACTAAAAATCAAAGTATTGTTGATGCAGAAGCTGCTGCTAAAAAAGAAGAGTATAAACAACAGCTATCTGAATTAATTGATGAGATGGTTGAAAATTATTCAAATGAAACTAAATCTCGTCGTACATTCTTTGGTAGAACAAGAACAGTTTTGGCAAATAGTGAAGAAGATGTTCAAAAGTACGCTGCACACTTGAACAGTTTAATGGATGCATTTTTGGCACAGTACAAACCTGAAGAAGGTCTTGATGTTGAAGCTGAGTTCAAAGTATTTTTGAGTAAGGTAGAAGCAGAATATGAAAATGTTGTAGCTGATTCTGTTACAGATAAAACAAATGACGATATATATGCTGATTTGAGTGATAAACTTTCAAGTGCTGGTACTTATGTATCTGATGATGAAGAAAGTGATATCTTAAGTACTGCTGCAGACTTGTATATAAATACAATCATGAACGATGCCGATACTTCTAAATTGGCTATAGTTTGTCCAAATTATGCTACTAATACTGATTATTTAGAAGCTAAACAGTTGTTAGATGGACTTTACAATTCTGCAACACCTGCTGAAGATTATGATAAAGCAAAAGAATTGATAACAAAAATGTTAGAAGAATACGGCGTTACTAAAATGTCTGCGAACGTAGAAACTGAAGAAGCTAAAAACATAAATCTTCAGCCTGGTGCTTTAACAAATGGTCTTTGGGGCTATGCAAGTAACGACACATATGGCGGTGATAACCTCGTTTATGTTAACTTTGAAATAAATGACAAAGGTGAAATTGTTTGGACTAATAAAAATGATAAAGGCGATGTCGAAAGAGTGCTTAGCCAGCTAGAAGATCGTATTAAAGCTCAACTTAAAGAACAATTAGGTGATATGTACAATGAGTCAGATATTGAAAAATATTTTGATGAGGCTATATTGCAACAGTTACTTAACTTTGGAAACTTAAGTAGTACTGTCACAGTTGAGTCTTTGGTTGATGGCGTAATTAAGGAATTTAACCAGATTGCAACTGAAGGTATAAAAGGTACAAATTCTAACGAAGGCCGTGTAGATAGAACTCAAGTTTTAAAAGATTCTGGTGCTGTTGATGATTATACGCAAGGTGAAGTAAGAGGTCACCAATATTGGAAATCTAGTAAGGCTAAAGATAGTGCTAAAAATGTAGCAAGAAATATGCTTGAAATGCTTAGAGCTTCTTTAATAGAACAAGCCAAAACTATACTGGGTGATAAATTTATTGAATCAGATATATCAACAATGATTGATCAAAGTATTAATGAAACCGTTGATTCTTATGGCTATTGGGATACTAAACGCGGCGCTAGAGATAAATACGCATTCAATGCTAAAGATATGTATGATAACTTCTTTGATAACTTTGAAGCAAAACTTAATAAATATAAGCAAGACAAACAATAATATCTTATACATTTTCTATCATAAAGCAGGAAATCTTTTTCCTGCTTTTTTATTTGTAAAAAGTTTTTCATTTATCTATAATTAGTTTATGGATATAGAAATTTCAAATGAAGCTGTTTCTTATTTGAGTGAGTTTCCTCAGCACTTGTGTAAGATGTGTGGTAAGTGTTGCAAAGCTATAACGACACCATATACTCATGAAGAACTTGTTAAATTAGCTGAAGAAGGTCAAGAAGAGGCAAAAGTTTTTGTTGAAATATTTCAAAGATACGATTCTGTAGAGGCTGCTAGGGCTGCAGTACCAGACCATGTTGAAAATATTCTGAATCAGTTAAAAAAGAGTAACACTGATTTTGATGAGTCAAAGGTTACATTTTATCATTGTCCTCATTTGACAGAAGATAACAAGTGTTCTATTCACTCAACTCGACCTGATTGTTGTCGTAGAGCGCCTCGTAATGGCTGGTCTTTGTTCCCTCCGGAGTGCGGATTTAAGGGATGGCAATTTCAACAAAGAGAAAAAGTTAAAGCCTCTGTGAGAAAGCTTAAAGAGTACTTAGCTGAATTGGAATTACTTGATGATAACTTTTTTCTCCAAGAACGCAACAAAACCGTCAAAGAGATGAAAGATTTTATAAAAGACAAAATCAAACCTTGGGAAAAGTACGGGGCGTCTTTTTGGTAATCGTTTTATTTCCCTATTTTTTTTATGTAGTCAGAAATTTTTGCAATAATTGGTTTCTTTGTTTCTTGTATAAGTTCATTGTAATTTTGTTTTAAAAGTTTAGCGATGTTTTCTGATTCGACAGTTTTTATTTTGTTTTTCAATAAGTTCAATGCTTGTTTTATTTTATTATTACGTTTTAATAGGTCTACGTACTCATAAATTATTAAATTATTAAATGGTTCAAGTCTTAATGCATATGAATAATAATTTGCAGCATTTTGAAAATCATTAGCTTTGTCTGCAGAAAGTGCTGCATTATATAGGTACTCTACATTCATTTCATCAAGCATTGATGCTTCTTTATAGTATAAAAACGCATTTTCGTACTCTTGTGCATTAAAGTATAGCTTTGCCAGAAATGCGTAATATTTATGGTTTGCTGGTTGCAAAGATACCGCTATTTTTGCA
This sequence comes from Candidatus Gastranaerophilales bacterium, assembly GCA_944326515.1. Classification (GTDB taxonomy): domain Bacteria; phylum Cyanobacteriota; class Vampirovibrionia; order Gastranaerophilales; family Gastranaerophilaceae; genus Limenecus. The sequence goes on along the minus strand of CALVEI010000016.1, from coordinate 21,411 downwards.
TTTTCAATTGACAGATTTTTTAAGCCCTGTGATTCAAATATTATCGATTTATACCTGTATGCTTCTGCACAACTATTGTCTAATTTTATTATATTTTCAATTATTTTAGCTGCATCATTATATTTTTCTTGTCTAATATTGAGTTTAGCCAAAAGCAAATGAGCGTATATAAAATGCTTATTTAAATACAAAACTTTAGTCGCAATATCTTTTGCTGTTTGATATTGGCCTAGTTCGCAATAACAATCGGCAAGTTCGCTAAGATATTCAAGTGACTCTGGCTTTATAAAAAGAGCTTTTTGTAAACAATCTACAGCATCTTTGTACATTGGAAATTCTTTGTATATTTTTGCCATCGCATAATACAAAAAGTCATTATTGGAAATTTTAGCTGACAAGTTTTGTAATGCATTTTTTGCTTCAAGTATGTTGCCTTTTTGAGCATTAATCAACGATTTTAAAATAATTGCATCAACATAATTTGGGTCAATTGATAATATATTATCAATCGTTTCTTGTGCTTTTTGTAAATCCTGCTTTTCATAGTACAAATAAGCTAAAGAATAGTTATAAATTATGTTGTTTTGTTCAAGCGAAACAGCTTTTTTGAATGAATCTTCCGCCTCAATTAACCATCCGTTTAATGAGTATGCAGTACCTAAATTGTAGTAATAAAACGCGTTATTAGGTTCAATTTTTATTGCGAATTGAAAATAGTTAATAGCATCGGCAATTTTGTTCTGATCAAGTTTTAACAAGCCCAAGTAATTGTATGTTCTATCACATTGTATTTCTTCAAGAATACTGTTAAACAGCTTTTCTGCATCACTATCTTGATGTTTTTGATAATAAATAACACCAAGATAAAATTTAGCATCTGTATTTTGTGGATATAGTTTTATAATCTCTTGGAATATGCCAATTGCTTTAAATATTTGATTAGTTTTGAGTCTTGCATATCCCTCTAGAAGAAGCAGTTTTTCATTTTTTCTTTCTTCGTAGTTAAACTTGCTTTCATCTAGCTCTGATAATACAGTATTAAACTGTTTGCACTCTGTTAGCATTTCAAGATAAGTAACAAAATTTTCTAAATTGGGAGCAAGTTTATATAGCTTCTCTGCAAATGTTAGTGCTTTTGTGTATTTTTTATTGTATTTATTAATATTTACAACTATTTTTAGTGTATCAATATGTTCAGGATTTATATCAAGTATTTTTTCAGCATATTCTAAAGCTCTTTCAAAATTTTTCATAAGAAAATACAGATGTGAAATCTGAGCAAGTATTTCTATATTATCACTTTCAATGCAAAGAGCTTTGTATAAGGCTTCAATAGCCTGTTTGTAATGCTTTTCTTCTTGTAGTTGAAAAGCTTGTTTTAAAAATTTTGATGTTAACTCTTCACTCATATTCGCTATTCTTTAAAATATACTATCAAGTACTTATTATATTGTTAAATTTTGTATTGGTAAAGTATTGAATCAATCTTTGCAAATTATGATTCTGCAACTGATATATTTGTTACTCCTGCATTTCTTGCTTTATCCATAAGCTTTACAACTGCACCGTGAGATGCATCAGGTTGTGCTAAAATCAAGACACCTTCAGGAAACTCTTTGCTTTTTTGCTTTATCGCTTCTTCTAACTGAATATCTGTTATTTCTTGATCATCAATATAATATTTGTCATCATTGCTTACTGTTACTGATATGAGTTTATTTTCTTGTTTTACATCCTGCATTTCAACATTGTTTGGTACAGAAAGGTTCAATCCTTGTTGATCTAACAGAGGAGCAATAACCATCATTATTATTAACAATACAAGGAATATATCCGTTAATGGAGTGATATTAATTTCATTAAATGTTTTTCTATCTTTTGACATTTTTGTATCCTATTCTTCAGAAGGAATTTCTCCAACTGTTTGTTGGTATTCTTCTTGAGGTACTTCTGAGCTTAGCTCATTGGATGTATTTGTTTCTAAATTTTTTTGTTCTTTTTTTGAAAGTGGTTCGCCTGCAACAACGAGCTTATCAAATTCTGCTTCTTGTGCTGCTTTCATTATTTTCATTATTTCTCTGCTTTTTACAGACTCGTCTGCTTTGACAACAACTTCTTTTTTTTCTAATGTCGGTTTTAAAGCAAGAAGTTTATTGTATATTTCGTCTTCTTGTATTTGTGTACCGTTTACAAAGAATTTTCCTTCCTTTGTAACTGATATTGTTGCATTTTTTTGTTCCACTGACAGACCGCTGTTTATTTCAGGCATTTTTATGCTACTGTCATTTGACTGGAATGTCGGCGCAATTACCATCATAATTATCAGCAATACGAGAAAAATATCTGTTAACGGTGTGATATTAATTTCTGTAAAAAGAGCTTCTTTGCCTTTTGATGTTTTGAATGCCATTTTTTATTACTTTCATTAAAATTATAATGCTATGTTAGTTGCTTGGTTAAGATTTACTTCTTCGTTACTATCAACAAAACTCAAGAATAATAATTTAATAAGTTGGAAGTCATCTTCAAATCTTTTAACCATTGATTGAAAATAGTTGTAAAGTACTACAGCAACAATAGCAACGCCCAAACCTAATGCTGTAGCTATCAATGCAGAGGCAATACCAGATGCAACTGCTGCAGATTGGTTACCTTGTACAGCTAGGTCTTGGAATGTATATAGAATTCTTACAACGGTACCGAACAAGCCTAAGAAAGGACATACACCACCAATTGTACCAAGTATTGTTAAGTGTGATTCTAACTTTCTTGTTGCTAAGCTTGATGCAATGTCAAATGAACGTGAAAAACCATTTTTTTGTTCAGAAAAGATTCTTACGGCTTCTTCTGAAACTTCACCTATAATGCCCCCAAGTTGTACACTCAAGCTTTGAGCAGAATCAAGGTTGTTTCTTGCAAGCTCCTTTTGAAGTTTTGGTATGAACAACACAACATCTCTTTTATTTTTGTTGTAGTAGTAAAATCTATTTATTGCAACCATAATTGTTAAAATAGAACAAAGAAGAATAGGTGCAATAATCCAAAGATCTTCTATAGCTGCTTTAAGTAATAATTCCATTTGTAATCCTCTTTCTATTTAAAATTTATCTTATTTTCTAATATGTTGTTGCGCCAAATACGTTGTAGTCAAATGTGAATTGAATATCTACACTATCACCTTTGTATTCTGGCGGCAATGGCTTAAATGGTGCTGTTAGCTCAACAGCATGCATTGCTGCTCTGTCTGCGGCTGGTAAACCTGATGACTTGTAAACTCTGTGGGATATAAGTCTGCCGTCTCTTGCTATTTTAAACAGCAATACTACTCTTTTACTTTCGTTACCTTTCGGAGGTTCCCAGTTCATTTTTATTCTTCTTTGAAGCTCACGCATGTATGGCCCGAAATCAGGTTCTTTTACCGCATCTATACCTGGTGCGCCTTTAGGGTTTCCTGGACCGGGGTTTCCAACATTGCCGGTTCTTCCTGCACTACCTGGTGAGAATCTTCCACCTCCGGAGTTGCTTGACGTACTTGGTGAAAAACTTGGAGAAGGTGAGTACCTGCTTCCACTACCAGATGAACTACTTGGGCTGCCTGAACCTGTTTTAGTACCTGCTACAGGGCCGCCTGACGGTCCTGCAACTTTTGGTGCCGCTACTTTGGGCGCAGGAACATTAAAGCTTCCGCTTGGCTTTTTAATTTTAGGTGCACTTGGTCTAACTGCAGGTTTTGGGGCAGGTGCTTGTACTTTTGGCACACCTTGTGGTTTAGGTGGTTGTTCTGTTTTTTGCTGTGCCCACGGTGTTGGAACAGAAAAAGTTTGTTTTTGTTTTTGTACGCTTTTGGGTTGTTGTTGCTTTGGCTTTTGCACTGTTTGTTTTGGTGCAGATTCTGCCTTTCTCTGTGTATTTACCTTGGGAGCTGGTGCTGATTGTAGTGTTTTTGTTGCTTGTGACGATGCTTGTGGTAAAGACACCGGTCTTTTGGGGTCGTGTTTACCACCAGCTCTTGAGTTTTTATCTGCTCTAAACTTTGTATTTTTGTTTATTGGTGTAGCTTCTCTATTCACTAAAACAAATTCAATGTCTTTTGGTTTTGGTTGTGGTTTATCAAATAACGAAATCTTTATACCCATTAATGTTAGCACAATGATGCTAAGCCAAATTAAACCGACAACAATCGGGTGCAAGATTGCAGAAAATACAAAGCATTTTGGAAGTGATATGTCGTTATCATCTTCTTTTTTATATATACCATATGTATATTTTGATTCTAAAAGTTCTTCGTCTTCTTCGTATGTTTCAATATTTCCTAGTAGTGTCATTTTGTCCCCAAATCTCTTTTGTCCTATAGTTTAGCAAAAGCTATACTATAAAACAAATCACCCGATTTACTTAATTAGTAGTACTATCTTTTCTGTGGTGTGAATGTCATTTGTTGATCTAAAACAATGTTAATAACCGTTCCTGCTGGTATTGTTGCCGGATCACCTTTGTCCCAAAGAGATTTAGCAACCCCGAGACCTGCTCCAACTGCAGTACCGTATGCTGCTCCTTTTCCCACTTTACCGCCTGATAGAGGACCCATTATTACACCGGCTACAGCTCCTGCTGCAGAACCAACTGCAATATCTTTTGCGTAATCTTTTGCAGAGTCAAGCTTTGTACCACCTTTAATTAGACCTGTTCCATCGTCTGTTTGTATTTTTCCTGAAACAGGAATCATTTGTCCGTATGGAGTAATTATATTTGTAAATTTGACCATTAATTGTCCATTTACACCAGCTCTACCAGCTTTTTTTACTTGTATTACAGTACCGTTAACAGAGCTCCCGATTGGTGCTATAAGTGTGTTGTTGTAGTAAAAATCTTGAGATAGCGCAATACAAACACTTTGACCAAGCTCTAATGATTCTGAAGAAAGTTCCATTGTCGCTGTAGCAGGGAATACCGTACCTGATTTTACATATATAACTTTACCTTGTAATGGAGTAAACTGTTCTGCGTAAGATTTTGTGCTATTGTTTTCAAATGAAGTAAAACTGGCACCTGCTGTTATTAAGGATGCCAACAATATAGCGGATATAATTTTTTTACTTTTTATATTCATAATGTAATCCTCCATTTTTACTCTTCGCTTTTATAACGATTATACAGCTGGTTTGTTCATTTTATATTAGTCACGTGAGCTTATTAATAAAATTCACCTATACCGAACGTAAATGCACCTTTAGATGTACCATTAGGTACGCCTGTCAACGGATAACCCCAATCTATTGCAAGTGGACCTACCCCAGGAACAAATACTCTAACACCAACACCGGCTGTTATTGCGTGTATTGGTCTATTATAAATTTCGTTCGTTACTGTAGAGCCATAAATTTGACCGGCATCAATAAATGCAGCAATTCTTATGTTATCAAGGAATTTTGCGTCAGTGATTCTGTCAATAAATGGGATTGGGGTTTGAAATTCTGCAGAACCCATCATGAATCCTGAACCTGTACCAATACCACTCATTCTAAAACCTCTTACAGTGTATGGACCACCTAAACGGTATGCCATAACTTCTGGCATATCCCCGTGAATTTTTCCACCAGCTCTAAATGCTAATGATACTGAAGATTTCTTTGCTACAGGATAGTATTTTTTTATACCACCGCTTAGTTTCCCAAATGTGTTTTCGAAACCGTCTAATGCAATTTCTTCGTCGAATCTTACATTCGCAAATACACCATTTCTTGGAAGTGTTGAATTATCTCTCGTATCATATATTAAGCTAGGTGATAAAGAAAGGAAAAGACCACCTTGTAATTGTTTTGCTCTTTCTGAAATCGGGATATTATGAGCAGCATAAAGCTTGGATATTTGGTTTGCATCACCTTCTTTTACGTGTACGTTTTCAAGCCCAATGCCAAAAGATCCAACTAAATGAGGAAAATTAACAAAAGCTCTTGAGATCGTAGATTCAATACCGAATCTTTGTTCAACAGCCAGTGGAATTTGATAACTGGCGAAATCTCTACCAAAAGCCTTAATCATTAACGAGTTGTCTGTTCCTCTTAATTTAGGTTCGAACCAACTTATTTCAGCTTGTAAATTGGCCCTGTTTAACATGGAGCTGTCTGCCATAACAACCCCTGTACCTGCCAGCAAACTCAAAGAAACTCTTTGTCCTGTTCCTCTAAAGTTGTTATCAGTAAATCCACCGGTACCAAAAAGACCTGTTGCTGTATCTAGACCGCCGCCTAAGGATATTGTTCCTGTTCTTTGTTCTTCGAGATGTATTGTTACATTGTAAACTTCAGGATTTTCTTCATCTCTTTCGATAGTTCTTTTAACATCTTTAAAAGCTTGAGTGCCATAAAGTCTCATTAAATCTTGTTTAATAAGGTTTTCGTTATAGATTGTTCCTGGCTGAGTGAGGATATTTCTTTTTACAACAAAGTCTTTTGTCTTTTTGTTACCCTCTATTACTATTGAACCTATTTTCCCCTCGTCTATATCTATGTTAACCATGCCATCAGGATCGTCAGTGACAGCAGTCACCCTTGCCAATATATAGCCCTGACTTGCATAGTATTCTTGTATTTCTTGTATCGCATCATTAATTTTATTTATGTTTTGTGGTTTGTTAACCATTGAATTTAATATTTGTAGTAAATCACCAGTTGCTATTGAATCATTACCAGTAATTGAAAAATCTGTTATAGGTATATTTTCTTGTACAATTATCTGTAGCTTAATACTTTTGTCATCCACTTTGATTGGGATAGCTCTCATCTTTTCAGTGAAGTATCCAAGATCATATATGGCTTTCAGATTTTGTTGTACTGCTTCTACACTGTATGGATCACCCGGCTTTATTTTGACTGCATCTAATATTTCAGAAGATTCGATAAGGCTGTTACCAACGATTTCTACTGAATGAAATTTTATATCAGACGTTGATACATTTTTCTCTGCTTGTAGGTTTTGTTGTTTATCAGGTTGTATGTTTTCCCACAATGTGTCATTTGGTGATTGTTTTGGGGTTCCTTGTTCGATGTTGTTTTTCTTATTCTTTTCCCAAAACTTCCACTTAGGAGTTAATGCATAAGAGGGCGATGCTTGAGTAATAAGCATGCCTATTGATAGAAAAAATATACCTGTTTTTTTATTAAATATAGAAATTATCTTATACCTAACTTATATATACTTCCAATACAATTATACCTTTAAAATAAAAAAGTTCAAAATCTTAATACTTTTGATTTGTTCCTTGTTAATCCTTTTGACAAAAGGCGTTTTCGGTTTGTTTTTATTAGTAATATATTCTTAATTTACTCTAAATGATGGATATCTCTTTGTGAGTTATCAGCTATTATGTTACTGAGGTAATTTATCATGTCAATAGCAATGTCAGGTGTGGGCTCTGGCCTTCCAATTAATGAATGGATTGAAGCTTTAGTAGAAGTCCAACAACCAAAAATAGATACACTTCTTGCAGAACAGAAGGCTTTGAATGAAAAGTCGACTAGTCTTAATACATTAAAGTCAACTTATTCAGCTGTTAATACGGCAACATTAAAGTTCACCGATTCTTTATATGGTCCTTCGTCAGATATCTTTACTAAAGTCTCAGCAACAACTTCTGATGAAGAAGGCAAGTTTCTTACTGCTACAGCTACACAGTTGGCAACACCTGCTGTTTTAAAAATTTCTGTTAAGCAACTTGCTACATCAACTTCTAGAAAAACTTATGGTCCGGATAGTGCAGATGGTAAGCAGTTGGATTTTTCTGATTCGTCTAAGAAACTTTCTGAACTTGGTTTTGACAAAGAAGGCTCTTTTAAAATTAATGGAGTTACTTTTAATGTTAGTGGTGATACGACTATAGATGGTCTTATTTATGATATTAACAATTCTGCTGATGCCGGTGTTCAGGCTCATATTGAAGATGGACAAATTGTTCTTGAAAGCACTGAACTCGGTTCTAAAAATATTACTGTTGAGGACGGAGAAAATTCAGATTTTGCTTCTTGGATTGGGTGGAATGATGATGCAAATTTAACACTAGGGCAAAATGCTATATTTACAGTTAATGGAAAAGAGAAAGAAGCTAGTACCAATAATTTGTCAAGTACTGAGTTGGGGATCACAGGACTTTCTGTTGAATTAAAAGAAGTTACTGGAGATGAAATTATAAAAATAAATATAAAAAGAGAGTCTGATGTTGACACTGTCTATTCTGCTCTTGAATCTTTTGTTAATGATTTCAATAAGGCTATTAATGATACAGATTCTTTGACTGGAACTGAAGGACAATTGCATGGAGAGACTCAGCTTGTTTCTATTCGAAACAGACTTAGAAATATGGTGACTTCAACTGTTAATCCAGATGGTGTATATAAGTCTCTTTCCGATATTGGTATTACATCTGGTGCTCCAGGTATGGATGTTGATGCTGATACGACGTCTTTAGTTATTGATAAAGATAAGTTTTATGAGGCATTTAAATCTAATCCTGCTGCTGTTAAAGAACTATTGATTGGTAGCAGTGAATCTACTGAATCTTCTGGATCTACTGGATCTTCTGAATCTCAGACAGGATTAATGCAAACAATTCAAGAGACTTTGCAAGCTGCGCTTTCTACTGAAAATGGTTATTTTACTGCTAGAAATGAATCTCTTTCAAGTGAAATTAACAATTTATCTAATAAAATTACAAGAAAAGAAGAAGATTTAGAAACTTATAGGGAACGTATTACACAACAGTTTAACTATATGGACCAGCAAATAGCCCAACTTAACAACCAATTTTCTCAAATGCAATCTCAGTTAGCTTCGATTGGTGTTAATACAGGATCTTAATCTTTTTAGTTAATTTCCCTTCTACACTCTATTGCTTTGGCCAAAGTTATTTCATCTGCATATTCAATGTCTGAACCTATTGGTATTCCAAATGCAATTCTTGTAATTTTTATGTTAAACGGTTTTAGTAGTTTTGTTAGATACAGACTTGTTGCTTCGCCTTCTACAGAGGGATTCAACGCAATAATGACTTCTTTTATATCATTATTGGTAATTCTGTGTAATAGTTCTTTTATTCTTATGTCTTCTGCTCCAATACCATCAATCGGAGAAATTAGTCCTTGTAATACGTGGTATTTGCCTTTATATTCATTAGTATTTTCTATTGCAATTAAGTCTTTTGTCTCCGCACAAACGCATATAACAGAGTTGTCTCTGTTTGGATTCGTACAGATTTCGCATGGATTTGATGCTGACATATTAAAGCATTCTTCACAATAGTGAATAGTTTCCTTTGCTGTCAACATCGCATTTGCAAACTTTTCTATTTCTGAGATTGGCATTTTTAATAAATGAAAAGCAAGTCTTTGTGCAGACTTTGGCCCAATACCAGGTAGTTTTTGTAAATGTTCTATTAAGTTAGCAAGAGGTTTTGTATATTGCATTAGAACAAACCTGGTATATTAATCCCACCTGTTAAAGACTTCATTTTTGATTGCATTTCTTTATTAGCTTGTTCTGTAGCGTTTTTCATTGCTGTGCTAATTAAGTCTTCCAACATTTCTACTGTATCGTTGTCTACAGACTCTGGGTTTTCAGGATTTAGTGCTGACTTTGAAAGTTTAATTGATTTAAATTTTCCCTGTCCGTCACATGTTACAGAAACGGCACCATTTCCAGCTTCTGAACTAAATTCTGTATTAGCAAGTTCATTTTGTGCATCTTGTAATTTTTTTTGCATTTGTTGAGCTTGTTTCATCATTTGAGCTATGTTCATTCTATTCCTCTCCATGTATTCAAGTTTTTATATTATACGTATCCTCTATTCACAATTATAATTTAAGAATTTTTTTATGCAATTTAATCACAAAAAAAATATTAACGTTGTATATATTTTGTAATCTGTGGTATTATTTTTATATGGATGAAATTACAAGAAGAAAATTACGTGCAGTTGGAGCTATTGCAGTACTAGTTGCTGCAGCTTGTTCTATATTTTTTGTTTTCTATCAAATTAAGGAAAAGAAAAATACTACATTGCGTTTGAGAGCTTTTTATTCAGACATGGTTCAGACATTGCAGTTATCGATGAATATGAACTTTACGCCTGATATTTGGGAGTTTAAACGTGGTTATAGAAATGTAGATATTATTAATAACTATATTGCCCAATATATGCAAGTTCAAAAGAATTGTGTAAGTGAACCGGGAGGTTGTTTCCCTGAAACCAATTACAAGAATTTCACTGATGAAATTACTGATGTTAATTTAGCAAAGATACCATCTTTTGTCTTAAAAAATGGTATTTCTTTAGCATTTGAAACTATAAGCTCTTGTAAAAAGAGGGATGCTGTTTGTGCCATTGTTTATGTGGATATGAACTCTGTTGACGAACCAAATACTTTTGGTAAAGACTTGTTTGTGTTCATGTTGATTAATTCTAAACAAAGACCTTTTTTGCCGTATAACATCAATGTTTCAAAAGATAAATTAACGGGAGACCCTAAAATTGGGTGTAATAAAGAAGCAGAAATGCCAATGTATTGTTCAGCTTATTTATATGATAATGACTGGATTATGGATAAGTCTTATCCTTGGTAATTTTGTTTTTGTGTTGATTTAAGTTTATATTTTCGTTTCTAAGGAGATATTATGTCTGATTATAATTTAAATAAAGTATTGAGCTATGTACCAATGGTTATAGAATCTTCTTCCAGGGGAGAAAAGTCTTTTGATATTTTTTCCAGACTATTAAGAGAAAGAATTATCTTTTTAGGTGAAGAAATAGATGATGAATTAGCAAATGTTATTGTTGCTCAACTTTTACTTTTAGATTCAGAAAATCCAGAAAAAGATATTATGTTATATATTAATAGCCCAGGTGGCGTAATTACTGCTGGTATGGCTATATATGATACTATGCAGCACATTAGAGCTGATGTTAGTACTATTTGTATAGGAGAAGCTGCCAGCATGGGGTCATTTCTTTTGTCTTCTGGTACAAAAGGTAAGAGACTTTCTTTGCCAAGTTCAAGAATTATGATTCACCAACCATTAGGTGGTGCAAAGGGACAGGCTACTGATATTGAAATTGAGGCAAAAGAAATATTAAGAATGAAAAGTATGCTAAATTGTATTTTGGCTTCTAACTGTTCTCAACCTTTGGATAAAATTCAAAAGGATACTGAGCGTGATTATTACATGTCTGCACAAGAAGCTGTTGAGTATGGTTTGATTGATAAGGTAATAACTAGAGGTGTTTAGTTTAGCTTAACATATCTTAATATTTTTGCTGATTTTTTTTGTTTTTTTTATTTAAAAAAAATATAATTTTTAGATACTTTGTATGTATAAAATATGCATTAAACAAAGGCTTTTAGTTCTAAAAGTCTTTGTTTATAGGCTTTTTGCCGATTTGTCTTTTCTTTTTGTTCTCTTAAACAATTTAAGCAATTTCTATTTAGAAAATGTTTTTATATATATGTAAGGTTAAACAAAGTTTGGTTATGGTAGGAGATTAAAACAGTGTACGCAATTTTTACAATGCGAAAGCTACAATTGACTCAGCGAATCAACAACCTTCAATGCAGATTGATGGAGTTGTCTCAAAAGCTTCAAGATCTATCTGTTTATGCAGGTAACGTCGCTGACGGGGTTATTACCCCGGGTGAGTTTATGAGCTCTCCGGCAAGTATTTTTGGCGCAAATATGAATTTCTTTAACAATAGTGTTCCTCAAGCACTATTTGAAGCATCAAGGTCATCTCAGATGTATAACGCCAATATGCTTAATATGAATGCTGCTTCTGGCGGTCAGTACGGAATGCTTGTAGATCCTTCTAACCCTAACTCTATTTATGCTAACCAATACTTTGTATTCAATGCCTTCTTTAAACAAGCTCTTGATGCAGCAGGTAAAGCTGAGGCTCAAAAGGTTAAACGACTTGAAACAGATATCACAAATCAAAAGTTAATGATTGAAACGCAGTTAAAGGCAGCAGAAACTGAACTTCAAAAAGTTGAAGAACAAGAAAGTAAGAATATAGAAAGAACTGCTCCTAAATATGCATAATGTATAAATTAAAATAATTCCTCGTGTGTGTGAATAGTGAATATAAAGGCTTCCAGCGATTGGAAGCTTTTTTATTTGATTAATTCTGAAAAAAGTTATAGAATAATTGAATTACTAATGGTATTTGTTTACCGATTTATTACAAGGAGAAATTGTATGTATCAAGACGAAAAACTCATCTGTGAGGATTGTGGTGCAGAGTTTATTTTTACAGCAGGTGAGCAGGAATTTTATGCGGAAAAGGGATTGGTAAATAAGCCAAAACGTTGTAATGAGTGCAGAAAAAAAAGACGCCAAAATAATAGAAAAAAAATGTATGATGTCGTTTGTTCTAAGTGCGGCATCCATACTCAAGTTCCGTTTAAACCAGTTATGGGAAAAGAAGTGTACTGCAAAGATTGTTATAAATCTATGCAATAAAAGAAAAGCACCTTTTAGGTGCTTTTCTTTTCTCTTTATTTCTTTTGTTACTTGTTGTAGCCAGACAATATTGGCTGATTATTGATGTTATTGGTTTCTGCAAGTGTATTTATTGTTGTGTAGAAATTTGCCATACTTAATAGCAATATTGCTATAAGTGCGTATTTCGCTATGCTGATTTCCGATATTTCAATCATGTCCACCCCGATTGTATAGTAGTCGTGTCTCCTTGTAAGAAACTTTGCCTAAGCCATTGCACAGAATGAACCACCTGCATTGTTTGCCATTGATCCTGCTGTTTCAACACCACCAAGTGCTAATGAACCAGCTGTTTCTACTTGTTTGTGTTCCACTCTTTCTGGTTGTTTTGCTGTTGTAAAAAGATTTCCGATTGCTGATACGTTCATAATTTACTCCTTCTTCTTATATTCACTTTATATTTTTTTTATACATCTCGTATATATATAAAAACAAATTAATTTTTTGAAATTCAGTTATTACTTTTTTCATTACATTTCTTAACATTTGAAACTTTCAATGGCTCTAAAGAGTCTAATTTAATCAAAAGTTAAGAAATAATTAAATTTCCTTGAGTAAATAACTTGATAAATTATAATTAATATATTGAATGTTTATAAAGGATTTTTATTATGGGGAACGAAGATAAAGAAATTAATACAGAAGAATTAAAGTTAGAAAATAACCCGTTTGCAATGAATGAAAATGTTGATGAATCTGATAAATCTTTGTCAGATAATCATTCAGTTGATGGTGATTTAGCTGAAGAAATTTCTTCTTTAAAAAATGAGTTAGAAAAGGTTAATAATCAGTATATTAGGTTGGCTGCTGATTTTGACAATTACAGAAAAAGACAATTGCAAGAACGCGAGTCTCTTTTGAAATACGGTGCAGAAGAAACTTTAAAGAAAATGATAGAAGCACTTGATAATATTGAGCGTGCCCAAAAATCTGTTGAAAATGTAGATGACGTTAATACCGTTAAAGAAAGTTACAATTTAGTTTTTAAACAGATTTTTGATGTATTGGGAAAAATTGGATTAGAAGTGATTGATACTAAGGATATGGAATTTGATCCAAACTTACATGAGGCTGTTATGCAAACTCCTACAGCAGAATATCCTGAAAATGTTATTATAAGTGAATTACAAAAAGGTTATAAACTTGGTGATAAGGTTTTAAGACCGTCACTTGTTAATGTTGCAGTTAGTGAATAGTGAGAAAAATGACTAATTATTATGAAATATTAGGTGTTAGCAAAGATGCTACACAAGCCGAAATCAAATCAGCATTTCGAAAGAAAGCAAGAGAGTTGCACCCTGACGTAAATAAGGCACCTGACGCTGAAGAAAAGTTTAAGGAGCTTGGTAAGGCTTATGAAACTCTTTCTAATGAAGAGAAACGTTCTTTGTATGATAGGTATGGTGAGGAAGGGCTTGCTAATGCAGGCTTTGATAATGCTGGACCTTTTGATTTTGGTTTTGGCGATATAAATGATATTTTTGAATCATTCTTTGGTGGAATGGGAGGATTTTCTGGACCTCAGGTTGATCCAAATTCTCCTCAACGAGGACATGACTTAAGGTTAGATATAGAGTTAGATTTTGAAGAGGCTGTATTTGGTGTAGAAAAAGAGATCAAAATTGATCACTTGGAAATGTGTAAAGACTGCTATGGAACAGGAGCACAACCCGGCACAAAACCAATAATATGCCCTGACTGTAACGGTAAAGGTCGTGTTGCTCAGGTTACTAGGACTATTTTAGGTAGTATACAACAAGTTACAACTTGCCCAAGATGCGGTGGTTCTGGGCAGATTATCGGTTCTCCTTGTAAGACTTGTAATGGAGAAGGTAGAGTAGAAAAAGAAAAGACTATTAAGGTCAAAATACCTGCTGGTGTTGATAACAATGCAAAAATTCGTGTAGCAAAAGAAGGTGACGCAGGCAAAAATGGTGGTTCAAGCGGCGATTTGTATATTGTCATGCATGTAAAGCCACACAATGAGTTTAAAAGAGAAGGTTTTAATATATATTCTGAGGTTTACGTAAGTATTCCTCAAGCAGTACTTGGCGATAGCATAAAGATTAATACTGTTCATGGTGAAAAAGATCTTACTGTACCTGCGGGTGTAGAATATGGTAAAATACTTACTATAAAGAGTGCTGGTGTGCCTTATCTTGGACATCCGGAAAAAAGAGGAGACCATCAGGTATTAATTAAATACAGAGTTCCAAAGTCTTTAAATGACGAAGAAAAACGTTTGTACAAAAAACTTTTTGAACTATCTGAAAATAAAAAACCTGGTGAAAAACTTATTGATAAGTTTAAAAATGCAATTCACAGTTAGTATATAAGGAAGTATTTGATGAGGATTAATCTAAGAAATATTGCTGTTCTGTTACTTGTTTATTGTTTATCTGCTATGTCATCATATGCTACTAAACTTCCTCCTTATGTACTAAGTACTATAAAATCTGAGCTACCCAAGGCAAGTATAAGGTTTGATGGGTTAGTAACTTTGCCTGATGGTACTATATATTTGCCTGTTTTGCCTTCTAATCCTCCAAAAAAATATGTCGGTAAAATAGTAAGTACTTATCCTTCAAATAAAAAACTTTCTCAGTTGCCTGAGGTTGTGTTGTTTGATTCTAATTTTGCTTTTCTTAAAGTCATCAAAACAAGTAACGGCAAGATAACTGTTACTGACACAAAAAATATTCCTTTTGTTGTAAAAACAGGATTATTTCCTCAAGATATGTTAGTTCCTCCTGGTCTTGTTGTGCCAGAGGATATGAAGATTATGATGGGGGATTTGGTTGTAAGTGTTAAAAATTCTAGAGTCGATGATATTTTTAGAGAACATTCATTGATAAACAAATCAGATGTCAAAGTAGAGAACAAAATTAAGCCTGTTTCATGTCTTCTGAATAAAACTTTTCTTGTTACCGCATTGGACTCTAAAATTGTTAATGTAATTCCTAGTGATACGACTGTACCTAAATATACGTTCAGAATGGAAAATCTTCCAAAATTTGTTGAGCCTTTTGGTAATGATCGTTATCTTTTAGTTGCTGCTGCGGGTAAAACGTATGTTGAGGTTGCTGATATTGAGCAAGAAGTAATTGCAAAAAAAATAGATTTGTCGTATCAGCCTTCAGAAGTTGTTTTTAACAAAGATAAGACAAGAGCTTATATTGCTGTGTTAGATGATCAATCTATTTTTGTTTTAGATACTAAAAACATGACTTTACTCGAAAAGATTAAAGTAAAAGGATATCCTAAAAATATATCATTAAATGATGACAGTTCTGCTATGGTATATTCTGACAGAAATACTGGAGATATATACACGCTTGCACTTGATGGCACATATTTAAATAAGTATGTTTATAATGCATCTAATATTGCAAAGCTTGCATTGCGTGGTGACAATGTTTTCATTTTATCAAGGACCGAAAATGAGTTGCAGGTTGTAGATAATGAGTTGCAGGATATTATATACAATCAGCCATTGGCTAAAAAACCAGTTGATATGCTTGTGTTAAACGGAAAAATTTATGTTCTTTGTGCAAGTAATGAACTAGATGTTTTTAACTTGTCTGACTATTCTATAGCCGCAAAGGTAATAATCCCAGGCGGTGGTTTTTCTAAAAAATTGATAAAAGTTCAAGATGCTGATTACTTATTGATTACAAATTTATTGCAGAAAAAATACTTTGTTTTTGATATGAAAAATAATAGTATTATTAACTCGGTATCTTTGCCTGTTGTAATGAGTGATTTTCAACTTTTAAATAGAAGAGTAAAATAATATGAATTCTGAAATGTTACAATTAATTGAAAAACTTGAAGAGTCTCAGCATGAGTTTTGGAATATATCTCATCAAACTGCTGAGTTTATAAGTATGTTGATTAAAGTTTCTAATGTTAAGAATGTGCTAGAAATAGGAACATCTAATGGCTATTCAGCATTGTGGATTGCTGATGCATTGAGAGAATCTGGTAATAATGGCAAATTAACAACAATTGAATTTTATGAGAAAAGGCAGTGTATTGCTCGTGATAACATTGAAAAATGCGGTTTGTCAGATTACGTTTGTTTTAGACAAGGCCGTGCTTTAGAAATTTTAGCCGATTTGGATTTTGTGCCTGATTTGGTGTTTATTGATGCCAATAAGTCAGAGTATATTCAGTATTTTAATTTGTTGAAAGACAAGTTGCTCAAAGGAGCTATTATACTAGCAGATAATGTTATTTCTCACGCACCTAAAGTGGCGGATTTTCTTGAAGAAATAAAAAATGATGCAAGATACCAATCACAAGTTTTAGACTTGCCTGCTGGCTTGCTAATGGCTTTAAAATTAAATTAGTTTAATATGTTTTATAAACCAAAAAGGCGAGCTTTAAGCCCGCCTTTTTATTCTGTATTTATTGTTATTTATTTTTACTTTGCTGCCTCTGCTTTTTCTCCAACTTTTTCAAAAACAATTTTTTTGTCTTCAAGTTTTGCAGAAATCACATCGCCAGCTTTGTATTTACCGTTAAGTATTTCTTCAGCAAGAGTATCTTCAATTTTCTTTTGAATAACTCTTCTAAGTGGTCTTGCTCCGTATGCTTCTGAATAGCCTTCATCAGCAAGGTAGTCTTTGACCTCATCAGAAACTTCAATAGAAAAGTCGTGTGATTGAATACGTTTAACCAAATCTTTGAACATAAGATCAACAATTTCTCTGATTTCAGGTTTGCTGAGATGAGAGAATACGATTATGTCGTCAATTCTGTTAAGGAACTCTGGTCTGAAAGCCTTTTTCATTTCTTCCATAACAGTATCTTTGAGGTGTTCGTACTTATCTTTAGACTCGTCATTTGAAATTGAGAAACCTAGCTTAGATGTTGTTGTTATCATGCTGGCACCAACGTTACTTGTCATAATGATAATAGTGTTTTTAAAGTTTATGTGTCTTCCTTTTGCATCTGTTAAACGACCATCATCAAGTATTTGCAACATGATATTGAATACATCTGGGTGAGCTTTTTCAATTTCGTCAAACAATACAACTGAGTATGGCTTTTTACGAATAGTCTCTGTCAAGTGACCACCGTCATCATATCCAACATAGCCCGGAGGTGAACCGATAAGTTTTGCTGTAGAATGTTTTTCCATAAATTCTGACATATCTACTCTTATCATGTTGTCTTCTGAGCCAAATACTGCTTCAGCTAAAGCTTTTGCAAGTTCAGTTTTACCAACACCTGTTGGACCTGCAAAAATAAAGCTTCCGATTGGTCTGTTAGGAGCTTTTAAGCCTACACGAGCTCTTCTGATTGCTTTTGATAAAGAAACTACGGCTTGATCTTGACCTATTACTCTGTTGTGTAATGTTTCTTCAAGTTTAAGCAATCTTTCTGATTCTTTTTCTGTAATTTTTGTAGTTGGAATACCTGTCATTGTACTTACAACTTCTGCAACATGCTCTGGTGTTACGACAGGTTTATTTGCATCGTGTTCGTCTTTCCATTGTTGAGACATTTCTCTTATCTTTTCTTTTAAGTCAGCTTCTTTGTCTCTAAGGTTTGACGCGTGTTCGAACTCTTGATTTCTTATTGCATCTTCTTTTTGTTTAATGATACTTTTTAGTTCTTTTTCAAGCTCTTTACCTTCTGGTGGCAATGAACTTACATTAAGACGAACTTTTGAGCTTGCTTCATCAATGATATCTATTGCCTTATCTGGTAAAAATCTGTCTGTTATGTATTTATCAGACAAAGAAACAGCTGCAATAATAGCTTCATCAGATATTTTTAATCTGTGGTGTTCTTCGTATTTAGATTTTAAACCTCTAATAATTTCAATAGATTCATCAATTGAAGGTTGATCTATTATCACGGGTTGGAATCTTCTTTCCAAAGCTGCGTCTTTTTCAACATATTTTCTGTATTCATCAAGTGTTGTTGCACCAATAACTTGGATTTCGCCTCTTGATAATGCAGGTTTTAATATGTTAGCAGCATCGATTGCTCCTTCAGCAGCTCCTGCGCCTATTAATGTGTGCATTTCATCGATTACAAGAATAACATTACCGGCTTGTCTGATTTCGTCCATAATCTTTTTAAGACGTTCTTCAAACTCGCCTCTGTATTTTGTTCCTGCAACCAACAAGCCCATATCAAGTTGGATAATCTTTTTGCCTTCAAGAATATCCGGAACATCTGAATTAACTATTCTTATAGCTAGTCCTTCTGCAACTGCTGTTTTACCAACACCAGGTTCACCTATTAAAACAGGGTTGTTTTTGGTTCTTCTCGCAAGAATTTGAATAAGACGTTCAATTTCTTTTTCTCTACCTACAACTGGGTCAAGTCTCTGTTCTTGAGCTGCAAGTGTCAGATCTGTTCCAAATTCATCAAGAGAAGGTGTTTTTGTCTTTCCGCCTGATGCTGTACCTGCTGTAGCTGTTTGTGCTGCTGGTTTAGATTCACCGAGCATTTTTATAATATTGCTTCTTAATTTGTTTAAATCAACACCAAGATTTTCAAGTACTCTTGCGGCTACACCTTCACCTTCTCTAATAAGTCCAAGTAAAAGGTGTTCTGTGCCGATATAGTTGTGTCCTAATTGTCTTGCTTCATCCCAAGAAAGTTCAAGAACTCTTTTTGCTCTTGGGGTAAAAGGGATTTCTACTGCTACAAAACCTGAGCCTCTGCCTATTATCTTTTCAACTTCTGCTCTTGCATCTTTGAGAGTTATCCCCATTGATTTTAGCGTTTTAGAAGCAACACCTGTGCCTTCACCGATAAGACCAAGCAAAACTTGTTCTGTACCGACAAAGTTGTGACCTAATCTTCTCGCTTCTTCTTGTGCGAGCATGATTACCTTTATCGCTTTCTCTGTAAAACGTTCAAACATTATTAACTCCTGTCCGTATATTATAAAGCTTATTTGGTTACAGTGTACCAAGTTAACTTATTTTTAACTATTGTACCTCATAAGGTACTTATCTTTCAACTTAAAATTTCAGATTTTATTCAGGTAATTTATTTCAGAAAGCAGTTTTTTGGCCGGATAGTATCCGTATCCCTTTTCCATGCTTGTTTCTAATGCTTTTTTAGTGTTGTTTATGTCTTTTTTGCTTAGGTAGCATTTTGCTAGCAAAAAATGTATTTCAGGGTCAACATAACAAACATCTTTTGCTTTTTTAAGAAACAATTCGGCTAGCTCAAAATATTTATTATTTACAAATACTCGCCCTATGAACTTATAACTTTCTTGATTATTTTGAGCTAAAATATGTGCTCCATTAACTATATTTTCGCAATATGTAGTGAGATTAGCCTTTAGTAGTGCATCTAAATCTACTTCCAAAAATGCTCTAATTTGGAAAAATGTTGGCATATGTATTACATACAAATTAATAAATTCTAGTAACGACTTCCCCCAAAGTGTAGCAGGTGTTTCTTCCTTTATTTGTGACCATATAATTTTTGTTTGTTCAATATTTCCCATTAAGAGCTCACATCTGCCATATTCATACAACATATCCAGGTCGTGATAGATAATTGATGCAGACTTGTAGTTCTGTTCTTCTATGTATATTCTTGCAAGAACTTCTTTTTCTTGTGGATCTATTGTGTTTAACAATGAATCTTTTAGATACTTATAATCTTTTTCTTTATAAAATTTTGTCAAAAGAAATTCTTTGTTCATATTTATTATCGAGCAAGTTTATTAGTCAGCTTTTCCAAATTGGTATTTTTAAAATCCTGTTTTTGGCTTTTTAGAAGATCTTGTAGCATGTCTATTGAGTTAGTGGAGACATCTTTACTTGTCATGTTTGAGCTTTTAATTTCTTTGTACAATTCTTCTCTGTATACAGTGACGTTTTTTGGTGCATTAATTCCTATTCTTACTGTGTTTTGGTTTGTGTCGAGAACGATTATTTCTATATCGTCATTCAAAATTATTTTTTCGCCAATCTTTCTTGCAAGTACAAGCATTTAATTCTCCAATCAATCTATAAGTTTATGCTTTCCCTTCGAAAAGAGGGTATTTTACTTGGAAGTTTGAGTTTGATAATATGAGCTGCATCCCTTTTTTATTTGTTGCGTTTATTATTATTGGTGCAAGCAGGTTAACAGTAGCTTTTTGTGGATTTATCGACGGTATTGTTACTATGTTAACAGATATAAGAGATTCCACAGATGTTAACCCTATTTCTTCTGCTTTTTCTGTTGGTATTTCAAATTGATAATCAATGTTAAAAAATGCTGGGGAAGTAACTGGAAATGCTAATTCCGGAGCATCTATAGATTGTAACCATTTGAATGCAGATTGTTCATTATGTTCAATAAAAACGAACTTTCTGTGCTGATCATAGCCAATTATTGGCTCAACAAAATCAAATATTAAGTTATCATCAATTTCTATTTTTCCAAATCTTGTTGTTTCTATGTTCATGTTGTACCCAAGTCTAGTTATTCTTGCTATTAATATGTTGGTGTTAATTGATTCATCATCATTGTTTGAATTAGTTCAGGTGACATATTCTGTGTATTTCCTTGATTCATCATGAAGAAAGGCAAAAGGTTCATACCATTTGAGTTTTGTGTATTATTACCTAGAAGCATGCTCATTTGCATCATTTCTGGATTTTGAAATGACCCTTGTCCCATTTGTGCCATTGGGTTAATTCCTAATTTTGCAAGAGTCTTTACTGCATTAGCTATTTCTTCATTTGAAGGCATTTCTGATTTTGATTCATTATCTGTATTTTTTACACTGTCATTGATGTTTTCTCTAATTCTATCAAGTTTTTTCTTGTTAACTTCTGCTTGAACAGGTGTATCATAGAATTTTTTAGAGTTAATAAACTTATCCAAATTGGTTTT
>CALVEI010000015.1 GCA_944326515.1 Candidatus Gastranaerophilales bacterium | reverse complement strand
TCAGCTCTTTTACCTTTGCCACGTGAAACAAGCTTACCTCTAACAATAACTTTTCCTGCAGTAAAAGAAACTTCTTCCCTAATTTGCGAGTCTTTATTCCACCCAGCTTTTAGTATTGCAGGTGTTATAAATTTTGTACAAATATCACGTTCTGATAAATCTTTTTTATACATTAAGACCTCGCAGCTTATGTGATAATTCTATCATGAAAATATTGTTTTTACTTTTTAAACGCAAGTTTTAATATAAATTAAGGTTTATTTTTGCTGATTGCTTGTGTTTATGTTAGACTGTCTAAGAGGTATTTTGTGATAAAAAAACTGACAGATATAAAAGTTTATCATATTTTACACGTTGATCGTTTGGAATCTGTTTTATCAGATGGTTATTTATATTGTGATGCTCTAATTACAAATAGACAAATTAATGGAACAACAATAGGAATGTCACAAATTAAAGAAAGACGTTTAAATAAACTTTTATCATCATTCGAAAATTTAACAGTTGGGCAATGTGTTCCATTTTATTTTTGTCCACGTTCTGTTATGCTATATGTAATTAGTTGTAGAAATAACCCGGATTTGCAGTATTCACTAGGACAGGATAACATTCTACATTTGGAATTTGAATTAAGCAAAATTTTAGAGTGGGCAGAAAAAAATAGTTTAAAGGCTTGCTATACAACTTCTAATGCAGGAAGTTTTTATTTTAGTGACTATTCTAATTTTGATAAGATTATCGAATTATTGGATTGGGATGCAATTAATGCTATTCACTGGGCTGGGCCTGGTGTTGATAGGCAAGTAAAAGAAAATAAGCAAGCAGAGTTTTTAATAGAAAGTAAAGTCCCTGTAGATTTAATAACTACTATTGGAGTGTACAATTTAAAAAATCAAACTGAAGTCAGTAAAATACTAACTAAATACAATATTTCGTCTAATATAATGCTAAAGAAGGACTGGTATTATTAATTTATAAAGAGGTTAATATGTTTGAATATAAAACAGGAAATATATTACAAGAACAAACAGACGCTATTATCAATACCGTAAACTGTGTTGGTATTATGGGGCGTGGTATAGCATTACAGTTTAAACAAATGTATCCTGAAAATTTTAAAGCATACAAACAAGCTTGTGATAAAGGAGAAGTTGAGCCTGGCAAGATGTTTATTTATAATTCTGGACTTTTGTTTAATCCTAAATATATAATTAATTTCCCTACCAAAAGACATTGGAAAGGGAAAAGTAGGGTACAAGATATAAAATCAGGTTTAGTTGCATTAAAAGATGACATAATAAATTATGAAATAAAATCTATTGCAATACCTCCTTTGGGATGTGGGCTTGGTGGACTTAATTGGGATGAAATAAAACCTATTATAGAACAAGTATTAGGAGATTTACAAGATGTAAAAATTGTTATTTATGAACCTGCTAATAATATAGAACAAGTAAAAAATAAAGAAGTTCCAGAATTGACATTAAGTAGAGCGGCTTTAATTGAACTTATAAATCGTTATTTACAAAGTATGCTTGACCCTTTTATTACTTTACTTGAAATACATAAGCTTATGTACTTTTTACAAGAATCAGGGCAGAATTTAAGGTTAAATTATAAAAAAGCTTTATATGGTCCATATGCTCAAAATTTAAGACATGTTTTAAATTTATTAGAAAAACATTATATTGAAGGCTATGACGGTGAAGATGCACCCGATAAACATATTACACTATTACCAGGTGCTATAAAAGACGCCCATTTATTGTTAGAAAAAGATTTAGCTTTGCTTAATAAAATAAATAAAGTCTCTGAACTTGTAGGCGGATTTGAAACTCCATTTGGATTAGAATTATTGGCGACTGTGCATTGGCTAATGTCAAAAGAAAATAAAACTGAATTAAATGATTTAATATCGGCGGTATACTCTTGGAACGTTAAAAAACAAAAATTTTCAAAAAAACAAATTGAAATTGCATATAATGTTTTAATTCAACAAGCATGGGTATAAATATTTTATACAAATACTTCAATTTCCTAAAAATATGTTATTTTCTAGTTATTTATAATATAGTTACAAAATATAATACTAAAATCATGACATATATTAGATAGTCTAGCTTTAATCTTTTACTACTATTGGAAAAATTTAGCGTATGTATAAACTAAATATGTAAATATTTTGAGTTTTATTAAATAATCAAATTATATGTTACAAATAATCATTTAAGTTGTTTCTT
The DNA here is from genome assembly GCA_944326515.1 of Candidatus Gastranaerophilales bacterium. Classification (GTDB taxonomy): domain Bacteria; phylum Cyanobacteriota; class Vampirovibrionia; order Gastranaerophilales; family Gastranaerophilaceae; genus Limenecus. The sequence goes on along the minus strand of CALVEI010000015.1, from coordinate 34,728 downwards.
TACACCCACGACGTGGGATAATCTAAATCGCAAGCTTTCGCTCGCTTGGTCCCACCTCACCCACCATTCAAAAAGACTCCTTATCAGGAGTCTTTTTGAGTTTAAACTCTTCTCTTTTAAGTCAACAATGCGACTCTTTTTGTCGCATTGTTTTTTTATAATAAATTATGAGAAAGGAGCACAAAATGAATCCACAACAATTTTTAAAAATCAAAAAGACACCACCACAAGAAGAAGCGCTTAGGTTACAAGCATTTTTAACAGACAACGAAGAGCTTTTGAAAGACTTTTATAAGGAAGCATTAAGAAATGAATTAAATAAGAGTATTTGTAAAATTATAGAAGACAATACAGATATATTTTTTGTATTTCATTATGAGTCAACCAGAAAAATTTACGAAGAAAATAATATCTCTTATTGGTTTGTTATCGAAATTGCAAGTAAAAAATCAGCAATAATCTCTTCAAACAAAGAAATTATATTGCCTTTTGAACATTATGAAAGAGCATTTTCAGATGATTTAAAGCATATGGAATTTTACCTAAATTCAAAAAAAGTATATTCATATAGAATAGAGGATTAAAAATGGCTAATACAAAACAAAAAGAAATACACGAAAAACTCGGCAAAATTTTTTTAGAAGCTATATTAAATATAAAAGATGCGAATATTGCATATATTGAAAACTATTACAACAAAATAAAAAAGACAGCTTTAAAAAACACAAAAAAATTAGAAAAATCAAAAGTACCTCACTCAATTTTTGATTATAGTATGACAAACTTTTTTACAAATGATAGAAACAAAAGATTTTATTCATTAGAAAAAATAGATTCAGAAAAATGCGGCTTAGTAAACGCAAAAGGTGAGTTAATAGTTCCTTTTGAATATGATAGCATTGGAGGCTTTGTAATAAACAGCAATTTTATTTATTCCTACAAAAATAGTAAAACAGGTCTGCTTGATTGTTTAGGAAATGTTGTAATTGAGCCTATAGCTGAGGATACAATCTGTTTTTATGAAGGTTTGGCTGCTTTTTGTATTAACAATAAGTACGGCTATATTGATTCAAGTGGAAATATTGTCATTCCTGTGATTTATGACAAAGCAAGTAAGTTCATAAATGGCATTGCCGAAGTAAAAATTGGAGATGAAACATTTTGTATAAATAGAAAAGGTGAAAAAATTGATGTCTAAATTGACAATCATTTTATTCATATTTCTATTATTAAATCTTAAACTTATATTTCAAACAAAAGTTATCGGTTTTTTAACAAGCTTTCCGATAGCTTTTGTTCAATATAATAAATCTATTTTGTCCTTACAACATACATTTATAAACGGTATAAATTTTTGTAATACAAAGCATATCTCAGCAAATGGAGAGTTTGAAATGTGTGTTGTTAATTTTGTAAAAAATTGTTCAGATTCAGATTATAAAACTCTCATAAAAATAAATACTTTCTGCGGTAATACAACAACTTGCGAAGCTGAGAGAAGAAATTGTATTGATAAATTTCTTACAATTAAATAATATTTTGAATTTATGCTTTTAAAATTTCTTTTAAATTCTTTATCATTTTAATACTGCGATTTTTTATAAAATTCTCAATTGCATCAAATTCACTATTTTTAAGATTTTCCCAACCTTCAAGCATATTGATTTTTACAAAATCATCAAATGTTTTTACTTTTTTAAAATACCAGTTATTTATAATAACAATTTTTTCCCAAATTTGTTCATCTGTAATGTTATTTATATCTTCTTCTTTTGTAATTTTATTTTTATACAAATCCTGTATTTTTTTCATAAATTTATAAAAATCATCTCTAAAGGTTATGTATTTGTAGATGTTAAAAGTTTCATTTTTTTTGTGATAACTTTTAGGCAGCAGCATAAAATTACCAATAGTAAGATATTTTTTAGAATTTCTCACAGGATTAATGGTATCACCGCCATAATATCTTTCCATATCGTCAAAACTATCCATATTTGGTAGATATTTGTTCCATAGAATGTAATAGATAGCTTTCACAAGATGGAAACTATCTTCATCTGAACTTGCCCTAAATTTTCCGTAAATATATCTGTTTTTGTGCTCATCATCCCATAAACAACCCAAATTAAGTGTTGTAAAGTAATCAATATTACAATCTTGTTTTTCAAGTTGTAAAAAATCTAAAATTAAATTTTTACAATACTCCAAGTCTTCTTTTCTATAATTTTTAGTCATTATGATTGTCTCCTGAAACAGCGAAACCATGTACGTATGAATGTTCTTCTTGGGTTAATAATACCAAATTATCAACGGTATTATAATAACCATCATTTGTAATGTGATGAACCTGATACCCATCACCATCTTTTTTCCCAAGAAAAGTATAAGCAACAAATTTATAAATATAATCTTTTCTCAATTTTTCGTCAGCAAGAGTAACATACTGAGTTTTTTCATCTTTTTGCTCTTGTATTAAACCGTCATATTTTATTCTGCCTAAATTACTCACTTCATATTTTGGGTTTAATGGAAACTCTTTCCAAATTTCCCCTTTTAAATTATGCTTAACATACTTAAATGATGGAGAAATGCTTCTACGCGTATCTAAATCATTAAATAAAGGTACATAATTATTTAATTTATCTTTTAACCCATCAAGCCATTCCTGATAGTTCTTTTTATATGTTTTTAAATATTCAGACTTTTTTTCTTCTGTCATTGCTGTAGAAGCATCAAGCAGTTCTTGTACTTGTTCTAATGTATGCATTCTATCCATAACTTATTCCTTTATATTTTTACACATTGCAAAAACAGTTTTATTATATTCATCTTTTAAACGTTGCGGGGCAATTATTTTTACTTTATCACGCCACTTTAAAAGTTCTGTAATAATCTCATATTCTCCACAAGCTTTAAATTTTAATGTATAACTCCCGTCTTCATTTATATATCCAACTTGTGTAGGGTGAAAATAATAATCCTGTAAATCTTGAACAACATCTTTATCAAACAAAAGTTCGACATCAAAAATGGTATCTTGGTAAATTCCAAAAGATCTATCAGCAAATTCCTGAATATTAAATTTTTCATCTTTATCAAAATAGTGATTTGTTAATTCAATTTCCTTTAACTTAGAAATTCTATATAACCAAACATCATCAGCCCAACCATTATGGGCGACCAAATATAATTTGTCTGAATAAATTATCCCATATGGATTTAACATAATATCTTTGTCAACATATTTAGCTTTAATTTGTTTTTGACATAAAATCCCATCATGAATTATTTGTAAAACATCTAATGATATATTTTCTCTAAAGCCTTGTCTTACACTGTATGTCTGATTATATAAAAGTTCTTGCACATCAACATTGGAAATTTTATTAGGAGTCAAAGCTTTTATTTTTTCGATAATTTCTTGAACTTCTTTTTGTTTATTAGGATTTTTGATTAAATTTTTGCACATCTCTAAATTTGCAAAATCAGAAGCAGAAAAACTAACAGCCCAATTTATAGTTCCTTTTTTTAATCGCCATCTTTTTTTGTTATCACAAAAATTTTCAACTTCTTCCAATTTATCGGAAAATTTTTCAGTTAAAACAGCTTTCATCCTTTCTGCCGAACGCCTACAGCAATTAAACTTTTCTGAGATTTCATCAATTGTTATGCCGCAATAACTATTTTGCATAAGTATAGCCAGTTCTATTATTTCATTTGCTTTATTTAATCTTGACATTTTTATTTCCTATTAATTTCATGTATATTATACCCAACAACCACGACAAAAAGAGTCGTACTACATATATAAAACTAATTAACACAAAATTATTTAAAATAAATAATAAGAGCATTATGAAAAACAGAGTTTTTCTCTAAAATACAATAATTATCATCACTACAAACTTATCCCAATCGTCTAAATCATTGTGAAAAAGACTTGTGTCTTACAAGAAATTAACATTCTTTTTTTATTATAAAACAACCCTACTCCTTGACGCAAAGCTTAAAACAAAGAATTCATATTAAGTTATAATAGTTAAAATTAAAATACATACTTGTATAATGTAAATCGAAGCTAAAAATTGATCCAATTAAAGTTTTGTTAACTCCTCATATAAAAAACATTTATCAAATAATACTCAAGATTTCCCCGTCATTAGGAATTAATAAATTAGCAAAAGACATTTTTTCTTTATATTTTAGCAAATCATCTCTTGTTATAGTTAAATGGCTGACTGTATCCATGTGACTTGCAATAACTATTGAATTTGGAGCATTTTTTATAACTTTTTCTATATCTTCAATATTCATAATCAAACGTTCTCCGTTCAAGACAGTAGCCGCACAAGCATTTAAAATTATTACATCAGGGTTATACATACCTAATGTATTTTTAACCTCATCACACCAAATAGTGTCACCTGCAAGATACAGTGTTTTTTCATTTTGAGATTTAAAAATAACACCCATGGCATCATATGGCATACCTATCGAATCACACAAAGGTTTTAAAATTTCTCTTTTACCGTGTTGTGTAGGTGTTCTATACAATTTGATATTATTATATTTTGTACCATCGTCAGCTAAAATTTCTACATCTACAAAACCTTTTGTCAAAATATAGTTTTTATCTATTTCCGATTGAACAAATATTTTCAAATTTTTATTTATTGAACGTTCAGCAAATTCATCCCAATGGTCTGGATGAATATGAGTAATAATAACAGCATCCACATCAACTATTTTTTCAATTTCAAATGGCAATTCCACTCTTGGCTGACGAATTTCTGAATTAACTGCAGCAACAAATCCTTCCATATAATTTTTTGGCATAAGCCAAGGATCTACCAAAAACTTTGTATTATCGTATTCAATTATTAATGTAGCGTTTCTTACTTGAGTTATTTTCATAGTTATCACTCCTTTGATAATTAATTTTAAATAAGCACTTTCATTTTGACAAGAATGTACTTTTTTGTATAATACTTACTAAAAAGTAAGTATGGTGTATTTTATGGTTAAACGAAAACAAGATGAATATCAATGTCCACTAGAAGTAACTATGGAAATTATTGGAGGCAAATACAAAGGTGTGATAATCGGGCACTTGATAAACAAAACTCTACGTTATAATGAATTACAAAAATTAATTCCTCACGCTACACCCAAAATGCTAATCCAACAACTAAAAGAATTAGAAACTGACAATATAATAAAAAGAAAACTTTATCCTGTTGTTCCTCCCAAAACAGAATATTCTCTAACAGAAAGAGGAGAAACCCTAATCCCTGCTATTATTGAGTTGAATAAATGGGGAATGAAATATCTTAAAGAAGAAAATATCCCTTGTGCATATAAAGGCAATTTAAGTTAGTACAAATAACGCTATTTAGAAACACAAAGATACAATAATTTAGCCCCAAAAAATCAAACTTATCAATTTTTTCTACTATCCAAAATAAACAATTTATCTATATTGATTTGTAAGTTCCAAACTTTTATTAACAGTATATTAGCTTCACCATTGAATTTTAATAAGTACATTTTGCAAAAATATAATTGATAATTTTATAAAAGTTGATTTATAATCATAGTAGCGTTATAAGCAATAAAGAATAAGTTATAAATTATAAAAGAAAAATGAAAAGTAAAACTGTAGCATTTGTCACTCCTGTTTATACCGACAATGAATTTGATTCTGGAGGAATAAAATTAAATTTTATTCTCTTAGAAGGACTAAAAAAACATGGATACATTATTGACTTGTACACGAATAATATAAAAAGTAATATCAAAAATGTTCCACAAAATATTTTTGCCCTAAAAGATTTTGAAACAAATAAGCACAAATATGACTTAATTATATCGGACAAAGCATTTGTTCCATCAGATATTACTTATATACACGATCACAGCTATCCGTATAGAATAAAAATGATGTCGAACAAATTTGCCCATTTCTTATACAAAACATTGCGACCAAAACATCATAAAAGAAGATTAAATGAATTTTTAAAAACACAAGAAAACATATCTTCTTGTCAAAAAGTAATTGTTTCGTCAATCGTGCTCAAAAATGACATGATTGAAAATTATAAGATAGCTTCACAAAATATTGAAATTCTTCCACCGCCTATAGAACGTTATCAAACAAATAAAATTAGAAATTCTATTTTTACTTTTGGCATATCTGCTCTTGGTTTTAACAGAAAAGGTGGCTATATAGCTTTAAATGCAATTAGAGCTCTAAAAAACACAAATAAAAAATTTAAAGTGAAATTTATATATCCATCTAACAATCTTGCTGTAAAACTATTAATTAAAATATATGGAATTCAAAAATATTGCGAATTTATACCTCAACAATCTGATATGCAACAGTTTTACAACTCTATAGATTGTTTGATAATGCCATCGCTCATAGAACCTTTTGGAATGGTTGCGACTGAAGCATTAAGTGTTGGATGTCCTGTAATTACGGCCGAACATTGTGGAGCAAGTGATTATGTAAAAAATGGTATAAATGGTTTTCTATACAAAACAAATTCATCTTTTGCCTTGGCAAGAGCAATGCAGCAAATGCTTAATGCAAATGAAAAAGATCTCAACTTTTTCAATGATAAAGCTATCGAATCTGTTAAAGATCTCTATTCTGATGATTTTATTAAAAACTTTTTAACCATTATAGATACATTTTTAAACAAATAAAAAACACTAATTTTGCTATAATAAGAAAATGAAATTTAAATATAAAACAATTCTTTTTTTAATTGCAATAACAACTCTTGCTTTCATTTTAAGATGGTTTAATATCGACAATGCGTCTTTATGGGTGGATGAGCTTTACTGTTTTGATATAGCATCTAAAACAAGTATTTTAGAAATACTAAAAACCGTATTTTATACAGATTTACATGCACCTTTGTTTTTTATAATTTTACATTTTTGGATAAAATTGGTCGGAACAAGTGACAAAGCATTAATTTTTTTGCCTGTACTTTTTTCAACACTAAGCATACCAGTTGGATATTTTTTAGCCAAAAAACTTTTTAACGAAAAAACGGCAGTTATATTCTCTATATTGAGCACAATAAGTGCATTAGAAATTTATTATGCCCAAGAACTCAAATTTTATTCTCTTTTGCCAATACTTGGGTTAATAAGTGCATATCATTTTTTAAAAACTGTCCAAGAATTCGACATAAAAAATGCAATATACCTCTTTATAACAAACACCATAGTTGTTTATACCTTTAATGTTGGAATATTTTTTGTAGCATCAGAATTTATGGTTGGTCTGTTTTATTTGTTGGTAAAAAAAGACAAAAAGTTTAAAAACTATTTGTACAGCTTTGTTGCAACGGCAATATTTTATCTGCCATATTGCTATTTTCAGATAAAAACAATGCTTTCTGTTAACAACGGCTTGTGCTCTTTATTTGATATTTTTCACTTTGATATGGGGTTTATTTTTTCGCTTATCCAAAATTTTCTTACACCTGCACTTGTTAATATTTCAAATAATTCAATAAATTACAATCCACTTGTTTTTATAAAAGAAAATGGCGTAGCCCCTTTTATATTCTATGTTTTAATATTTTTGATATTGTCTTTGTATGCAATATATCTGTCATTAAAAGAAAAGTCAGAAAAAAGTATATTGATTATTTCTTTGTCAGTTTTATTTATTACAATACTAACAACTTTGGCAAACCTGCATGTTATCCCCCTTGTTACAAGATACACAGTACTTGTACATTTAAATATATTGCTTGTTATTGCTTTTGGGCTTTCAAAAGTGACAAAGCAGAAACTTCTTCAGGCATCTATATTTAGCGTTGTTTTAGTATCTTTATTTAACTTTTTATTTTATAAAGATTCTGCAATCAAAAGACAATCTTCATTTCACTACTACAGTGCACAAGCCCTTATAAAAGCCAAAGCAGATAAAAATGATTTAGTAATAATGCCTTACTTTGGCAGATTTTTGTACAAATATTTTGATAAATCACATTTGATAGATTATAGGGCAGAAGAGTTATTAATGAATTCTGATGCATTTTTAATGAAAGAAACCTTCAACTATACAGACAAACAATATTCTCAAAAAGACAAAAGAGGCATGTTAATGCAACAGTATGTAGAACAAACAAAAGCACCAAAAGATTTAGAAAAATATTTTACAGAAAACTATATTTCAAAATTAAACAACGGGCAGAGAATCTTTTTAGTAGAAAATTACAATATGTACAGAATTCCAGAAAACCTTTACATGCCAATGGTTTCCAATCTAAATATTGACAAAAAAAATCAGAACGAGCTTGAAAAAAATGCAAAATATGCTATTCTTTATACAAAAATACTTAAAAATTTAGAAGAAATATTATCCCAACATTTAACATTAAAAGGAGTGTATCAGTCAGAACTGCAAGATGTAAAAATTTTTGAATTTGTGTTTAAAAAATAGCAATTTTTGGTCAAAGGATGTTTTTTATTAAGATATGAAAATACCGAATGATTTTAACAACAGAATCAACGGTAGTACATCGGTTAATCATTTTTCTTCAGGTAGTGCGGTAACAAGTGGAAGTGTAAACAAAAAAGAATGTGGTAAATCGCTGTATGCCTATAGGCCCATTAATTTTCAAGGCATAGATACTATTGCCTTTATTGGTGAGCTTAAATCGCTGGATAACATGCATTGTCCGTTATGCGGCACGAAAATGCTGTCTGCAAAAGAATATCAACAATGTATGAAAGAAGCTGACGAAATAAACACACCTGAGGAATTTTGCAATTATATTGAAAAATATTCAGACAATATTGTTCCGGAAATGAAAAATATTGTTAAAGACTCAAAACTAATGTTCTACAGATTGCGTAATCCTGAAATGGAACCTTTCTTGACAGCTTTAAAAGAAGGATACTCTAAAAAAACAACGCAAGTATTAGAAAAAACAAATGAGAACTTTATTAATATTGTAAAAAACCAAAACTTAACAACAAATGACAAAAAAATATTGTCTGATTGCCAAAGAGAAATAAATTACTTATATCAAAATAAATCAAGACAAGCTTTACTAAAATATTTGGATATATCACTCAAAAATACTGTTAAACTCCTTCAAAATCAAGATAAAGCAGAAATATACAAAAACATTTCTAATAAATTAAAAATAGCTTGCAGACAGGAACTTCTTTTTGACAAAAGTTCTATATCACATACAAACAATGAAAAAACACAAAAAACTGTTTTAAAAAATTTATTTCACTATTCAAAATCAGACATACACAAAGTTAATACAAGTAAAGATGCACAAAAAGGCAGCATCTTAAATATGATGTTAAGTTGTGAATATTGCGCAGCTGAACAAAGAAACATATACAAACTAACATCATCAGAAGAAACGCAATATTATTATAAACATTTGCAAGAGCTTGCTGATGCAGCTTTGCAAGGCAAATTGGAGAGCAACAAATCATACCCGATAACTCTTGCCAGTTTTGTCAGAGATACGTCTAATGACAGACTAAATCCTGATGATAATGATGCGGCATTAAAACAACTATCAGGAATTACAGGTGTAAAAAAGGAAAGAGAAACAAACTTTGAACTGGTAAAACATAACGGCATCCCTTGCGCAAGTTGCGGACAAGAAACGATAACTCACGACAAAAAATGCGAACTTTTTGAAGAAGTAAAAAATAGCAACTCCATGTATGAGATTGCAAAAATATTAGATGATAACAAAAATATTATTAAAAAAAGATACCTGCCTATCGCAGAAGAGTTTAAAGATTTATTGATAAAACATCCTTACGCTTCTGAGACAGACATTCTAGATAATTTAAGACAACATAAATATGAGCAGATTAAAGAAGCTTTATTCAACTGCATTTCTATGGCTGCAACAAGTGCCAATATTAATAACTACGACGAACAAAATCAAAATCTGGTCAATGAATATATAGAAAACATTCAAAAAATAATTTTAGAAATAAATAAAGATACAAAATTTGACTACAACAAATATTACCAAATAACACAATCAACTCTTGGTTCTCTATATGACAACAACCGCAATAAGTCATTACTATTGCAAAAAGTCATTGCGCCTATAAAAGAACTTTATGGCCTACAAGCAATTCTATTTCCAGAAAAAGAGGTCGCAAAAAAAGTTGGTAACGAAATTAAAGTTATAGCACAAGATATTTTTAAAAATTCTGTAGCTACAATAAATTTGATAGATACCAAAACAGATGGAGCAAAAAATATATTAAAAACTGATTCTAAAGGTAGAAAAATAGTCCTTTGCAAATCTTGCAGCTCAGCCAAAAGAGATAAAACTCTAAAATATTGGTATAAACTACACCCAGAAATGAAACAAAACCTGCCTAAAAATCTACGCAAAGTAGAAGAACTAATAAAAAATAAAGAGATAACAGGTTTTGAATACTACCCATACGAAATCTTAGAAAACGTAAGAAAATCCACTGATGGGGAACTTGATATACCACTGAGCTCTCTATAAAATTTTAATAAAAAAACCGGCTATGTTTGACATAACCGGTTTTAATTTTATGAATATTGAAAACCTACGCAGATGCACCAGATTTTTCAATAATTTCTTTTTCGATATTAGCAGGTACTTGTTCATACTTGCTGAATTCCATAGAGAATGTACCTCTACCTTGAGTTTTTGAACGGATATCAGTTGCATAACCGAACATTTCAGCAAGAGGAACAGTAGCTCTGATTTTTTGGATTCCAGTACCTTCAATGATTTCCATACCTTCAACACGACCACGTCTTGAAGAAATATCACCAATGATATCACCAGTATTTTCTTCAGGAACTTCGATTTCTACTTTCATCATAGGTTCAAGAATGCAAGGTTTAGCTTTTCTTGTACCTTCTTTGATAGCCATAGAACCAGCAATTTTAAATGCCATTTCTGAAGAGTCAACTTCGTGGTAAGAACCATCGTACAATGTAACTTTAACGTCAATCATTGGGAATCCTGCTAAGATACCGCCTTCAAGAGCTTCTTCCATACCTTTTCTTGCAGGTTCGATGTATTCTTTAGGAATAGCACCACCAACGATTTTGTTTTCGAATACGAATCCTGCGTTTTCTTCAGCAGGTTCGATTTGAATTTTAACGTGACCGTATTGACCTTTACCACCAGATTGTCTGATGAATTTAGAATCTTGATCAGCATTACCTCTGATAGTTTCTCTGTAAGCAACTTGAGGTTTACCAACGTTAGCATCAACTTTGAATTCTCTTAAAAGTCTGTCAACGATGATGTCTAAGTGCAACTCACCCATACCAGAGATGATAGTTTGACCAGTTTCTGTATCAGATTTAACTCTGAATGAAGGATCTTCTTCAGCAAGTTTTTGAAGAGCGATACCCATTTTATCTTGGTCAGCTTTTGTTTTAGGTTCAATAGCTACAGAAATTACAGGCTCTGGGAATGACATTCTTTCCAAGATAATTGGAGCTTTTTCATCACACAATGTATCACCTGTAGTTGTATCTTTAAGACCAACAGCTGCACAAATGTCACCAGCATAAACTTCTTGGATTTCGTTTCTTTGATCAGCATACATTTGTACAAGTCTTGAAATACGTTCTTTTTTACCGTTTGTAGCGTTCAATACATAAGAACCTGAAGTCAACTTACCTGAGTAAACACGTAAGAATGTTAAACGACCTACATAAGGGTCTGTCATAACTTTAAATGCAAGAGCTGCAAATGGTTCTGATTCAGAAGAATGTCTTTCAACTTTTGTACCGTCTTCCAATTCACCATCAATAGCTTTAACATCAACCGGAGAAGGAAGATAATCAACAACGTTGTCTAACAACAACTGAACACCTTTGTTTTTGAAAGCAGTACCACAGCAAACAGGAACAATTTTGTTATCACAAGTAGCTTTTCTTAAAACTTTCTTCAATTCTTCCATTGTAGGTTCTTCACCTTCAAGGAATTTCATCATCAATTCATCATCATGTTCAGAAATTGCTTCAACCAAAGCAGCGTGATATTCATTAGCTTTTTCTACCATATCAGCAGGAATATCTTCAACTTTGATATCTGTACCCAAATCATTAGTATAGATGTGAGCTTTCATATCGATAAGGTCAACAATACCTGTAAATTGATCTTCAGCACCGATTGGCAATTGAATAGGATGAGCATTAGCACCAAGTCTGTTTCTCAATTGATCAACAACACGATAGAAGTTAGCACCTGTTCTGTCCATTTTGTTAACAAATACCATTCTTGGTACTTCATATCTGTTAGCTTGTCTCCAAACTGTTTCAGATTGTGACTGAACACCACCTACCGCACAAAATACAGCTACTACACCGTCTAATACACGTAAAGAACGTTCTACTTCGATAGTGAAGTCAACGTGACCGGGGGTGTCAATGATATTTAATTGGTGACCTTTCCACATAGCTGTAACAGCAGCTGATTGGATAGTGATACCACGTTCTCTTTCTTGATCCATAAAGTCGGTAACAGCCGCACCATCGTGAACCTCACCTAATTTGTGAGTTTTACCTGTGTAAAACAAGATACGTTCAGTAGTAGTTGTTTTACCTGCGTCGATGTGAGCTGCAATCCCGAAGTTTCTAACCTTTTCTAATGGGACTTGTCTTGCCATCTTTTTTTCCTTTTTTTATTTACTAGTACTACGATTATTTTTTTGTCATTCCGAATATGTTTTGGAATTGTTAAACTTAACATTCTAAAACAAATTCAAGGTGACATACAGACAACAAAGTGCTATCTTACAAAGATTCTTACATAAAAATGAAATTTTTTAAAGAATAAATTAAAAACGCTTCATATTTAATAATATAAAGCGTTTTCATAAAAATTATATTAAGAAAAATGTTAGTTATTTTTCTTTGCCATAAGTGATCCAATAGCAGTAAATACAAGGCCGATAACAGCAAATGCTGCACCCATAAATGCTGCTCTGCCGCCAATTTCTTTGAGAGGCATTAATTCTTTATTTTTAAATGCAACACGCCAAAGGTTTGTTAATCCGTCAAAAATACCGCTAACAATAGCACCTGCAGCAAACTGGGTTGCTGTGTAACCTGCTAATAATTTTGCTTTTGAAGGTTTTTTACCTAAAATTTGTTCTTTGTTTTCAACAACAAAAGGTTTATCTTGTGTTTGCGGATTTTCACCAAATGACTGCTTTCTTGTTGTACCGCAACAATTTGTACCTATAGAATTTAACGGTTGAATCATGTCTTCACACTCCTTTTACACTTACCAGTATAAAACGCTTAATAGATTTTTTTTGCTACTGCTATGTTGAAATGTAACATAAGTTATTATATGTGTTACAATTATTTCAAATACTTGGAGATTTCTAATGGATGAAAAACATTTAATTCTTGAACAATACAGAATCTATAACGAGATGAAAGAAAGTTTTATCAATCGTTCTTTTGCAATAAACAGATTTTTTATGATACTTTCTGCCGTATTTTTGTTTGCATTAATTTTTTCTAAAATGTTTATGCCAACAGAATATTTTCTACTGCTTGGCCTTGATATATTTGGAATAGCAGCTTGTATTATGTGGATTTCCAATCAGGATGCTTATTCTTCTATAATCAAAATAAAATACAATTCTGTCATAGAAAAGCTTGAAGAAGACCTTCCTAAAGCTCCAAACAGAGAAGAATACAAAGAACTATCAGACCAACGTTCTAACAAAAGAGTTATATTAGTGAAAGACATCCAAAAATGGTTTGCAATACTTTTGATGTTTGTCTTTTTGGGTAACACTATTATAGATACGGTTAATGCCGTTTTATCATCTATAATAGGCAAATAATTTTATACTTTTTACGCATTTTATTTTTGTTAAATAAATCCATAATGAATTTATGAAAAATGATATAGAAATTTATACAATACCAACATGCCCGTTTTGCCAAAAAGCAAAAGATAAGTTAAACGACAACTATCTTGATTATATAGAGCATGACATCTCACATAACGAAGAAGAACTCCGCCACAAATTGGCAGAACTTTTCGAAATACCATCAGGCCGTGCTACAGTGCCACAAATAACAATTAACGGAAAATACATTGGCGGATATTCAGAACTAAAAGAACTGATTAACTCAGGAAAATTAAATCAATACCTTAATTAGTAAAACCTAAACATCCGAATTCTTGATTAAATCATTACTAAACCAAGCAAACCGATTGCAGGGTAATAAAAATTAGCTTATAATTGGCTGTAACAACAGACAAAAGAAAGCTAATCGAATGAAAAAATTCAGATTTTTAACATCAGGAGAATCCCACGGTATATGCCTTAATGCAATCATTGAAGGTATGCCTTCAAACGTATTTATTGACAAAGACTTTATTGATAATCAACTTGCAAGACGCCAATGCGGATACGGCAGGGGCGGTCGTATGCAAATTGAAACAGATAAAGTACAGATAAAATCAGGTGTAAGATTTTCCAAAACAACAGGTGCCCCAGTTTGTGTGGAAATAAACAACAAAGATTGGGCAAATTGGCAAGTACCTATGTCTGTTGATGAGGTAGATTTTTCTGACTCTGATATTATTCAAGCTGTAGAAGCAAAAAAAATCACACGTGTTCGCCCCGGACACGCTGATTTAACAGGTGCTTTAAAATATAACCATAAAGATATAAGAAATGTTCTTGAACGTTCCAGTGCAAGAGAAACAGCGACAAGAGTTGCTGTAGGCTCAATAGCGCAGTGTCTTTTAAAAGAGTTTGATATTTCAATTTCTTCTAAAATTTTGCAAATAGGAAACGCCTTTAATGAAGAAGATATGAAAAAAGAAATAGATAACGCAAAAGAAAACGGAGACACTTTAGGCGGACGTTTTGAAATAAATGTCAAAAACCTTCCAGCAGGACTAGGCTCGTTTGTAAATTGGGATAGACGTCTTGAAGGTTTGCTTGCTCAAGCGTTAATGAGCATTCCTGCTATAAAAGCTGTAGAAGTCGGTGCAGGATGCAAGGCAGCTTCTTTAAAAGGTTCTCAAATGCATGATGAAATATTTTACGAAAACGGCAAGTATTTCAGAAAAACAAACAACGCTGGTGGCATTGAAGGCGGTATGACAAACGGTGAAGACGTAGTTTTGACTGCAACAATGAAGGCAATTCCGACAATGAAAAAGCCTCTACGTTCAGTAGATATAGAAACTAAAGAACCTTACGAAGCGCATTTTGAACGCTCAGATACCTGTGCTGTAGAAGCCTGTGCAGTTGTTGCAGAGGCAATGTGCGCTATTGTTCTTGCTGATGCGTTTTTAGAAAAATTTGGCGGAGACAGCCTTGAAGAAATAAAACAAAATTACGAAAATTATATAAAAACGATAGGTTAAAAAGGTGGATAATAAAAAAAATATTGTTTTAATAGGAATGATGGGTGCAGGTAAAAGCACAATCGGGTATCTTCTTGATGAAAAATTGCAAGATTTTTCTTACGTGGATATCGATAAAGAAATAGAAAAACTTGCTCAAAAACATATTCCTGAAATTTTTGAACAAGACGGAGAACCACATTTTAGAAAGCTCGAACACGAACTTATACAAAAATTTTCTAACTATCACAACCAAGTTATAGCAACGGGCGGAGGAATAGTTGAAAATATAGAAAACTTGAACCTTCTTAAAAAAAACAGTGTAATTTTTTACCTGTCTGCCAAAATCGATACGCTTTATGAACGAGTAAGAAAAACTACAAACAGGCCTCTTTTAAAACATCCAAACCCTAAAGAAAGAATCAAAGAACTTGTAAAAAAAAGAGAACCGTTCTACAAAAAAGCTGATTTTGAAATCAATACAGATAACAAAGAATTGATAGAAATAGTACAAGAAATAATTGAAAAATATGAATCAATCCAATAATTTAAAAGTTAATATACCGTCTAAAAAAGCTTATGCTTACGATATTCTCATAGATAAAGGGCTTTTAACCAAGGCAAATGAGCTTGTAAAAGAATATTCCAAAGCGCAAAAATTTCTTATCGTAACAAACGAAACTGTTGCAAAGCTTTATAAAAATCCTTTGAATATTGATAATTCAAGATGGCTTGTACTAAAAGACGGAGAAGAGTTTAAAAACTTTGACACTCTAAAACAAATTCTCGATAAAGCTGTTGACTACAGACTTGAACGTACTGATTGCATAGTAGCTTTTGGCGGCGGTGTAATAGGCGATATGGCAGGTTATGCTGCAGCCAGCTATATGAGAGGTATTGATTTTATTCAGATTCCAACCACATTGTTAGCGCAAGTAGATTCTTCAGTCGGAGGAAAAGTTGCAATAAACCATGAGCACGGAAAAAACCTGATAGGTGCATTTTATCAGCCCAAAGCAGTTATTATCGATACTGATGTGTTAAAAACTCTTGATTCAAGACAATTAAAAACAGGTCTTGCCGAAGTCTTAAAATACGCTTTTATAGAACAAACTTGCAATCACAATGAAAAATATAACTTGTTTGAATTTTTAAAAGAAAATCGTCAAAAAATATTTGAGCTTGATTCTGACATTGTTTCAAAATTAATATTTATGTGCTGTTCGCTAAAAGCCTGTGTTGTGAATAAAGACGAAACAGAAAAAGGATTGCGAGCTATCCTCAATCTTGGTCACACTTTTGCACACGCAATAGAAAATCTGACAAACTACACCGTTTACACTCACGGTGAGGCTGTTGCAGCGGGCATGCAAATGGCTTTTAAGATGTCATTGTTAAAAAATATGATTGAAAAAGATTATTACAACAGCGCAACTAGTCTTATCCAAGAATATGACCTTTCACCGCAAATGCCTAATTTTGATAAAGAAAAATTTTACGACGAAATGTTTTTAGACAAAAAAGCACAAGGCGGGAAAATAAGATTTGTACTGCCTGATAATGAATTTAGCGTCAAAATAGTTTCTGATATACCAAAAGAACAAGTATTTGACAGTATAGGCTAAATTAATCAAATTTTTTCTTGTAGATGTGTGTAACTTTAGGGTTTTTGTTGTTGGGGTTTGCTTTAATTTGTTCTAAAGTATTGTATAAAATTGCGAAATCATCATACATTTCTTCAATAGCACTATAGATATTGTAAGAATGATTATATATTTTTTCAAATTGTTCTTTTGTTATTGTATAAGTAACTTTTGGCATATTTTTATTGTATGGGTCGACAATAAAATTGTCAATATACTTTTTTATAATGAGCGTATGCTCGAATTTGACAGAGAAATAAACAAAAAAATTGTTTTTGAATTGAACAAAACGCTAAAACAAATGAATGTTGATTATAAAGATTTGTCAGCTGCTATGTATCATCTGGACAATTCTTTTGCATACAGAATACTTCATAATCAAAATATAATGAGAATAACCACACTAATAAAAGTTTGTGACGGTCTTAAAGTAATTAAACAAAAAAATAACCTAAAAATAGACGAACAAAAACTTAAACCAAGTTATTTTTTATCTAAAATAGGATACTAATTTGTAAAACTATGTTTTGAAGGCAATTTTCTTTACTTTTTAGTTTTTATTATTAAGTAACAATAAATCACTATAAAGACTAAACAAGGAGGATTATTAATGGCACAAGTAAACGGTTCGGAGTTTCAAAAATTTGCAGAGTCAGTAAACAGAGGTATTCCTGAAACAACAAATACAATTCCGGAAAAAAACAATGTAATTGCAGCAAAAAAACGTATTTTATCACATCCAAATTGTCCGCCCGAGGCAAAAGCAGAACTGTTAAAAGATATTGCTAAATTAGAAGCAGAAATCCAAAAATTAGAAGACAAACAAAAGGCTGAGAAACACGAAGAATTTAAAAATACAAGTATTTTTCCAAAAAGGAATATCGGTTAATAAAAAAGGAGCGATTTTCGCTCCTTTTTTATTAATAATTTAATCTAGTGTCGCAGTTGTCGCCTCGAACATTCGAGCCGCCACTACTCACCTTTTCAAGGTGACTCTCACCTACACTTAACTTCGTTAAGTTTCGGAGACAGGCTCACTAGCATCGCCACAGCTCTGCTGTTCGCTTTGTCCAAAAATTCGTTCACGTCGCTTTGCTCCTTATCACGAATTTTTCTCGGACATCTTTTTATACAAGATTTTCAATTGCAGCTTTAACGCCTGAACCAAGCTCAAACTTATGACCAAGTTTATAAAGGCTTGCTTCTAAAGCAGCTACAGCAGCTAACACATCTCTGTCACAAACAAAGCCCAATGTACCCATTCTAAAGATTTTGTCTTTAAGTTCATTCTGACCGTTAGCTACAACAATATCAAAATCTTTTTTCATTGTGCTTCTGATATCAGGTACAGTAACACCTTCAGGCGGATAGATTGATGTAATAGCGTTAGAAGCAATTGCATCATCAGCTACCATAGGTTTTAAACCGATTGCCTTAATGGCTGCACGCAAAGCTTTTGCGTGTTTAGCATGGCGGTTGATTATATTTTCTAAACCGTCTTTTTTCATCATTTTTAACGCTTCATTCAATGCAACAATCAGGTTAACAGCAGGAGTGTATGGAGTAGAATTAGCTCTTACTGATTTTCTGTATGCAGTCCAATCAAAGTAGAATGAAGGGTGTTTGCATTGTTCGTGCATTTTAAAAGCTTTTTCACTTGCTGCTAAAAATGCCAATCCCGGAGGAATCATAAAGCCTTTTTGTGAACCAGAAACAAGTACATCAATGCCCCATTCATCCATTTTGCAATCAATTGCACCGATAGATGTTACACCGTCAACTACAGATACTGCACCGTGTTCTTTTATCAATGCAACAAGCTCTTTTAACGGGTTTGTTACACCTGTTGCAGTTTCATTATGAGTTAGGGTAACAATTTTAATTTCTTTGTTTACGTCAGCGTCCAATTTTGCTTTAAGCACTTGCGGGTCAATTGCTTGTCCTGCTTCTACTTCAATTTTTTCAACATCAGCGCCAAGTTTAGCGGCAATTTTTGCCCAACGGTTTCCAAAATTACCTATAACAAGAGAAAGTACCTTATCACCTTCATTTACAAGGTTAGACAAAGCCCCTTCCATTGCGCCTGTGCCGCTTGAAGTATAAATAAACACATCGTTTTGTGTTTGGAACAACCATTTTAAATCAGCATAAGTTTCTTCCAAAATTGCAGCAAATTCTGTGCTTCTATGTCCTATAGGGTGTTTTGCCATTGCAAATAAAACACTTTCCGGTACAGGTGTAGGGCCTGGAATCATTAAAAAACTTTTATCTTTCATATAAATTTCTCCTTCAAATTCTATTAACACATTTTTTCAAACAGACCGATTCTAACTGCAAAACAGTTAGAAAACGATATTTTTAACCCGATTAATTTAAATTATATTAGTGGCAGCTGTGGCCACAGGAGTGACCGCCTGCGTGATGATGATGCTCACCGTGGTGGTGAGAGCAATTTGGGGATGTTGTTTGTTCTAATGAACCGTTTAAGAATGCTTCTACTGCTTTATCAGCGTTTCCTGAAATGCCTGCAAAAATTTCAATACCTGCTTCGCCAAGAGCATTAACAGCACAACCGCCGATTCCGCCGCAAATAAGTTTGTCTATATTTTCATTTTCTAACAATTGAGCTAATGCACTGTGACCTTCGCCGTCTGAAGAAAGAACTCTTGAGGATACAACTTTATTATCTTCCACCTCATAAACTTTAAAATGTTCTGTATGACCAAAATGTTGAAAAACATTTTCATCATTATCATAAGTAACGGCTATTTTCATTAATAACTCCTTTTTGTTAAAAATACTTATTTGCTTAAAACTATAATAGCAATAATGAGCATTAAGGTAAACAAATTTTTTAGAGTAGCAAATATTTTTATTCACATATTTTACACTGCATTATGAAACTATCATCGATATCAGTACAAAGTATAAATATCATAAAACACATCGGACAAAGACTTTCACCGTCTAAAAAGATGATGGAAAAAGACGTATTTGTTAAAGCAGAAATACCGGAATTTAAAGAAATAATATTTAAAAAAAGTTCAAATTTAAAAGAAGCGGCTTTGTTCGCAGAAAAAAACTTTGGAGTAAAAAATTTCAATATAAATGATCTAGTATGTGCAAATCTACTAAATAAAGTATTCACAAAAATACATAACACAACAAAAGGCAAGGCGGAGTTTCCGCCTATTGTATCAATCAGAAACCAAAAGAATGTCCGATTTTCGGGAGAATGCGGTACCTGTCATATTGAAGTCATAAAACATCCTCAAATGATAAGTACAATAATTCATGAAATCGGGCACTACAACCACCAAAAATGCTGTTCTGATTTTTCCAAAATGGGCAAACACCAAGAACTTATTGATGATGGCATAACAGATTTTTCAATTTACGAACAATCTAAAAATGATAAACAATCACTCAAACTTATAAAAAAATATATACGACCATACGCTACATCTTCAGCAGCAGAATTTATAGCATGTACATTTAATTCAATAATCAACGGCAAAACACTGCCTAAAGAAATCTATGAATTGTATAAAAAATACGAAGGCCCTTTTGCCGACATATTCATTGCCAATGCGATGAAAACAGTGTAGCTTCTAAAATTTTTAAGCAATAAAAAAGAGCCGTCAAGGCTCTTTTAAAATGGTACTCCCAAGGGGATTTGAACCCCTGTCGCATCCGTGAAAGGGATGTGTCCTAGGCCTCTAGACGATGGGAGCCTGTGAACAAGATTTGTATTTCAAATCTCGACTGTATGAATAATAATATCTAAGACATAATTGCATGTCAACAGTGTTTTTGTATATAACTTAACAGAATTGAAAAAGCCCCTGTTTTATAGTAAATTGCTGTTATAAGTGAGGAGAGTATGTCTAAATCAGAAACCAATTTTATAAACAGCATGGATGTTGATATAAACGAAGCAACCCCCATGTTAAAACAGTTTTTGGAAATCAAAAAAAACAACATGGATGTTTTGCTACTTTATCGCATGGGTGATTTTTACGAAACTTTTTTTGAAGATGCTCTCACTCTTTCAAAGGATTTGGAAATAACTTTAACAAGCAGAGAAGGTGGGCCTTTAGGTCGTATTCCTATGGCAGGAATCCCTGCTAAAGCTGTTGAAAATTACCTTCCCAAATTGCTTGAAAAAGGTCATAAAATAGCAATTTGTGAACAGCTTGAAGACCCTGCTACAGCTAAGGGATTGGTAAAAAGAGATATTGTAAAAACAATCACAGCAGGAACTCTGACAGAAACAACTCTTTTAAAATCAAACGTAAACAACTATCTTGCTTCTGTTATAAAAGATAAAAAGACAGATCTTTACGGCTTGGCTTACACTGACATTTCTACAGGCGAATTTAAAGTTACTCAAACAGATTTTGAACAGCTTTTGAGTGAACTTTCCAGAATAAAACCTACAGAAGTTGTTGTGCCCAAAATTTCGCAAAAAGTTTTGCCTTTCCAATTTGTCGGCAACGAACAAATTGACCTACCTGAAGAAATCACAAACAACTATAACTGCTCCAAAATGAGCTACGCAGCTTTTGACGAGGACAGAGCGCAAAACAATATTAAAGAAATTTTTAAAGTAGAATCAGCAGAAAACTTTGGCTTTTCTCAATTTAAAGCAGGTTTTTGTGCTGCAGGTGCTATTTTTGAATACCTTTTTAAAACTCAAAAAGAAAATTTTCCTAAGTTTGAAAAAATTACAACATACAGTCTCAACCAGTTTGTGTCTATAGATGCTAACACAAGAAGAAATCTTGAATTAACAGAAACATCAAGAGACAAAGCAAAATACGGAAGTTTGCTTTGGGCGATAGATAATACAAAAACAAACATGGGTTCAAGACAGTTAAAAAAATGGATTCATCAACCGCTAAAAAATATCGAAAAAATTACACAACGCCAAGATGCTGTAGACGAATTAATCAAAAATACATCTTCCAGAATCCAACTTATCGGCTTGTTAGAAAAAGTCTATGACATACAGCGTCTTTCAACAAGAATAAGCAACAATACCGCTAATCCGAGAGATTTTATTGCTCTTAAAGATACTATAAAATTATTGCCGCTTTTTAGTGAAGTATTAAAAAATTTCAACTCCAATTTACTTTCTAAACTAACGGAAGAAAGAAAAAATCTTTCAGAATTTGCAGATATAATCGAAAAAACTATATCAGAAGACGCACCGATAACTCTAAAAGACGGAAATGTTATCAAAGAAGGTGTATCTGGCGATCTTGATTATTACAGAGAACTACTTACCGGCGGAAAAAACTGGCTTATTGATTTTGAAAACAAACAAAAAGAAGAAACAGGAATAAAATTCTTAAAAGTAGGTTTTTCTAAAACATTTGGTTATTTTATAGAAGTCTCTAATTCCAATTTAAGCATGGTTCCTGATCATTACATAAGAAGACAAACTCTCACTAACGGAGAAAGGTTCATCACTGAAGAACTTAAAAAACACGAATCAGACGTGCTTTCTGCGCAGTCAAAATCTCTTGAATTAGAGTCAAAAATCTTTTCTGACATGAGAGAGTATTCAAAAGAATTTGTTGATTCAATAAGAGAAGTTGCAGAATCTCTCGCAGATTTAGATGTTTTGGTATCATTTGCTGTTTGTGCAATAGAAAACAAATACATTCGCCCTGTTGTTACGGACTCAAACGAGCTCTATATAAAAGAGGGCAGACACCCCGTATTGGAAAAAATTCTTCCAATGGGCAAATATGTGTCTAATGACCTGAAACTTATTGCTGATAATCAATCTGCACAAGACACGCAATTTATGATACTTACAGGGCCTAACATGGCTGGTAAGTCAACATACATGCGTCAAAACGCTCTTATTGTAATACTTGCGCAAATAGGAAGCTTTGTTCCCTGTGACGCAGCAAAAATAGGTATTGTTGATAAAATATTTACCAGAGTAGGTGCGGTTGATGACTTGTCGCTCGGACAATCAACATTTATGGTTGAGATGAATGAAACAGCCTTTATCCTCAACTCTGCCACAGACAAGAGTTTAATTCTTCTTGATGAAATAGGAAGAGGCACAAGCACCTATGACGGTGTAGCTATTGCGTGGAGCGTTGCAGAGTATATCGCAACTAAAATCAAAGCAAGAACAATATTTGCTACTCATTATCACGAGCTTAACGTTATGAGTTCGATGTTTCCGCAAATTAAAAACTACAGAGTCACAATATCAGAAGATAATGGCGAAATTATCTTCTTGAGAAAAGTTATAGAAGGCTCTGCCAGCAAAAGTTACGGTATTCAGGTAGCAAAAATGGCTGGACTTCCTCAATCCGTAATAAAAACAGCAGAAGATATGATGACAAAAATGCAGCTTGATTATTCTAAAGACTTATCAGCAAACAAGCGCAAGAACAAGATTCCTGCGCCTGAAGTACCTCAATTGTCTTTAATCTTTAATAAAGAAGAGTAATAACTCTTACCTGTCTTTAGACAGGCCTCTTGCTAGTTTCATACCTTCTATCAGGTTGCTCAACTTTTCAAGAGCATCGTCTTTTTTCAACGCTTCCATAGAAAGTTTTATAAAGTCTGAAGCTGAATTATCTTTTGCTATTTTTTTAAATTCTTTAACCATGCAATTCAAATTACGCTGTGCATCGACATCTGCAGAATTTTTAATAATTTTTTCTTTTCCGTCAGGGTAGAATACAACAATTTTTGAAGATTTTTTCTCATCAAAATATTCCACAAACAAAGGCTTATTTAAGGTTTTTGCCATATTTGCCATAGATTCGTCCGTGCAAGTTTTGGTTTTAGACTCTTGGTTATCAAAAAGTTGATAGACGTTGTCTTTTTTTGTTTTAGACACCTGAAAATTTGTAGCGCCGTCAGTGCCTGTCATTGCACCTTCGTTTTCTTCTGTCAAAAATTCAAACTCAAACAACTGGCTTGGTTGAATATTTAACACAATGCAGATTTTCTCCAAAGTTCTACAAGAAGGGAAGTGATCACCAGTTTCAATCTTAGAAAGTTGACGAGGGTGGAGTCCTATAATACCTGACAAATCTTCTTGAGTAATGCCTCTGATTTTTCTTAATAACTTAATATTTTGCCCTACACCATTTTTAAAATTAGTCATAAAAAGTTCCTTTCGTCTAAGTATATACGCACAAAATGTGCAACTTAACGTTTCTAAACACTCAAAAAATAGTGTCGTTTTTCAGTATTAGGTGTTTTATGACTTATAATTTTATAAATTACAGTGTTTTACACTGTTATTTAGTTTTGACAACACGGCATTTATAAACATTGAAAGAATACAAAAAACAATAAATTAAAATTACTGTTTATTCATATAATTTTTAAAACTTTTTTATAAAAGATTTTAACAAACACAAATATAGTAAAACTTTCCTCTTAAAAGCTATATCAATAAGCAAAAACAAATTTTATACTTTCTGTGAAAAGTCTAGTAAAGGAAAAAGATATGTATAAATTAATGGCCAGAGAAAAAAGGGGTTATACCGTAACAGACTGGCTAAAAAGCGCGCACAGTTTTTCTTTTGAACAGTATTTTGACCCTTTTAATATGGGACTTAGTGACCTAAGAGCAATAAACGACAATGTACTTTTTCCATCAGCAAAAACAGAAAGGCTCGATATTTCTAATATGGAAATAGTTACCTTAGTACTTGATGGTGCAATAGAGTACAAAAATTTAAACAAAAAATCCAAAATCTTAACACCAGACCAAGTGCAAGTAATAAGCTCCGGTACGGGTATTATTCATCAGGAATTTAACCCTTCACCTGTTGAAAACACTCACTATCTTCAAATTTGGATTTTACCGAACAAAAAAAATATTCAACCGTGTTTTAAACGTAAAGCTTTTGCTAAAGAAAAGTTTTTAAACAGAATAAAACTAATTATATCGGGTAGTGGCAAAAATAATTCCGTAAAAATTTTCCAAGATGCAGAAATCTACAAATCAATACTGGAAGCTGACAAAACTGTATATTTTGATATTCCTGAAAACAGAAAACTTTGGTTACAGGTTGCAAAAGGCGCAATTGATGTTAATTCAAATATTTTAGAAGCCGGAGACGGGATGTCTATTATCGGTGAAGTGGGTGAAATGGAAATCAACGGTGTAGATTTAGAATCAAATTTTCTTATATTTAATTTGAGAAACCTGACAATTTAACGTTACATTTTTTAAATTCTTCTTTATTATGCTTGTAATATTTTTTAAATGATATACAATAACATGAATAGAAATGCTGTATCAAAATAGAAAGAAGAATTTATGAAAATCCTAAATGTGTCAAATATATCACCAAAAGTAGCAAATATTGCAAATAATATAGCAGTTACAAGACCAATTACAACAGCAAAAGCTGTATCTGATTCCGTTTCATTCGGGTGTAACGATGACAACAGCGTTTGTAATAATTTTGGGCTTTTAAAAGACGATGGAAGTTACATCACAAATTACTTTGAAACACAAACTAAACTAAACAAAAATGAAGAACCTGTTTTGGCCAAATTTGTTTGGAATGCAAATGACAAAAAAGTAGGCTTTTTTGGTGATGAACTTGATTTTGCAACAGCATTAAAAAATAAAGATATTAAAACTAAAGATTTTGACGCTGTTTCAAATGAAAAATTCAGCTTGATTTCTTATCAAAGTGAAGGCATAAAGTATAACTTAAAATATGACAAAAAAACTCACGAATTGGTAGCTGCATCTGCAGGTGTTTTGAAAGATTCACCTAAAGACGCAATTGAAAGAATCGCAATTAAAAAATCAAACAATAATGAAGGCGATTACGTGTTCCACTATCAATTTATAGATGATAGCAATAGCGAAAGAGCTGTAGAAGATACATACGTCTTGTTCGACAAAAATATGCAAGCAAAAGCCAGCCATACTGAAAAATACTTCCAATACTCTGATGGTGAAAAAGAAGAACAAAAATTTGCTTGCACATACGACGAAGACGGCATGCCTGAAACAGCAGACACAAAAGAATTATCACCATACATTTGGTAAATTTGCATCCATTAGAATAAAAACACTGCAAGTACCGCAAACACAATCAGCGGTACATTGTAGTGTACAAATGTAGGAATACACGTGTCAGTGATGTGATTGTGCTGACCGTCAGCGTTCAACCCTGCTGTAGGGCCTAATGTTGTGTCAGAAGCAGGAGAACCTGCATCGCCTAATGCTGCTGCCGCAGATAAAATAATCACAGTTGCAGGAACGCTAAAACCCATCTTTGCACATATAGGAACAAACAAAACAGCCAAAATAGGTATTGTACCAAAAGATGTTCCAATACCCATAGTAATAAACAAACCAATAGCCAACATTATTGTTGCGGCAAGCATTTTGCTGTGTCCCATAAAGGCAGTTGCACCCTGAACAAGAGATTCTATACCGCCTGTTTCTTTTAAAACAAGAGCAAAACCTGCAGCCACAAGCATTACGAATGCAACATAACCCATAAGCCCAATACCTTCATTCATAAGCTTATCCATTTTTTTGTGGTCAATAGCGCCTGTTCCGAATATAACGGACAAACCGACCAATGCCCCCAAAGGCAAAGAATTTGTCCACAACTGCACACCGAGTGTTGCAAATGCAGCAAGCAAAGTGAGGTAATGGTTTTTATTAAACTTTAGACATTCTCCTTCAGTTTCTACATCAAAAGCTATTTCAACATCTTTGTACTCTCTAGGCTTTTTATAAGAAACAAACAACGCAATCAAAAGCCCTGTTAACATAGCTAATGCCAAAAACCAATTTGATTTCCACACATCACCCACAGCGACGGTCATACCGTTTTGGGTTAAATTTTCTGCAATAAGCCCCTGAAATATCAAACCAAACCCAGCCGGTATGGCGATATAAGGAGTTTTTAAACCAAATGCCAAAGCACAAGCTACGGCTCTTCTGTCTATTTTAAGTTTATTCATTACATGCAAAAGAGGCGGAATTAAAATAGGTATAAATGCAATGTGAACAGGAATTAGGTTTTGCGATAACATTGCCATTACCGTAATAATCAATATCAATAAAAAGGCTCTGCCTTTGATTATTCCTGCTATTTTTTTTGCCAGAATCGGAGCAAGACCTGTGTGAGTCATTGCAGCAGCAAATGCCCCCAGCAAAATGTAGCTCAGTGCAGTTTCAGAGTTTCCACCCATGCCGGAAATAAAAGTATGCATAATTTGAGACAAACTCATATGAGCACAAATTCCTGCAGCTATTGCAGAAAAAATAATTGATAACAAAACATTTATTCTGTACACGCACAAAATGCACAATACAACTACCGATACAATAACAGGGTTTAATAACAGTTCCATAATTATCCTAAAATTTATTACTTTGCTTTTAAAATCATATAAACAGGGTTGTAAGTCAACGTCACTTTATCATTCATACCAAAGCACTCTCTGTAATATGATTCAAAACGCTTTAACTTAGAAGTTGTCCAATTCAACGTTTTGATACCGTTAGTGCCCGAGTATTTTATATGTTTTAAAACATCCAAAGGCGTGTTAAAACAAAGCGTTTGTATATTTTCTTCAAAATAAACAACCTCAAAGTTATGTTCACATTTTTCTTTAAGGGTTTCTGATTTTAAATAACTCAAAGATACGCCTGTTGTTTCTTTAATTTCTTTAAAATTTTGTTCGCCAAAGCTCGTAAAAGCAAAGTATCCGTCATCTTCCAGATTGTTGTGTATTTTTAATAACAATTCATCCGTGTTAGTAATCCACTGCATAACGGCATTGGCAACTATTAGATTGAATTTTTTATTTAATTCTATTTTTTCAATATCGCCTGCCAAAAAGTTAACGTCGTTTATTATGTTTTTTATGCAGAATTCTGATTCTTCGATAATATCGTTGGCATAGTATTCTTTAAACTTAATTTTTTGCAAGATATTTTTAGACAAAAAACCTGTACCAGCACCGAATTCAAATACCTTATCAAAGGAATTTCCGCAGTTTGAAAGAATTTTGTCTATTAGCGTATGCGCCATTTCTTTTTGTATTACTGCAGAATCATCATAGGTTTGGATACTTTTTTTGAATCTGAATTTTACAAGATTTTTGTTAATCATAAAAGTTCTTCCAGCTTTTCATAATTATAGAAAGGGAAATGTCCTGTATTGAGTTCTATTATATTAGAACTACTATCTTTTTTCCAAAAATTCATTTGATTTCTTGTTGGGACACATCTGTCAAAAAGGCCTATGTAGATTTTATCAAAGCTTCTTTGTTTTGCCGGAATTTGAGGAGTATATTTTTTCATACCAAGCAATTCATCTGTACAGCTTTTTGCTGTTCTTTTCGGCAAATGTTTTTCAAATATTTCAAAGTGATTGTTTGCTTCTTCGCCGCCAAAAAGTCTTTGTCTAAATTTTACCACCGATTCAGAGTCCATTTTTTCTGTAAGCTCAAATTGTCTTACAGGCACTCCGAGTTTGTCGTCAACAGGTATTAATGTTCCGTTTATTGCCACGCTGGTGTCAATCTTTATGTTGTTTGGCAAATTAGCTATTGCACCTGCATAAACCCCATAAGAAAATGACAAGAGTTTTACACTTTTATATTTTGAAAAATCAAATTCGGGAAAATCAGGTGTGACATAATCATAAACAAATAAAATATCGTAATCACTTTTAAGGATGGAGAAAGGATTTTCATCCATTCCCCATCCGCAAAAGAATAAAATCAAATTATCGCTGTTATTGTCACGCAGATAAATCTTCATAACTATACAGCTGCTTTAATTCTGTGAGCTACTTTGTCTTTGCCGAGAAGAACAAGTGTTGCAACCATATCAGCACCGTGAGTTCTACCAGTAACAGCTGCTCTAATTGCCCACATAGTTTCTTTAGGTTTGATACCTTGTTCTTTAAAGTATGTTCTTAAATCAGCAAGTTGATCGTGGAGTTTTTCTTCATCATCAAAAGCCCATTTATCAAGCTCATTTTCAATGATGTAAGGAAGAACTTTCTTAGCAACTTCGCCGTCAAGAACTTTTTCTTGAACTTCAGGTTCAATTTCAACATCTTTGCCAAAGAAGTATTTAGTATCGTTAGTTAATTCAGAGAGGATAGTAATCGGTTCTCTTGTAACTTCAACAATTCTTTGCAATTGTTCTTCATTGTATTCGCTAAGGTCGTAGCAAGAAAGATAAGGTTTAACAAGTTCTGTTAATCTTGCCAAATCCATTTTCTTAATATACTGACCGTTCATCCAGTTTAATTTGTCATATTCAAAAATTGAGTTAGAAGATGAAACTTCACCGATTCTGAAATCTGCTGCAATCTCATCCAAAGTTTTGATTTCTTGTCCGTCTGATGGAGCCCAACCCAAAAGTGCAACAAAGTTAACAAGTGCTTCTGTTAAATAGCCTTTTTCAACAAATTCTGAAACAGCAGTAGCACCGTGTCTTTTTGATAATTTACTTCTGTCAGGAGCAAGAATCATACCCAAGTGACCAAACTTAGGAATTTCTGCACCCAATGCATTGTATATCATGATTTGTTTTGCTGTGTTAGAGATGTGGTCTTCACCTCTTATGATGTGAGAAATTTTCATTTCCATATCATCGATTACTACTGCAAAGTTGTAAGTCGGTGTTCCGTTTGATTTCATGATAACAAAATCACCGATTAATGAGTTGTCAAAGTGCAAATGAGCTTTTACCATATCGTCATAAGAAGTTTCGCCTTCCGGAACATGGAATCTTATAGATGGTTTTCTGCCTTCTGCTCTTAGTTTTTCTTTTTCTTCTTCAGTTAAATGTCTGCATTTTCCTGAATATTTATGAGGTTTTTTATTTTTAATAGATTCTTCTTTTTCTGCATCCAATTCTTCTTGAGTGCAGAAGCATTCGTATGCATAGCCCATTTCAACAAGTTTTTGAGCATATTTTGGGTAGATATCAAATCTGTCAGATTGTTGATAAGGACCATAAGGACCGCCAACATCCGGACCTTCATCCCAGTTTAGGCCCAAAGCTTTTAAACTGTCATAAATATTATCGATATAAGCCTGACTTGAACGATCAAGGTCAGTATCTTCAATTCTTAATACATATTTTCCGTTGTTTTTCTTTGCAAACAAATAGTTAAACAACGCTGTTCTTGCTGTACCTATGTGTAAATTACCACTTGGGGAAGGGGCAATTCTAACTCTAACTTCGTCCATCACATTCTCCATTTCTTAGTTATTATGTCTTTAATTTTACCACTAACAAAATGTAACGATATGTAAATAAATTTAATAAAAACAAGAAAAAACTCTAAAGTTCATTAAACTATAAGCCGATAACAATGATGTGGAACAAATATTAAACAGGAGAAGATAAGATGACAGAAAACATTCGCGGAATTGGTATCAATACAGGTTCAGTTAACCCATACGGAAATGCTCCTAAAGGTAATGAAACAAAACCTGAAGAAAAACAACCTGAAACAACAAATAATACACCTCAAAAACCACAAGTAAAACCTGAAGATGTATTAACATACATGGCAAATTCGGCAGTAGTTGTTAATCCGAAAGCCTCAACAAAGACTTATGATGTATCAAAATATGTAACACCTGAACAAGCTGCACGTATCGCAGGTTTCGTAACAAGCTTTGAAGATCAAGTAGCAAAAGGTCTTTTAGCTATTAACGAAATGGAAGAGTTTGAAGGACTTTCAGATAGTGCAAAATATGAAATTGCAGCTGCAATGGTTCAATAAGTACGAAAAAGATTCAATATAGTGTCGTCTTTAAAAGGTGTCACTAAAAATTTACTCACACTTCCAACTTCTCCGATATTTAACATACGTTTAAGCCTTTAACGATTTTGTTAGAGGCTTTTTATTTTGTATAATAAAAATATGTACATCCTTGAATTAATTGCAAAACTTATAAAAAACGAAAAAGAAGAACGACCTAACAATATGCCGCCGGAAATTGATTATGAAAACACTTGTAATCATATTTTTCTTCCGATAGACAGTACAGGTGAAATTTTGGCCTGTTCCAAATGTGGATTAACTGTAAAAAATGATCCTTCCAAAATTAAACCCAAAAATCCATTTACAATGTAAAGAAATTTGACTTTTGTATTTCAAAAGAACGAGCTTTGAAATATAATACTTATAATTAATATATATTTCATGAGTTCAAGAGGCGGGATTTGGCATAATACAATAAAAGAATATCCAAATTCCAAGAAGGAAGGGTTATCTTGGCTAATATTATTAACGGACACTTGAAGTCAACATTTAGTAATTTCTCCGTCGAAACAGTAAGAAATCTATTAGAAACTGATAACAAAGGTATAGCAAAACTTTGTGCTCAAGTTTCACTTATGCCCAAAAAAGATGACTACGGCAGAACGTACTTTACAAAAGACGACGTTGAAATACTCAGACGAGTAAAAGCAATGAATCAAGAAGTAACTGAAGTAAAAAATCAAACAAAAAAATCATACGCAACAATACCCGTCGAGTCAAAAGTACCCCCAAAAGCACCTCAACCTGTCAAAAAAATCAAGGTTCAAGAACCGAAAACTGTATTCGAAAACAATCTTGAAAATAGTATTCAGGAAAATATTCCAACTAAAGCGTTAAATTTCCCAGTTAAAGTAAATTCTATTTTGGCAGCAGAAAAACTCAGCACAAGCTTTAACGATTTAGAAAAAAGCTTAACCGACAAAATGTCGAGAATTATAGAAGAAAAACTTGATGAAAAACTCGATGGCATGGACGAAGTTGTTGTTGAGCTTGTAAGATGCAAAACAGAAAACGAAACTCTGCGCTACAAAATGAATGAATTAAACAAAGAGTTATACAATTTAAAAAATGAACTCAGCAGATTCAAATCATTAGGTATGGGTTTTTATGTAAAAAGTAACGGAAATTCTTCTATTTTGTAGTTTTTAAAACAAATCTTTTATGCTTACATCAAGAGCTTTAGCTAGCTTATAAACCTTAGAAAGGGAAATATCTTTTTCTGCACGTTCTATCATGCCTACAAATGCGCCTGATATTCCTGTGTCAAAACCCAGTGCCTCTTGTGAGAGACCTTTTTTAAGACGCAGATTTTTTATGTTGTTTCCAAACTTTACAAAAAAGCTATTCGGCATACAAACATTTTGGCTTTGATTATTTTTACTGTCCACAACTGTCAGTTGTGGTACAATATAGAAGAAGAATTCAAAAATTTTTCTTTGATTCATTTTATTAGTATAAATTTATTCAGTCTGCTTAAAAGCAGACTTATTTTTTTATGTAAAAGTTTTTATTTTTAAAATTTTTGATTGTATAATAATCATCCAAGGAGAAAAAACATGACTAACAACTATGTATATGCACTTGAGGGCAAACTATATATAAACCTTACAAATTTATGCACAAACGATTGTGTATTTTGTATCCGTTCGATAAAAGACGATGTTGTAGGCGCTAATCTTTTTTTAGATAGTGAAAAATTAGACGTTGAAGAAGTGAAAAAACAACTTGACAACATAAAACCACAAAACTACAAAGAAATAGTTTTTTGCGGATATGGTGAACCTATTTTGAAGCTTGAAGAACTTAAAGAAACTGCAAAATACATAAAAGCAAAATATCCACATCTTAAAACAAGAATAAACACAAACGGACAAGGCAATTTAATATATAAAAGAAACATTGTTCCTGAACTTAAAGATTTAATTGACAGTGTTTCTATAAGCTTTAACGGTGAAAACAAAAAAGTCTACGATGAATTATCGCAACCCAAAATTGAAAATGCCTATGAAGGTATGAAAGATTTTATAAAAGAATGCGTACAAGAGGGCATTGAAACAACTGCAACAATTGTGACAGGATATAAAAACTACAAAGTAGACTTAGAAGATTGTAAAAGACAGATAGAGGCACTAGGCGCAACTTTTAGAGAGAGACCCTGGTTAGACAACGGATATTAATAATGATAGTAATTACTGATAACGATAACAAAAAGCCGAACTTTAAAGGACGAATTTTCTTAAAAACAACAAAAATGATTCCTGAAAAAATGGAAGTTGTTAAAAGAATTTCTCGAAAATTAAAAAAATATATTCACAACGAAAACTTTGACTTGCTTTTTTATTACAAACTCAAAGAGGGTTATGATGGATTGCATGTTTCTGCCCAAAAGGGTTATAAAACAAACATATTTACAAAAGGAATAGATATTTGCATGCCGGATCTTGAAAACATAACAGATGAAGATTACATAGAAATGGCAAAAGGTGCAATCCAACGATATAAAGAATTTTATCCTAAAGAGGCAAGAACTCCCAACCAAAGCCTTTTTGAGCAGATGAAAAGCAAAGCAAGAAAGATATTAAAAAGAGAAAAAGTCGGTTAATTAAAACCGACTTTTTTGATTCAATAATTTGAATAAATATTTTGTTCGTATGATAATTATAGAGGTGGATTATAACTAATCGTGATTTTTAAAATTTAATTGTGAAAAACACATAAAAACCAAAAGAAAGGTGAACACATGTTAAAAGAACAACTAGACAAAATCATGCGTCCAAAAGCAATAGCTGTTGTTGGCGCATCCACAAAGGACCATACTATCGGTTCTGACATCATGAAAAGATTAAAAGAATACAAATTCACAGGAAACATCTATCCTGTTAACCCTAAAGGCGGAGAAATTGAAGGTTTCAAAGCTTATACAAACGTTAAAGAAATCCCTGGCGAAGTTGATTTAGCTATCATCGTTATCGCTCAAAAATTTGTATTGCAAGCAATTGATGATTGCCACGAAAAAGGCATCAAAGGTATTTGTATCATCTCTGCCGGATTCAAAGAATCAGGTGCAGAAGGTGCAGAAGCTGAAAAACAATTGGTTGCTAAATTAAAAGAATACGGTATGAGATGCGTTGGTCCAAACTGCTTAGGTGTTGTAAACACAGCTCCAGACATCAGAATGGACGGTTGCTTTGCTGAATCTCTTCCTGAAAGAGGTAACATCGGTTTCGTTTCTCAATCAGGTGCTTTAGGCGGCGGTATCTTGAACATATTGAAAGACCTTAACTTAGGTTTTGCTCAATTCATTTCAATCGGTAACCAAGCTGACGTTAACGCTGAAACAGCTATGGAATACTGGGAAAACGAAGACGACGTAAAACAAATCTTGTTATACATGGAATCTATCCAAAACCCTGCTAACTTCAGAAAATTAGCTACAAGAATCACTAAGAAAAAACCAATCCTTGCTTTAAAAGCAGGTCGTTCTGCAGCAGGTGCTTCAGCAGCATCTTCTCACACTGGTTCTTTGGCTGGTGCTGACAAAGCAGCTAACGCTTTATTAATGCAATCAGGTGTTATTAGAGAATACTCTTTGAAAAACTTGTTTGCTACAGCTAAAGTTTTTGCAACTTCTCCAATTCCAAAAGGAGACAGAGTTGCTATCATTACTAACTCAGGCGGTCCTGGTATCATGGCAACAGACGCTGTTTGCGAATACGGTATGCAAATGGCTAAACTTTCTGATGCTACAAAAGAAAAATTAAGAAGCTTCCTACCGGCAGCAGCAAGTGTTAAAAACCCTGTAGATATGATTGCTTCAGCTCCTATCGAACACTACAAACAAACACTTGAAACAGTTAT
>CALVEI010000014.1 GCA_944326515.1 Candidatus Gastranaerophilales bacterium | reverse complement strand
ATCGCTGCTCAGTCAATCGGTGAACCTGGTACACAGCTTACAATGAGAACTTTCCACACAGGTGGGGTATTCAAAGGTTCAGGTGCTATGAAACACATTAACTCTGAAATTGACGGGGAAGTTGTTTCTAAGCTTAGAACTAAAGAAATGAGAACACGTCACGGTGATATTGTACAAGTTAACATTCAAGAAGGTGATCTTGAAGTTAAAGGTGCTAAATTAACAAGAAAATATCACGTACCTACTGGGGCTAAGATGTTTGTTGTTAATGGTATGAGCATCAAAAAAGGCGATATGATTGCTGAATTTGAACCTGCTTCTACCGGTGATGGTAGCCGTTTGACAGAAAAAGCAACAAAAGATATTAACGCTGATTTGTCAGGTGAAGTTTACTTTGAAGATTTTGTTGCCGATGAAAAGAAAGACAGACAAGGTAACGTATCTAGAACAGCTAACAAAAACGGTATTGTTTGGGTATTAGGTGGTGACGTATACAACCTTCCTGGTGGTTCTAAGATTCTTGTTAAAGACGGTGAAAAAATTAAAACCGGTGAAAAACTTGCAGAAACTCATATTTCATCAGAACACGGTGGTGAAGTTAGAGTTGGCGACAATCTTGTTGTAGAAGAAGTTAAGTTTGACGGCAAGAAGATTAAGAAAATTGTCCAAGGTAAAGAATTGACAATTGTTATCGCTTCTATCGCTCCTTCTAATGCTACATTTGAAACAACTAAGAAAGAACAATTCTGGACAGTTGATTCAACTGGTGAAAAATATATCGTTAAATCTCCAGCTGATACTTCTGTTGAAAACGGAATGATTATCGCTGAGTTAATAGATGATGAATATGCAGTTAGCTCTTCAGGTGAAATCAGATACCAAGGTATCGAGGTAGATGAAAACCAAATTATCACAAAACCTGGTTCTGTAATCTTTATTCCTGAAGAAGTACACCAAATAAGCAAAGACGTTGCTTTGAAAATGGTAGAAAACAATACTTTTGTTACTGCAGGTACAGAGGTTGTTAAAGACCTTTATACTCACATTGACGGTATTGTTGAAATTAAAGAATTTAACGACATCATTCACGAAGTTGTTGTTAGACCTGGTGAAATTTATACACTTGATTCTATCGGCGACCTTAAAGTTGAAGAAGGTGAAGTTGTTGAAAAAGGTACTGTAATTGCTGGTAAAATTAAAGCTAAACAGACTTCTATCGTTACAATTCTTGAATCAGAAGACGACAGCTTGCCAATAGATGATTTGGAAGAAGAAATTGATGTTACTTCTTTAGATGAAGAAGCTATAACAAATAAACCAATCCAAATCTTGGTAAGACCTGTTCAACAATTTGAAATTAAACAAAAATCTGTAAGCATTGAATTTGAAAGTACAGATGAAGCAATTAGTATAGTTCCTGTAACTCAGTTGCAATACAAAGATGGTGCAAGAGTTAGAAACCTTGATGGTTCTACTTTGACAAGAACAAGTTTAGTTCTTCAAATGCAAGGTTATTTAAGCCACCTAAAAGGTATGGTAGAAATGACAAAAGATAACGCTTTGAAGGTTGTTGTTCTTGAAACATTGATTGTAAGACGTGAAGTTGAAGGTACAAATAAAGCTTCATTACAAACTGAACTTTTGGTTGAAGATGGTCAAACAATCGCACCTAAAGAAC
The DNA here is from genome assembly GCA_944326515.1 of Candidatus Gastranaerophilales bacterium. GTDB lineage: Bacteria > Cyanobacteriota > Vampirovibrionia > Gastranaerophilales > Gastranaerophilaceae > Limenecus. Next base: position 38,492 of record CALVEI010000014.1, on the reverse strand, counting down.
CTGTTGCCAAAACTCAGGTATTGGCTGTTAACGACGGTGTTGCTAGCATTAAATCAGACAAAGAAGATTTAAGAAGATTGCTTCTTATTTCTGATAATGTAGAACAAGTTGTTAAATTAAAAACAAAACCTGTTGTTAAAGAAGGTGACTTTGTAAGACGTGACGGTGTTATCTCTGAAAGTGGAGAAACAACCCCTACATCTGGTAGAGTTGTAGCTGTTGAAAAAGGTTCGGTAAAAATCCGTATCGGTCGTCCTTACTTAATCAGCCCAGGTACTATGTTGCAGGTTGATTCAGGTTCTCTCGTACTAAGAGGCGATATGTTAGCTAACTTGGTATTTGAAAGACAAAAAACAGGTGACATCGTACAAGGTCTTCCGAGAGTAGAAGAACTTCTTGAAGGTAGAAAACCTAAAGATTCTGCTATTCTTGCTGAATTTGACGCAGTTGCTGAAATCGAAATTGAAGATGATGTTCCAAGATTATACTTGGTTAACGAAAACGGTAGAACAGAAATTAAATATCCTATCGATTCAAATATCATTGTTCAAGACAAACAAAAAATCCACGTAGGTCAACCTTTGACAAGTGGTCCTTTGAACCCACATGACGTTATCAGATTAAATGGTATTGAAGCTGCTCAACAATACCTTGTAGATGAAGTACAAAGAGTATATCGTTCTCAAGGTGTAGAAATTGCTGATAAACACGTTGAAATTATCGTACGTCAGATGACTAAGAAGGTTAAAGTGCTTGATTCAGGTGATACAAAACTTCTTCCTGGTGAATTGGTTGAAATTCAGTCATTAGAACTTGAAAACCAAGCAGTTGAAGAAGCTGGCGGACAGATTGCAACTTACGAACCTGTATTGCTCGGTATCACAAAAGCTTCTTTGAACACTGAAAGCTTTATCTCAGCAGCTTCTTTCCAAGAAACAACAAGAATTCTTACAGAAGCAGCTGTTGATGGTAAGAAAGACTTGTTAAGAGGTCTTAAAGAAAACGTAATCATCGGTAGATTGATTCCTGCTGGTACTGGTTACTACCACTTAACTCACGCTTCTGAAGAAAAAGATAAAGAAGCTCAAAGAAGAGCAGCTCAAAAGAACAATGCAAGAAAACCTTCTGCAATTTTGGAAGAAATTGAAGGTATGTTCGGAGCACCAGATTTCACAATTGGTGAATAATTCTTATTAAAATAAATTAATAAAGCCGTTCCTTTTGGGACGGCTTTATTGTTATTTGGTATAATATCTCTGTGAATAGAAAGGGAGTTTTGGTATGAAAAAACTGTTTGGAATTGTGTTGAGTATGTTTTTGTTGACTTCAGGGGCATTTGCCGCTTCGTATAATACATCAACAAATTGGTTCGATACAAAAAATGTTAGCCATTTGAATGTTATTGGGCAAAATATTATTAAAGCAAATAAAATGCCTACAACGGTTACTTTTAAAGTTACTGACAATCAGAATATGAATTCTGAAGATACTTATACAAAGGTTGTTTATATTTACAGAGAAGATTTAAAGTATGTAGAAAATGACAACGAGCTTGCTGCTGTTGTAGCTTCAGAAATAGGTCATTTAGTGAACGGGCATTATGCAAAATCAACTATGTTTAACAATGTACTTTCTTCTATCGCTCCAACAAGCGGAACCGGTAAAGGTGCTACAACGGTTAATATTTTAAAGACAATGTCTTCCAGCAAAGTAAGCAGAGATAATCAAAAAGAAGCAGATATCACTGCTGTTGATTTGTTAGCAACTGCAAAATATAACCCTTTAGCTTTGATTTCTGTTGTTTATAAGTCAGATTTAGCCAATGTTGGTGGTTTGATGGATGAAAAACTTTCTTGCGAAGACAGAATTATGAATATTTATGATTACGCTAATTATAATTATCCTGATATTGTTAAAGCAAATTACAAGACTGAGTCTTATCAAAGTGCTTTAAATCTGATTTATGCTAATTTAAAAATCAGAAAAGCTGACCCTAAAAAACTTGAAAAAGCACAAAAAGAACAAGAGAAATTGCAAAAAGATAAATTAAAAAGAGCAAGAAACATGGCTAAATCAACTAATCCTTGGAGTTCTGCATATAGTTTGTTGCAATCTAACAATTAATTAAATTAAAAAGAAAAGGTCGCGTTTGCGGCCTTTCTTTTTACTCATATCTTAAAGCTTCAATCGGGTTTAATAATGACGCTTTATAAGCTGGATAATAACCAAATACTATGCCTACAATCCCCGCAAATCCAAATGAAATTAAAATAGGTATGGGGGAAATTATTACAGTCATTTCAGAGAAAAGTCCGACAATTTTGCTTCCTAAAACACCTATTAAGACACCTATAAAACCACCTGCTAGCGATAATAGCAATGCTTCAAATAAAAATTGGATTCTTATATCCATTGCTGTTGCACCTATTGCCATACGGATACCGATTTCTTTAGTACGTTCTGTTACTGATACAAGCATAATGTTCATAATGCCTATACCACCGACAAGAAGTGAAACCGAAGCTATAGAGCCAAGTAAAATAGCCATTGTGTTAGAGGCTTGTTTTGCTGTTTCTAACATTTGAGTAAAGTTTCTTATGCTAAAGTCATCTTCTTTGTTTTTTCCAAGGTTATGTCGTTCTCTTAACAGTTCTGTTATTTCTTGCTGAGCAGAATCAAGGCTTTCTGCATCTTTAGCTTGTACGTTTATGTGTTTAACCATTCCCGGAAAATCAGAGCCGAATAATTTTTTTTGTGCTGTTGTAATGGGAATTAACACAGTATCGTCTTGGTCTTGTCCCATACCGTTTTGACCTTTTGATTTTAGTATGCCAATTACTTTAAATGGCATACCTCCGATACGAACTGTTCTGTTGAGTGGATCCATATCACCAAACAGATTTTCTGTTACTGTTGAACCGAGTAAAGCAACTTTTGTTGTGTTTTTAAGGTCATCTTCTGTTATGCCTCGTCCTGACTCAACTTCCCACATTCTTATCGGCATATAACCAGGGGTGATACCGTTTACTGTTGTTGACCAGTTTTGGTTTGCATATACAAGTTGTTGAACTTGGCCGACTGTTGGAGCAACTTCTAAAACTGATGGGCAGTGTTTTAGCATAGCTTCTGAATCTTTAATGGTTAAAGTCGGTTGAGTTCCACTCCCCATTCTTACACCGCTTGAGGTTGTAGAACCTGATAAAACCATCAATACATTGGATCCCATTGAGGCAATATCTTTATTTATCCTTTCTTTTGCTCCTTCACCTATGGAAAGCATTATAATAACAGCGCTTACACCGATAATAATGCCTAAACTGGTTAGTATAGAGCGCATTTTATTTACTTTTAGGGAACGAAGTGAAATTTTTAGCGTCGATTCAAAATCTATCATACGTTTCGAACCTCCGTTCTATTAGTGTTTATTTCATCACTTATTATGTTTCCGTCTTTAAATCTTACTATTCTTTTGCAATATTGAGCGATATCAGGTTCATGCGTTACAAGAATGATTGTTTTACCTGAATCATTCAGTTTGACAAAAAATTCCATTACTTCTATTGATGTTTTTGTATCGAGGTTTCCTGTAGGTTCATCTGCAAGGATAATTGGGGCATCATTTACTATTGCACGTGCTATTGCAACTCTTTGCTGTTGTCCGCCTGACATTTGGTTTGGCAGGTGCGTTTCTCTTGCTTCCAGTCCTACAATTTTTAGGGCTTCTTTTGCTCTTTTTATTCTTTCTTCTGGTGGTATGCCTTTGTATATCATTGGCATTTCTACATTTTCTATTGCTGATGTTCTTGGGATAAGGTTAAAACCTTGGAATACAAATCCGAGCTTTCGGTTTCTGATTGTCGAAAGTTCATCCATAGACATTTGGCTGACGTCTATTCCGTCAAGAAAATAACTGCCTGAAGTTGGTTTATCAAGACAGCCTAAAATATTCATGCAGGTGGATTTTCCTGAGCCGGAAGCTCCCATTATTGCAACAAATTCTTCTTTCTCAATGCTTAGAGAAACATCGTTCAGTGCGTTAAATGATGTTTCTCCTGTTGAATAAGTTTTTATTAAATTTTTTATTTCAATTAATTTCATGTTATTAGAACATTCTCATTCGAGGTTTTCTTGTTTGTGTTTTTTTATCTTGTTCATTTCTTTTTTTAAGAATCACTCTGTCGTTTTCTTTAAGGTTTTCTGATATGATTTCTGTTCTGTCAGAATCTTTGGCACCTGTTTTAATTGTAATTCTTTGAGGTTTATTGTCTTTTATAACCCATAAACCTTGGTCTTTATATTTTTTGCCGCCTGTAAGTTCTTTGTCTGTAAATTTTAGGGCGTCTGTTTGAACGCAGATTACGTTTTCTCTTTTATTAGTAATAATAGAAACGTTAGCAGTCATACCTGGAATCATCTTTTGATCTTTGTTATCAACATCAACGATGACGGTATATGTTACAACATTGGACACTGTTGTTGGTGCAATTCTGACTTCTGTAACTTTCCCGTGGAATACTTCATCAGCGTATCCGTCAAGAGTGTATTCAACTTCTTGTCCTTTTTTGATTCTGCCAATATCAGCTTCTGATACGTTTACTTCTATTTGCATGTTTGTTAAATCTTGCGCAACTTGGAATAATGTTGGTGTTTGAAAACTAGCTGCAACAGTTTGACCAACATCTACCGCTCTTGAAACAACAATACCATCTACAGGAGAGACGATTCTTGTGTATCTCAAGTTTGTTAAATTGTTTTGTAATGTTGCTTGAGCTTGGTTAATTGTGCCTTGAGCTGCGGCAATTTGTGCCAAATCGGATTTGTAAGTTGCTTCTGCAAGGTCGAGATCACTTTTGGCTACATAGTTTTTTGTATATAATTTTTTGTATCTTTCGTAATTTTTTTTGTCATAAACAAGCATTGCTTCAATTTTTGCTTTGTTTGAACGAGCTGCTTCTAAGTCACCTCTTGCTTTGTCAACTTGTGCTTGAAACAGAGAGGGGTCAATTTGTGCAAGGAGTTGTCCTTTTTTTACTTTAGAGTTGTAGTCAACATAAATATCTTTAATCATACCTGATACTTGAGAACCTATGTCAACAGTGTTTACAGGGTTAACAGTACCTGATGCTTCTACGGCTTCTATTATTGTTTTTCTTTTTACGGGGACTGTGATGTAGTCGGCGTTTGGGTTTTTTCCAAAGAAAAATGCAAAACCGCTAACAAAAAATATGGCAGCAATTACGCTTGTTATTATAATTATTCGTTTTTTCATCTTACCCCCATGGATTTTTGAAATTGTTCTTTTGCAACGTTATAGTCAAAGACTGCTTGTACAAAAGATAGTTGAGCATTGTTATAGTTTGTTTGTGCTTGTTGAAGTTCTATAAAATTGCCTAGGCCTACAGTGTATCTGCCGTCAGCGAGTTCAAAGTTTTCTAAAGTCTGTTGAACTTTTTGTGCCATAAGCGGGATTTTTTTCTGCAAAACAACCATATTTACGTAGTTGTTTTTAACTTCAAAATGTATATTTTTTTTAGATAAGTCAATGTTTTCTCCTGCCATTTGCAGATATGATTTACCTTGTTCGATACTGTATTTCATATCCATAAAGTTTAGGGTTGGGAAATTTAGGGATACACCGATATTAAAACCTGTGTTAGATACGTCACTGTTTTTTCTGTAGTTGTATCCTGAGCTTGCGCTTAATACAGGGAAGTAAGAACGTTTTATCGCTTTTAGTGATTCTTTTTGTGCTCTTTCCACCATTAACAGTGATTTTAAATCAGGTCTGTTTTCATATGCTATTTGGATTGCTTCATCAACAGGAATGATTAATGGTTGAAATTTGTAATCTTGTAAAATGTCTTGTTTTTCGATACCTGATGTTAGGATTGCGGTTTGTTCGTACTCTTTGCTGCCGCTTTTTTTGATTGTGTTTACGTTAACTTGTGTTTTTTGCGGTTTTGTTCTTTGGAAGTTAAAACTTTCTGTATTTTTTAATGTGTAATCAGGTGCGTCAGGATAATACATTGCATTGTTTAAGTTCACAATTGCGTTTTGATACTGTCCTTGAGCATTTAGTAGTGATATTTCCGCATCTGTTAAATAAACTTGTGCGTTAACAACGTCGATTTTTGATTTTAATCCTTCTTGAAATAGAGCGTTTGTTCTTTTGTAATTTAATTTGTTAATTCTTACCGAACGTTCAAAAACATCTTGATTAGCGAGTGCTGCTAATGCTTCAAAATAAGCCAGTTTTACTCTGTATATAGTGTTTAAAATAGTATTTTCTAAGTCATAACCAACTGATTCTTTGTTATATTTTTGCATATTAATGCGAGCTATTGTTGAGCCAAAGTCCCATATAAGTTGGTTAACTCCAAGGTTTAATTGATAATAGTTGTTGTCAGATGATGTACTTCCGCCTTGGTTGTAAAACCCACCACCGTGACCGGAGTTTTTGTTGTGTTGGGATGTGAAGCCGTTGCCTACAGTTAAGTTCGGAAAATAATCAGCTTTGGCAAGACCTACCTGTGAATTTGCGATATCTTTTTGTGTATTTGCTATTTTTATACTCGGGTCGTTTGCCAATGCAATATTAATGCAATCTTCAAGAGAGTATTCTACTGTTTTGTTTACCTCTGCTTTCATTTGTACAGCTGGTTTTTCGTTGCTTTTTGTTTGTTTATCTTTTTTAAATGGTATTGAAAAACCGTAGGCACAAGAAAATAGCTGACAAAACGTGAATGACAACGCTAAAACCGTTGGTATTATTTTTATACGAAGAAATCTGTTCAACTCTATTTACCTTGTATGCTTATTTTAGAAAATTTTTTCTATTATTAAATCATCCTATTATCTTAATTTTTCTACACTAGCTCTTTAGAGCTATTTAAATTACCTATATAATTTTGGTGTTCTATGTATTCATAAACGATTTATGTTATAATTTGTTCAAATTTATTTAGATGGATAGGAATTGTTGGATGAAAAATTTTAAAGGTATAGTGTTTTCTGTAGTGGTATTACTGTCTTTTGTTTGTGCAATTCAAAGTTGTTCTTTTGCTGCTGATAATTCTCAACAATCAAAGAAGTATGCAGTGGTTGATGTTACCAAGGTTGTTAACAGTTCTCAAAGTGTTAAAGAATTAAAACAAGAAAGAACTGCTCAAAAAGAAGCTATCAATAAATTTTTAAAAGAGGGTAATGCTCAATTAAATGCAGAAAAAGATAAAGCTAAAAAAGCTGAATTAAAGAAAAAATTAAATAATGATTTTAAATTAATGACACAAAATTTTGATAAACAGTATCAAGAAAAGCTATTAAATGCCAATAAAGAAATTATTTCAGAGATTACTCAAATTGGTAAACAAAGACAGTACGATTTGATACTTACAACAGATTCCGTGTTATATGGCGGAGAAGATATAACAAACGAAATAGTGAAAGAAGTAAAGTAAATTATGACAGAAGAAGTAAATAAATATATTAAAGAGGTAGCGCTGCCGATGAAGGCTGTATTTAAGGATATGCTTAAATATGCGCCGTCTAAGATATTTGGTTTGTTTGGGAATATATTGATTGTTCCAGTTTATACAAATCTGATGTCGCCCGATCAATACGGGATTTATGCAATATCTTTAGCTGTTTTAAGCTTTTTATGTATAATTTTTTCAGACTGGATAGGGCTTTCAGGTTTACGATTCTTTAGAAAAAATCAATTGGAAGGTTTGGTTCCAAAGTATGTTTCCACATTGGTGATGATTTTAGCATCAAACCTTGTTGTTATGTTTGTCATATCAATGTTGTTAAGAAACCAGTTTTACCAGTATTTTAATATTTCACCCAAAATATTTCTTTTTGTATTAGTTTTGATAGTGCCAGTTGCATTAAGAGCACTTTTATTCCAGGTTTTGAGAGCGCAAATAAAACCCGGGGCCTTTACTGTTACAACGATTATTAACCAGATTTTAACAATTGTTTTAGCTGTTTTGCTTTTAAAGTTTACTAGTTTTGGGGCTGTTTCTGTTTTAATTGCGATGGCAATTTCGATTACGATTATTGACGTTGTTCTCGTTTTTCAAACAGACATTTTATGGTTGTTAAAGTTTGAAAAACCTGATTTTTCAATGATTAAAACACTATTTCTGTACGGTATTCCTATTGCGATTGCTTCATTAAGCTTGTGGGTAATTAATCAAAGTAATAAATTTATTACAAGTCATTTTCATGGCCTTGTAGATGCAGGATTTGTAGGGGTAGCTTACAATATGACTTTCCCTATCTTGATGACGTTGTTTGCAATTATTACCATAGCAGCTTATCCGAGATTAATTAATCTGTATGAAGAAAAAACAGATGTAAGACCTCTGATATCAAAGTTAACAGGCTATTATATGCTGATTTCGCTACCTATTGTTGTTATTATGTCTTTGTATGCAAAAGATTTAATAACATTGTTTGCAAATAGCGAGTATCATAATGCTTTTGTTTTGATTCCATATTTGGCCTTTAGTGCGTTTTTCTTGAGTTTTACGGATTATACAACATATCAATATCATCTTTCCGGAAAAACTTACGTATTAACAACGTTAAAAGTAGTTTCTGCTATTATTGGTTTGGCATTAAATATTTATTTAATTAGAGAGATTGGCCTTGTTGGGGTTGGTATTGCAACTTTGATATCTAATATACTATATTTCTTGCTTACTATTGTTGTTATAGTGCCAGGTTTAAATTGGCAGGTTCCATACAGAAGACTATTCCACATATTATTGTGTTTTGTACCATCAGGTATTGCGTGGTATTATTTAAAGTGCAGCCCTATATTGCCAGTTGTACAAATTTATATTCTTTTGACTTTGTATTATGTTCTTTATTACTTTACAAAAGGCGTCTTTAAAGATGAATTGGAGTAGTAATGTTTAACAAGTTTTTTATAGTTTTAGTATTGTTTTTATCTTTTGTTACACCTGCTTTGTCACAGGAGAAGGTTTTGCAAGGGAGTGTTTTGTATAATGAAGAGTCTGCTAGAAAACTTGCTTTTGAAGGGTTGGATTTAAAACTAGATAAAAAACTACTCGAGGATTATCTTGTTGATGCAAACAATAAAGAAAATAGAGAAGCTCTAAAAAACGGCAAACAAATTGAAGGCCGCAGTATAATGTCTTTCAATATAAGAGGATTTGTTAAAGGTTATGTTATCGTTTATGACGACAAACCTGAATACGCGTATTACTACACTACAAGCGGATACCTTGCTGCTGTTGATGTAGATAAACATTTTGGAGAAGATTATCCATACCGAGTGGGAAAATATAATCCCGTAACGGGAAACCTTATTTCTATTGGGCTGTATGTTTCTGATGAAGAACAGTATGCATATACTAAAAACGGAAAATTGAAAGCCCATTGGATAGGCAATATAGGTTATAACGCTAAAGGCAAGCCTATTGCAAAAAGGGAAGTTGTTGAAGAAATCCCTGAGTAGTCGGTTTCGTTGACAATATGTTATAAAATTTATAGAATGAAGATATGAAAAGAGTGTTTATTACAGTTTTGATTCTGTTAATTGGTTTTGTCTCTTTTGTCCCCTCTGTACAAGCCAGACAACGTGTTGTTACAGGTGTTGGTAATACAGGTTTTGTTTCTAACGGACTTTACTTTAAAATTAATGAGATTTTAATTTCTTCTAAAAAAGTCAGTGTTACTGTTCAGGCAAAAAATAAATCTATACTTAGTCAAGCCGTATATGTAGAGCTCACAGACAATAAAGGGAAAGTTTATACTCCAGAAAATAAAGAATCTATAGTGTTTTTTAGGCCGTTAAAGTTTAATAAACCTGTTACCCAAAAGATATCTTTTGTTGTTAACGGTTCAGGAGACAAATATTGGTTAGCTGTGTATAGCAAAGATATTTTTAAAAAGAATAAAAAACAAATGATAACAAAAATGTCTTTAGAAGAGGCAAGAAAAGAACTAAATTCAAAGTGATAGAGAGGTATTATTGATTTTTTTTTAAAATCATATAATAATTAGGATTATGAGAAAAAATTTGACTATAGCATTATCATTGATGTTGGCTCTTACTCCGGTATGTTCGGATTTTAGTGCTTCAGCAAAAATGTCCCCCGAGTCTTATAAACTTTATCAAGATTCTAATGTTTTGGAAAAAGATTGCAATTATTCAATGGCAATAGAAAAGATAAAAAGTGCTATAGATTTATCTCCAGATGAACCTATTTTATACATAAAACTTGGTGGATTGTATTCAGAAATGGGGGATTGGGATAATGCTTTGATTGCATACAAAAAAGCTGTTAAACTCAAACCTAATGATGCTGTTGTTTATATTAGTATCGGTAATATTTTGCAACAACAACACGATTATGAAAATGCTTTTGCTGCATATAACCAAGCTTTAACTATTTTTCCTGAATATAAATACAATTACTTAAATCTTGCCAGTGTTAAATCTTTGCAGGGTGATGATCAGGAAGCAATAAAATATTTTAAAACATTTTTAGGTTATTATCCTGATGATACTGAAGCAAGAGCTAATCTTGCATCTATTTATTTGAAGATGGATAAGTATCAAGATGCGGCGGATGAGTACGCTACTTTGTACACAAAAAATCCGGCTACTTTTAAAGAATATCCTAATTATGGCTTGGCATTGCTTCGCTCAGGTGACTATACAAATGCCGTAGAGATGTTTAAAAAAGCCGTCAGAAATGACTCTACAGACTATGCCTCTCACGCTAATATGGCATTGGCATATGTCAGATTGTCTAAGGACGAGTTGGCTTTGATTGAGTTTAGAAATGCTTTTTCTATCAAACCTGATTTAAACGATTTAAAACTCGATTATGCAAATTTGCTTGCTGATATGGGTAAGACTCAAGATGCTATTGCTATGTATAAAGAGTATATTCAGTACAAGCCAAAAGATGCAGCAGCATATTATAATCTTGGTCTTGTATATCAAAAGAATGAGAAATATGCAGATGCAATCAATACATTTAAGTCTGCCCTTGCAATAAATTCATCTAATGTTGATGTGAAAAAAGAGTTGGCTAGGACTTATCATCTTTCTAAAAATTATCCGGAAGCAATTAAATTATATGATGAGTTGCTTACTGTTGATAAGAGTGATTACAATGTTTTGTTTAATAAAGCAATTGCTGAGCACGCTCTTGGTAATTATGAGTCAGCTATTGCTATATATAAAAATCTTTACGCACAAAGAAATGAGCCAAAGGTAAGAGATTATCTTGGTAAAGCTTATATTGCTCAAGGTGATTCTTTAATGAAAAATGGTCAGACAAAGAAGGCTCTTTCTTATTATGAACAGGCCGCAGATTTGAATGCTAACGATTCGGTTGCTCTAGTAGCTATGGCTGGTGTTTATGATTCGATGGGTGCTAGAGTAAAGGCTTTGGAAAAATTTGAAAAAGCTCTTGAAATAAACCCTGAAAATGCTCAAATCAATTTGGATTATGCAAGATTGCTTAGCAAATATGGCAGAAATCAAGATGCAATAGTTGCATATAACAAGGTGCTTGCTACAGATGTTAAAAATTTAGGAGCACATGAGGCTCTTGCTGATTTGTATCTTAAAGAAAAAATGTTAGATAAAGCAGTTGCAGAGTATCAAAAAGTTTTGAATCTTGATCCTGACAATGAGCCTGTTTTAATAAAACTTGGTAATACATATAAAGCGGCTGATGACACAAATAATGCGCTTTTGCAATACGAAAAAGTAATGACATTGAACCCTAAAAACGTGGATGCAATGTTTAATGCAGGGCTTTGCTATGCAGAGCTAAAACAAAAAAACAAGGCAAAAGATACTTTTAATAAAGTTATTTCTGTAAATCCTAAATATGCTTATGCTTATTATGCTTTAGGTATTGCATACGAGGAGGAAAAGGATTATTCTCAAGCTATTGCTAATTATGAAAAGTTTGTTGGTCTAACAACAGATGCTGCTGTTAAAGCTGATGTTAAAAGACAGATTGAGTATTTAAAAACAAAAGTTAATGAACAATAAGGCTCGATACAGTTTAATTCTTTTATGTATAGTTAGTGTTTTTGTTTGCTGCGGTTTTGGCTTTAGATGCAGAAAACGTGATGCTTTATTGCTTTTTAATAGTCAGCCGATAACAAATCAAACAATTAACAACGCAGGTAGGCATTTTCCTGTAGGCGAAAAAGTTTATTATATCCTTTTAAACAATGAAGGTTTTAAGGATGACTATATAAGAGTACAGATTGTAAAAAAAGAAGAAAAAACCAACCACTGGGGTTATAAGGTATATTGGTCAAAAGATTATCAAATTGATACGTCTTTAAAATATTTTAAATCTTATTTTGTTATTGGAGAACCAGGGTATTATTTTATGCAAATATTTTCCTTTGATGATTTCGATTGGCCTATTATAAGAAACGATTTTTGGATTGGTAAGTAGTGTTTAGAGATTTTTTTCTATACCTAAAATTTTATTTTGATAAATTTTTTTCTTCTAAATACAAAATAGAGGGCAAATGTCTTCAGTGCGGTGCTTGCTGTCGTAACATCGTGTTTATGATAGAGGACGAATATGTCAGGGACGAAAAACAGTTTGAAGATTTAAAACAGTTTGATAAAAAATACAATTGTTTTGAAATAGCAGGCAAAAATGACAAAGGTGTTTTGCTTTTCAAATGTAAATCGTTAGATGAAAATAACAGATGTAGAGATTATATGTTTCGTTCTATATATTGCAGAATGTATCCGATGGTTGATTCTAAAATAAGACTTGGTGGCTGTGAGACTTTTGATACTTGCGGATACAGCATTAAAATTAATAAAAAATTTAGTGAATTTTTAGATAATAAAAAACGTTAAAAAACCTTTACAATAACGGTTTGTTTGTAAATTCCAAAGTGTGTTTTGTTTTACATGTCTTGTATGGTGTAGCTTAATCTGTTTTTGGCAAAAGCAGATGGGCTAAGTGTGAAAGGTCTCACTACTGTGATTATTAGCAATGAACATGTAAAAAACGGATTGGCGTGGGCTGGCAGACGTTTGCACGCACCGGAGCAAAGGATTGTTCTTGGGGCTACTGCTCTTGCAACACAGCCGTTTATTGATTTGCATAATAAAGATGTTGATGAAGAAACAAGAAAACTTTCTGCAGCAAGAACTGTCGCTAAAATTATTGCGGGTACTGCTGTAGGTGTTGCTGTGAGATATGCAGGTATATGGTTTGCTAACAGATATTCTCAGTTTGAAAAAGTTTTTGCAGATGCGCAAAAAACTATTGTTAAAGAAATTATTCCTGATGCTAAAAAAGGTTTCTTAACTCCTTTATTTTCACAAAAATCAATTTTTCCTATATCAGATAAAGAGTTAATGAAGCGTATGACAAAATACAGAAAAGCAATGGGGACATTGGTTGCGACTATAGCAATGGTTGCTACAAACTTTTTGTTAGATGCTCCGTTAACTAAATATTTTACAAATGTTTTTCAAAAACATATTAATACTCCTTCTCAAACACAAGAAAAGGAGGTTAATAAATAATGTCATTGTCTAAGATGGTGCAAAACATTTCTCAATATATGTTTGACAACTATTCAAAAGATAGTGGCAAGTTGCTTGTGCACTTGGGCGCATTGGGCTGGGTTTTAGGCTCTGCTGCTCAGATAGGTGCTGTTATTGGTGACAAAAACATTGACAAAGAACAAAAAAGATTTTTGCTTCCTCAAGAAGGTGCTGACGCTGCGGTTAACGTTGCAATGTATTATACAATCTGTGAAGCAATAAAAAGAGGTGCTGATCAGCTTGTTGAAAAAGGCAAATTGCTAAGCGATGATGTTGCTAAAGCTCTTGTAGCTATTAAGCCTTCAATGAATTTGGATTATAAAAATTGGCAAAATCTTTTTACCAAAGATGAATTAAAAACAGCACTTTCTAAACTTTTAAAAGATCCTGATAATCTTGATATGTTGAAAGGCTTAAGTATTGATGAAAAAGCTCAGGCAAAAAAACTTATAGCTGCAGCATTGGAAAAATTGGAAGACCACAAAGATAACGTGGGAGTTATTTCTGCAATAGTTGCTTCTGTTATTGCTTGCAATATTGTTACTCCTTATGTGAGAAATATTGTAGCTTCTAAAATTCAAAATCATATGTTAGAAAAAGAAACTTCTGAAATAAGAAAAACACAAATAAAACGCAATATTACAATGTTAAATCCGTTACCTTTGTCTTTCAAAGCTTTTAACGGTTATAATACATACTCTAAAGTAAAAATTTAATTGAACAGATATTTTGTTTTTTATAAACTTTATGTATTGGTTATAAGTAGAGGGTGTTTATGTTTTTACTTTGCGTTATTTATAATTTTTTATTGATTACTTTGGCATTGATTCTTTTGCCTGTGATATTAATTGCTTTGGCTTTGGTCCCAAAGTTTAGAGCCGGTTTGTTTACAAAATTGGGCTTTTATCCTGATTTTAATCTTGATAGGAATAAAAAAACAATATTTTTCCACGCTGTTTCTGTTGGAGAAGTTAATGCAGTGGAAGCTCTTATAAAAAAGACAAGAGAAAATTTCCCTGATGCCAATATTGTTCTTTCTACAACAACAAAAACAGGTCAGGAAATTGCACATAAAAAATTGGAAAAAACTGTTAATGCTATTACATATTTTCCGTTTGACTTTTTCTTTAGCATAAATTCTTTTTTGAATGCTGTAAAACCTGACAAAATTGTTATCGCAGAAACAGAAATATGGCCCGATTTTGTTTATCTGGCAAATAGAAGAAATATCCCTGTTTATATCGTAAATGGAAGACTGTCACCAAATTCTTATAAGGGTTATAAAAAGTTTTCTTTCTTCTTCAAACCTGTACTTGCTCAGTACAAAGGCATATATATGCAGACTCAAGGAGATGTTGAAAGAATTCTTGATGTTGGTGCAAAACAAGATATCACAAAATGTATGGGCAACTTAAAGTTTGATATAAAACCGACTTTGAGTGATTCTCAAATAACAGAACTGGCAGAAAGTTTAAAGCTAAACGGCGCAAGAATGATTGCAGCTGCAAGTACTCATAAAGGCGAAGATGAGATAGTTTTAGATGCTTTTAAGGAGTTAAAAGCTCAGTTCCCTGAAATTAAACTGTTGCTTGCTCCAAGACACCCTGAACGATATGAAAAAGTTTCAGAGTTGATTGCTCAATCAGGTTTTAGCTTTGGCAAACGTAGTCAAAATGATACTTTCGAAAATAATGACATAATTATGCTTGATACAATGGGTGAATTGATGAAGATGTTCTCAATTTGTCACTTTGCATTCATAGGCGGCAGTTTTTCAACAACAGGCGGGCACAACCCTTTAGAGGCAAATATCTGGGGTAAGCCTGTTGTGTCTGGTGATTGTGTATTCAACTTTAAAGATATTTATGCGTTTTTAACACAAACTAAAGCTGCAAAATTGTCATCAACTCCTCAAGAACTTAAAGAGGATATGACAAAACTTTTGGCAGATGATGAATTTTATCAAAAGGCTTGTGATGACACTCACAAAATTTTTGATGAAAATTCTGGCGCCGTCGACTTTGTTATAAACGTTTTAAAGGAACAATAATAATTTAAAATATGATATGATAAGTTTATGAATCAGGATAAACTTAATGCATTATCAGAATTTTTGAATACAAAAGCCTCTGGCGTATGTTTTTTTGAAGGACAGACAGGATCTTTTAAAACACAGTTGGTAAAAGATGCTTATAAGTCTGTGTCTGATAAAATGTTGTTGTTTGCTTTCAAATGTTTTGAAGGTTCAACTTTAGATGATATTTATCTTGCTTTTTTTGAGTCTTTAAAAAAATATTCTCAACAAAAAAGAATTTCGCTTGCAAAAATTGAAACTAGCTCAATTTTACAAAGGATTAACAGTTATCTGTCAGGATTAAACTTGCCGGCTGTTATTGTGATTGACTCTTTAGAAAATATTTTCAATAAAAAATATTCAACAGAAAAGGAAGAGTTTTGCCGTTATATTGAACATTTGAATTCAATGAATAAATTTAAAATCATACTGATTGCAAACTCTTTTGCTCAGTCTGAATTGGATTTGCCAAATGTAGTCAGCATAAAAACAGAACCTTTTGACAAAGAAGAAATAAATGAGTATTTTGCGTCGCGAGGGATTTCTATAAATTCTGAAACTCTTGAAAGTTTATATTCAATAACACGTGGCAACCAAAACTATATTTATACAACGGCAAACATTATCACTACACTGGGTATTTCGCCTGATGCTTTGGTCGTTGAATTTAATAGAAAAAGAATCCTTTACGAAGATTTTATTTTGCAAAAATTGGTAACTTTTGTACCTGAAAATGTAAAAAAGACTCTTTGTATTTTGTCGGTTTTTAATGAAGGTATTAGTCCAAAGTATTTGATACAAGAGGGATTTTTTACGTCTGAACAACTCTCTTACATGGAAGAAAAAGGTATTATTTCAAGTGAGTACGGTGTTGTATTTTTGAAAAATTCATTAAAAAAATATCTGCAAAGCACTGTGGCTCATTTTGAAAAAATAAAATATCACACTTTGTGGCGTGATTTTTATACATCGCAGCTTCCTTTAAAACCGAATGAAAGAGCTATGCTGATTTCGCGTGATACAATGAGAGCACAGATTGAGTATCATTCATCTTTTGTTATAACCCAAAAATCTAAAGATCTTGAACCTGCTGATATGTCGTTGATGAGCTATTTAAATAGCAATTTGACTGCGTGGAATATAAAAAATACAAACATTGATGACGATGATAAAAAAGAATCAAAAAGAACTAAAAAAACAGATAGTAAAAAAGATAAAAGCAGTAATTTTGAAAAATATGCACTAACAAAAGAAGAGCTTTCTTTGTTGAGTGTTCCTGTTGATATGCGTAAAAAACAAGAAAATGCAGCTCGAGAGACTTTGCATAGAACATTTGAGCAAAAAGAAGAAGAACTCAAGCAAGAAAAAGAACAGCAAAAAATAAGAGAACTCTATAATACAGCTTTGGAATTGGAAAAATCTCACGATTTTGAGACAGCGTTTATTGTTTACGCAAAGGCTTTGGCTTTACGTATGGACGACGCTTTTTATGAGTATGAACCTTTGTTGCTGGAAAAATTAGCAATATGTGCTAAAAAAATGAATAAAACAACTGATGCAATAGATTTTTATAACAAACTTATAGATTTGTATTCTGAACGCAATCAGATTGAAAATATGAATGAGATTCGTCTTGAGATTGCTCAAATTTATAAAGAAATTTATAAAATTAACCACGCGCGTGTGATTTATGAAAATTTTATAAACAAAAAGTCGCCTGCTTCTGATAGTATTCTTGCTCGTTCTTACATAGAACTTGCTGGGATAGAAGAGGATTTGTCAAATACGGATAAGGCTGTTGAGTATTTTAAAAAGGCTTTTGCTTATATAAATGATGGTGTAGAAATTAAACCGGATGCACTTGCGCAAGCTTATTTTAAATATGCTTTGATATTGGATGATTTTAACCAGACACAAGCTGCTCTTGATTTTTATCAAAGAAGTATAAGAACAGAAAAGGATGGAAATATTTATTTGTCTGCAGCATATACAAATATTGCAGAAATTATTAAAGCTTCAGGTAATACGACCAAAGCAGCCGATTATTATAAATTGGGGCTTAAAATTGATTTTGAACGTTCTAACTATGAAGGAATGTATTATATTTGTTTGAAACTTGCGCAACTATACGAGACAAGTTTGCCTGAAAAAGTTTTAGACTACCTGCTCAAATCTTTGTCTGCTGCAAAAAGAACTAAAGAACCTATATATATAACTAATGCTTATATAGAGTTAGGTGATTATTATTTTGGAAAAGAAAGTTATGCAAAAGCTTTGAAATCATTTTTGCTGGCTAAAAAACATATATCAGAAGATGATGATTCTTCAAGCATAGATTTAAGAATTGATGATATAAAAGCAAATGTATCACAAGATTTAATAGATAAGATAACGGATGAAGTGAATAAAAATGGATGATAACCAAATTAGTTTAGTTAATAAATTATTAAATAAAGAACTTTCAAAAAATACATTGCTGCAGTTTAGTGATTATGAGAGATTATTTAAAATATATAACTCTCATACTAATTTGATAAGCAAAAATGATGAAAAATTGTTTTTCGAAAAACACCTATATGACTCATTATGCTTGTACAAGTTTTTTGAAAAGTATCAAATAAATGATGATATTAAGTTGCTAGACGTAGGTACAGGCGGAGGGTTCCCTTCTGTTCCTTTGAGTATTGTTTTTCCTGAAATGCAGATTTTTGCAATAGATTCTATTGCAAAAAAGATAGGTTTTATAGAACTTGTTCAAAAAGAATTGAGACTTGAAAATATTAACCCTATTTGTAAAAGAGTTGAAGATTTAAACAGAGATTACAAAAACTCGTTTAACGTAGTTACGTCTAGGGCAGTTGCTTCGTTAAATGTTCTTTTGGAATATACTATACCTTTTGTTAAATCTGGCGGATATTTTGTTGCATTTAAGTCTAAAAATGCACAAGAAGAATTGGAAATGGCTCAAAATGCTATATCTGTACTAAATTGTGAATATGTTGAAAGCATAAGCTATGAGTTACCGTTAGAAGAAGATTTTGTTAGAGAGTTGCTTGTCTTTAAAAAATTAAAAAATACGTCAAAGGATTATCCTCGTAAGTCGGGACAAGCACGAAAAAATCCATTGTAAAAAGAGGCCTTATGGCCTCTTTTTTATCCCATGGCTGCTGCGATTTGTGGGTCGTTAGTTAAGATTTGTTCTTTTATTTCTTGCGGGGGATTGCCTTTAGGCGAAGTAAACCCGATAGGTTTTCTTTTGTTTTTGCCTGATGCTTTTATGTTTTGTTCCAAGTGTTTTTTCAGACCTTTTTCAAAATCTTCTGCATTTAGAACTATATCTTTTACTTCATCAGGGTTAAAGTCAGGGCTTTCCATTTTTTCGAATATTCCAAGTCTTTCAAATGCCATATCATAGGCGTTATCTATAACTTGGTTTGTGTCAGCTCCTGTTAGATTTGCTTGATATAATTTTTCTGCAAACTTATCTTTATTGAACTTTTCATCTACTTTTATATTTTTTATTTGCTTGCCAAAAATATCTTTTAATCCTTCTACGTCAGGTGCTGCTATTTTTATTTGTTTTCCGAGTCTTCCTGCTCTGAGTACTGCATCGTCAAGCAATTCTGGTTTGTTTGTTGTTGATATTACAAAAACTTGATCGTTGCTTTTTTCTAAATTGCTGATTAATCCTAAAATTTGGTTGAGTTCGTCAGCTGCATAAGGTTGAAGAGAGCTTCTTGTTTTAAAAACAGCGTCGCATTCATCAACGAGGATTATACTTGGTTGGTTATCAATAGCTTCTTGGAAGAGTTTTCTCCAGTTTGCCTCTGTTTGACCAACAAGTCCGCCTCTTAATGAACCTGCATTTACTTCAAAGTAGCTTGCGTTTGCATCATTTGCCAAACATTTTGCCAAGAAGGTTTTCCCAGTGCCTGGAGGGCCGTACAATATTATCCCGTGGTTGATTTTTCTATTGGCATAAAGTTGTGGATTTTTGATAGGGTATAAGATATTCTTTTTTAATTCTTTGATAACATCATCCATCCCACCAACGTCAGCTAGTCCTGTTTTGGGTGCAGCCGTAGCTTCCAAAAAAATGTCTTTAAAGCTTTTTTTGTTCACGTTCATAATTGAAGGTTGGACATCCGTTGTAAGGTTGTATGGTTCTGAAAATTTAGAACGCATCATACTTAAATTTTCTGTAGATTGTTCTTTTACGCTAAATTTGAATTTGTTATTCAGATTAACTACCGCTTCAGGTGTTATCCATACGCCTGCTTTTTTACCAACAAGAAAGTTTTTTGATTCGAGATTGCTTACAAGTAGTGGTGTATCTCCCAAATTTATTAATGTTGGTGCTACGTCTGTTCTTGTTATGGCGATAGCTTCTGGGATTTTTTCTTCAGGTAGGAAGAATACTCTTTTTATTACTTTGTCAAAAGCTTCAATAGATTCGTTTAACAATTTGTTGGCTATTCTTTTTGTTTTTGCTGCAATAATTACATCATTGCTGTCTATAATTTCCATAAGAGAGCCAAGTCTTTCTTCGAAAGGGATTTTTTTGATTATTTCCGGTACCATTTCTCCAAGTTTTTCTACTCCGGTGAAAGAAACTTTCTTTGATACAGGTTTTACAAGAAGTTGTCCATAAGTTGTGTCCTTCAGCAATGACAAACCATTGTTAGTCATACTTGGGGTTGTATGATTTTGAGTGTTTTTTTGAGGATTGAGTTTTGGCTGAGTTGTAAAATAAGGTTTGATTGCTGAAATTTGCATAAGTGTTTTTCTCCCTTTTTCGTCATCCTTAAAAAACCGTTGATAAATAACTTCTATCAGCGGCTTTGTTTTAATATATTTTATTGCTATCAATTTTTAAAAAAGCCGCACGAAAATTACTCGTTTGACAAAACGAATAGAATTATGATTGGAGTTTGTGTGACTTTTAAGTATCATTTATATCCTTTTGGTTAGCAATATTTTTCTTATAGGTTTTAGACTACACTTTGTTTTTATTTTCGTCAATACCCTACTAGGCATGTAGTAATCGAAAAAGGAATACGAATTAGTCGTATTCCTTTTTATAAATTGTGTTTTGTACACTTTTAAATTTTTATATTACGTTTGTAATATATCTTAATATTAAGCTTCCGCAAATTCTTGTTGATCTTGAACTTCACTATTTTCAGGTTCAGTTTCTATGTACTGATAATGACTCATTGATGCAACTTGTTTGCCCCAAGTATCAATGATTTCATCTTGTGAAAGCTCATAAGAGATTGGTTTGCCTATTTGAACTATAACTTTTGCTTTAAAAGGTATCCAGTTGTATTTTTCACAACCTGTTATAGAAATAGGAAGAATATCCCATTTTGCGGCTTTTGCTATTACCGCAAAACCTTTGTTTATTTTTTCTATTGTATGATTTCTTCTTATCCCACCTTGAGGGAATATTCCAAGAAGCCAGTTAGTTTTGTATAATTCTTTAACTGTTTTGATTGTTGAAACTTCTAATTTTTGTCTGTTTACGGCAAAGGCTCCAAGCCAATCTATGTTGAGTGTAAAGAATCCAAAGTTTTCGAACAACTCTTTTTTAGCCATGTATGCAATAGGTTTTCTAACCGCAATCGAAACCAAAAACGGGTCAAGGTGTGACACGTGATTTGCTGCGCAGATGAACTTTTTGCCTTTTGGAATATTTTCTCTGCCTCTTATTTCAAACTTGTAGAATAACCAAAACACAGGTATGGCAATAAATATACACCAAAGTACTTGGTATATCATTCTGAATATATTATATTCATTTGCGTATCTTCTTGCATAATTCCTAGACATTTATGCTCCTTGTCTTTTTCATATTTTTCTTTTTATTCCAAGACGTATTCTTTGCCTGTTAATTCCGAAATTACGTTGCACCATTGTCTCATCATATCGTCAATGTCGTCACTGTAGGGGATTATTTTCCCTATTTTGACAGTTAATTTCGGGCTAAATGGCCATCTTGGTTTTTGATCAGTTCCGATGATAGCTACAGGTAGGATACCTGTTTTGGTTGCTTTTGCAAATGAAGCAAAGCCTTTTGTTATTTTTTCTACTTTGTGACTGGCGTCTCTTGTTCCTTGTGGAAAAAGTCCAAGCATCCAGTTTGTATTTTTGATATTAAGAGCTGTTTTAATTGTGGAGACTTCGACTTTATCTCGTCTTACAGCGAATGCTCCGCAAAAATCCATTAGTGTTCTTGAAAAGAATTTTTCAAAAAGTTCTTCTTTTGCCATAAAAGCAATTGGTAAGCCAAGAGCAAATGGTAATAAAAAAGGGTCTCTGCCGGAAATATGATTTGCTGCAACTATAAATCTTTCTGATTTTGGAATATTTTCTTTGCCTTCTACCGAGTAATCATACATTAATCTGATAAATGTACCAAAGCATAAAGAGCAAGCCAACCATTGAAAAAATGTTCTAAATTTATTGTAAGTTTTTGCATCTCTTTTTGAAAATGTACTCATTTCTCTTCCTTAAATAAATTATTTAGCAAAATATCCCTTATTTATATAGGGATATTTTAGCAGAAAATATTTAAAATGACCAATAAGTCGGTAAGGCAATTATAATGCCATAGCCTTCACAATGTCATTGAGTTCTGATGTTGTTTTTTTAACTTCACAACCTGAGTATTTTATAGCAGAATCAGGGTCTTTCAATCCGTTACCGGTTAATATACAAACAAGTTTTTTGTTTGATTCAACAAGACCGAGTTTTAATGCTTTTATTACACCGGCAACAGATGCAGCGCTTGCTGGTTCAGCCAAGATACCTTCTGAAGAAGCAATTAACTTGTATGCTGCAACTATTTCTTCATCAGTTACAAAATCGATAACGCCGCCTGATTTATCTCTAGCGTTTTCTGCAAGTTTCCAGCTTGCTGGGTTGCCTATTCTTATTGCTGTTGCAATAGTTTCAGGTTTCATAATTCTTTCGCCTTTAACGATTGCAGCGGCACCTTCTGCTTCGAATCCCATCATTTTAGGAAGATGAGAGATTTTACCAAGTTTGTGGAATTCTTCGTAACCTTTAAAGTATGCAGTGATGTTGCCTGCATTACCTACAGGGATGAAGTGGTAATCTGGTGCATCGCCAAGAGCTTCGCAAATTTCGAATGCACCTGTTTTTTGTCCTTCTATTCTGTATGGGTTTACAGAGTTTACGAGGGTAACAGGATATTTTTGTGAAATTTCTATTACTCTTTCAAGTGCTTCGTCAAAGTTGCCTTTGATTGCAATGATTTCTGCTCCGTACATCATTGCTTGTGACAGTTTGCCAAGCGCAATATAACCGTCAGGTATCAATACATAAGTTTTTAATCCTGCTTTAGCTCCATATGCTGCGGCTGCTGCTGAAGTGTTACCTGTAGAAGCACAAATAATTGCTTTTGCACCTTCTTCTTTAGCTTTTGTTACAGCCATTGTCATACCACGGTCTTTAAAACTACCTGTTGGATTTGCACCTTCAAACTTAAGATAAATTTCGCAGTTTAATTTATCTAGACCGATTTTTTGAGCAAGATTGTCTGCTTTTATTAATGGAGTATTTCCTTCGTTCAACGTAACAACAGGTGTTGAATCTGTAACAGGAAGATATTTTCTATATCTGTTGATTAATCCTTCATAGTGGCCCTTTTGTTGAAATTTTTCCATTTTATTACTCCATCACTCTTATCAAATTGTTTATTTTTACTATAGTAGAATTATTTTTTATTTCCTCTATAGCACTATTTATATCATTTTCTTTGCATTCTTCTGTAATAACAACAATTTCTGCAGTATTTTTTTCATCAATACCTTTTTGAAGAACACTTGCCAAGCTTATATTATGGCGTCCGCAAATTTCTCCGATTGTACCTATAACACCAGGGGTGTTGGTTGCTGTAACAGAAAGATAATACTTGTTAGTTGTGTCGTTTATGTCGATTTGTTCAGCGCTTTTGTTGTGGTTACATTTCATAAACGGCAAAATATCTGTTGAACCCAAGCTGTTTGTTATTGCTAGAATATCACCTAAAACAGAACTTGCAGTTGGGAATTCACCAGCTCCTGGGCCCGCAAACATAACTCTGCCAACTGGGAAGCCTTCTAAAACAACACTGTTTGTAACTCCGTTTATGCTTGCAAGACAATCTTTAACAGGAACAAGCATTGGGTGAACTCTTACATCAGCTTTATTATCTTGAGTTAGTCTTGCCAGTGCAATAAGTTTTATTTTATAACCAAGTTCTTTTGCATTTTGCATATCTTTTGCACTAATTTTTGTTATACCTTCTCGATAAATTTTGTTTATATCTACTCTTTGGTTAAGGGCTATTGTTGCTAATGTCGCTATTTTATAAGCAGAATCAAAGCCTTCAACATCTCCTGTCGGGTCAGTTTCTGCATAACCAAGTTTTTGAGCTTCTTTTAAAACTTCTTCGTACGAAACACCTTCTTTTTCCATTTTTGTCAGGATATAGTTTGTTGTTCCGTTAAGAATAGCTTCTATTTTATTTATTTTGTTTCCTGCAAGAGTTGTTTTAATAGGCATAATGATTGGAATGCCTCCTGCTATTGCAGCTTCGTAAAGAATAACAACGTTATTTTGATTTGCAAGATTGAAGAGTTCTTGACCTTTTTTTGCGAGTAGTTCTTTATTCGCTGTCACGATATGTTTTTTATTTTCTATAGCTGTTTTCAAAAGGTCATACGCAGGATCCATTCCTCCTATAACTTCAACAACCATATCTATATTAGGGTCATTAACTATTTCAAACGGGTCGGTTGTTAGAAGAGATGTGTCAAGATTGTCTATATCTCTCTTTTTGTTAATGTTTTTAACTGCAATTTTTGTGATTTCTATGTTATCAAAATCTTTTAATACTTTGACAACGCCTGTTCCCACAGTTCCTAAACCGATTAAACCCAGTTTTACCTTAGTATTCTTTTCCATATCGCTCCTATTTCTCATTAGAATCATTAAGATAATTAAATCATAAAAAAGGATATTGTGTTATTTTTAACGGCATTTTCCGTAATAAAAGAAAACAAAAAACGCAGGTCGTAAAACCTGCGTTTGTCTGTATAAAATCAAAAACTATTTTGAAATTCTACCTGGTACAACAACTCCGCCTTTGAGGTTCTTTTTGTAGAACTCAACGTGAGGTTGAAGAACGCTTTCAAGAACTTCAGGGAATGCTGTATTTGACATAGTTTTTTCAACTATTTCTTGATATACAGTTGCATAAGCTCTTAACATAGACATTGCGCCTGCTGCTTTTGGCGTTAAGCCCATACCTCTTGTTTCAATTCTTTCAACAAAAGTAGCACCTGTAACTTCATAAGATTTTGTTAATGCGCCAATGTATGCTTCTGCGTTTTCTCTGCATACACCTTTGTCAACAGGAACAGTTAAAGCAAAAACGAGTTTGTTTGCAGGGTTGAAGTGAGCTTCTGCACTGTGGTGCATAGCATCGGGAACTTTTGCAACTTGTTTTAGTGTATCTTTAATTGATTCGTTTTGCATTTGAGCGTGCCAATATACGGTATTTTCAAATATTGAACCCATGTATTGGTGTACAGATGCGTCTATTCCGTTAGCTTTTGCATCAGCCCAGAAGATACCTTCTTTTAATGCATCGTTTGCTTCTAAATCTGCTGTTAATGCTATAGTTGACATTTCTTGAGCAGCGTTGAGCATTTCTGTCATATCTTCTTTTTTCATACCAGCCCAAGCAAGTGTGAATAATGCGTGATCATCAAAAGCAGAGAATCTTCCACCTACATCATCGTGGATGTACAAGTCACCTAACCATCCGTTTTCGTTAGATGTTCTTCTTAATTCGCTTTTTTCTGCGTTTCCGTCAGTAACTGCGATGAAGTGTTTGTTTGCTGATTTTTTAGCTTCTTCTTCGCTTTGACCTTTTGCTTTGTATGCATCTTCGAGCATTGCAAGAACTCTTAAGAATCCGTCTTTTGTTTCAAAAGTAGAACCTGATTTTGATGCAATCATAAAGCTTGATTCGAGCACGTTGTCGTTTAATCTGTATAGGAATCTTTCAAGACTTGCTGAATCTACGTCAGAATAAAATTCAACAGAATCACCTTTAACATTTAATCCGTTGATTGAAAGCATATGCTCAACAGTATGTTTAGAACCACCGATACCCATTACGCTAAGTTTTTTTGCATTAGTTTGAGCTTTTAATTTAGAAGCAAGTTCATAAATTTCATCAACTCTTTTTGCTTGTTCTTGTGGAAGGTTTACCCAATTTAAAAATTGGCCTTTTTGATTTGCTCTTTTGGCAAATTCGTTTACAAATTCTTCTGTTTTAGCTGTATATTTTGAAAAATCTACGCCTGTAAAGCTTGTTGTAATTCCTAAATTTTTGATGGATTCTTTTGTAATCACTTTGTTTTCTCCTTATTATGTCGAGTTATTTTTATTAGTCACTTTCTGCAATAACTTCTACGAGCAATTCTCCGTAACTGTTAAAATGGCCTGAAGTAGATTCTACTATATATTTTAAGTCGGGTTTGCCCTCTATAGTTTTTTCTGCAAAGTCAAGTGCTTCTTCTAAATCAGAAAATTCACCGACTTGCGTTTTTGTTAAATCTGAGCCACCTTTTTTTGTATAAACCTGATACATCATGTTTTTATCCCCCGTATGTGTTTATTTATACATGATAATCATACTACAGAATGAAAAAAGTATGAATTTGAATTAAAAAATTGTATAATAAGTTCATTATGAAACCATTAACTTTATCAGAAAAAAAACAATTTTTTAGTTCGATTGAGAGTTTGTATACTGCGGGGTTTTCTTATACTGATGTTTTTAAAACAATAGAAACTTCAAGTACAAACACAAAAATAAAAAACTTGTGTAGAATTTTTAGAAACGGCATAGATAGTGGTATGCCTGTTTCTGAATTGATGATACAGCACAAAGACATTGTTAGCCCTCAATATGCAATGTTGTTTTGTGCTGGTGATAAAAGCGGACGTTTAGAAGACTCAATAGCTCGCATAAAAGAGGATATACAAAGAACTGAAATGCTTAAAAGCCGTTTGATTGCTTCTTTGACTTATCCTACTTTGTTGTTTTTAGGTTCTATAGGTGTATTGATATTTTGTCATTCTTTTTTCTTTAAAGTTTTTGACGTTATGTACACAACCGGTATGTGTCCTGCTACAAAATTTGCTTTGTTTATAACTGCAATATTTAAAGTTGTATTGGCATATGGATTAATATTTTTTGCGGTATATTATTTTGTTTCTGACAAAAAAAGATATGAAAAATTAATTGATTATTTGACAGAAAAAACGTTTTTGGCTCCGATTGTTAATGGGGTTTATTTTACTAATTTTTTCTATATGTTGGCTTCTTGTTATGAGGCTGGTATTCCTATTGTTGATGCGGTAGATCAAGCCGCTTCTTTGTTTAAAAATAAACGTTGCATACTTGGTTCAATGAAAACAATAAGTATGTTGAAAAACGGTAGTGATGTTTCTTCTGCATTTGTTTCTTCTGAGATATATAGTCCTTATGCTGTTTCTCAGATTTCAGTAGGCGAAAAAACAGGCCGTTTAGGTAATGCTTTTAAAGATATTGCACAAGACTATGAAAACAAGTTAAAAGACACGCTAAATATTATTATGGCGTGGTTGCAGCCTGCGACAATTGTAATTGTAGGTTTGATAGTTGCATATATTGCTATAACGTTTTATAAAAGATTATATGGTAGTATGTTTAATATGTTTTGATTTATTCTGAGGTAATTATGATAAAGAAAACACTAGCTGTCTTAAGTTTATTTTTAATTCCACTTATGGTTTGCGCTGAAGAAACAAATAGTAAAGTAAATGTTCAAACAGATGAGCAAGCTATAGAAAAAGAACAAAGTATTCAATCAAGAGTTAATAATATAGGTTCTAAACTTTTAAACTCAAATAAAATAGAGAATAGAATAGTTTTTGTATATGACAAAAATAAAAAAGAGAATCTCTTAACAATAGACCCTACTGTAACAAGTAGAGAAGTTGTTTTGTATGATGAGTATTATAAATTCATACAAAATGATGACGAGCTTGCTGCTTACCTTGCAAGAGGTATTTTGACTTCTATGAAATCATATAATGGCTTTTTTAAAGGATATTTGTCTGCATTACAGATTAAAGCTGCACCGAAAAAGTTTGAAATTGTAGCAGATAAAAGAGCTGTAGATTTTATGGTAAATGCAGGTTATAACCCTTTGGGGTTAATAACTTTTATTCAAAAAAGTTGTCCCCAAAAAAGGTTTGATACTATTTCAACAAAAAACTTGGCATCAAAACGTTTGGCTATAATATATGAGTATATTTATACTAAATATCCGTACTTTTTAGCTAACAATACATATTTAACTAATGAACACTATCAAAATTTCTTGCTTACATCTTTGGAAAACAGAAGAATGTTGCAAGAAAAAATTAAGACAAAATCTAAAAAAGAATTGAAGTATGAATAAGAAAAAACGCCTTTTAACATTAATAATACCCTTTATTTTAAGTGCATCGATGTGTAATGCAGCTACACTTTTGCAAGATGATTTTGCTGATAGCACTTTAAAAGATAAAAATCTAAAAAATCCTTATTCTTATTACAAGTATAACTATCAGGATTTAAAACGTATATCTATAGAATTAAAAGTTATTGCTGACATAAAATCTGAAAAATATGTACATGAAGGAGAAACGATAGTTTTTAGAGCTTGTCATGATGTATATGCTCACGGTAGAAAAGTCTTAAGAAAAGATGACCTTGTGTATGCAAGAGTTGAAACTATTATAAGAAGCGGTATGAATGGTATTCCTGCGAGTATAATAATTGGTGATTTTAAGTTTGATAATATTGATTCTTCTAAAGTTACTGATACTATTGAAATATTTGGTCAAGATAGAAGTTTGTGGGTATTTCCTTTAAAATGGGCTTTAACGTTTCTCCCACCAACAGGAACATTCACGAATTTTATAAAAGGCGGGCATGCGTCACTCAAAGAACGAGATACAATAGAACTTTATTATTATCCTAACTGGTAATTACAATACTATTTGTGTACCCATCATTAATCTGTGGGAATCCACTTTATTATCGTTTTGGCAGTAGACGTAGTTAAATATAAGTTTTAAAGCTTGTCCTTTTAAGTAGTAGTTTGTTCCTAACGTGAATTCTTTTTGGTTATTGTTTCTTATGCTTCTGTCCGGGTCAAATTGGTCGTATCTGGCAAGGATTTCAAGTTTTTTTGTCAGGTGATAACCTAAAGTAACAAATAAACCTTGTGAACGGTTATCAGTAAGGCCTGAACCGCCGTTTGAGCCGTTTGCTCTTGCGTATTCAAATTTTGACCAGAATTTTTTGTAGTCATAACCTGCGTAAACGCCTGTTAAATAATAGCTTGTACCGTGTTTTTCACCTGATTGGATACCTGCACCAGTTACAAGTTTTCCATATTTTCCATCTGTTTTACCAAGTGGTTTTACGTTCATCCAAGCGTCAAATTCGTGCCCAGGGAAGAATGATGTGAAATTGGTAGAAGAACTATAGATACCTAAGTCGTAATCCATTAATGAATAGTCACCTCTTAGTCTTACACCGAATTTACGAATATTCGCAAGGTTTCTTGAAATCTGTGAACGGTTAATAAATGCAAGTGTATAAGGTGATTGTGCTCCTTCTATACCAACGCCAGGGCGAGAGTTACCAACTAAAATTGTATGGTGAGGTATTCTGTGTGATTCAATATACAAATCTTGAAAGAACGGTTGCATAAAGTCAGGGTGGCTGCTTCTGTGTGTTGGGTCAAGCATTATTCTGAAATTTTCTTTGCCACCCTTGAAATTTCCGTCAATAAGTATATTAATCAACCCTACATCAAATTTTGAATCGGTATCGCCTCTTTCAGGTACATTAGTTGAAAAGTTCATTTGATATGCAGACCAAATGTGAATACTGTCTAATGGCCCTTTGTTTACTTTAAAAGTTAATTGATCTTTTAAAAGCTGTGAAGGAACATCAGTTCTTTCAATCTCCAATTTATAAACATCATTGGCTGCTTTGGTTATTGCATTAAACAGAAAAAACTTTGGAGATGTTCCTCCCATCGTAGGATCGTAATCTGCTATACCGCTTCTATCTTGAGTTTGAACTTGAGTTTCTGCCTTATCCTGTTCGTTTTTTTGAATGGTTTCTTGAAAAACAGACGGATTTTTTGTACTTTCTGATTCTGTTTCAAGTACAGGGTTTTCTATTTCCATATTTTTGGCAATTATATTTTCTGCAAATTGATGATTATCTTTTAAATCAAGTTTAATAACCTCTTGTGCTGAGTGCGCAGGAAGTTCTATTAAAAACATAAAAGCCAGTATAGTTAATATCTTTTTCATAACCACAATAATAAATTACATTAACTTGGCGTAGTAATCCAACCTTTTATTTTTACAAAAGGTCAATTATTTTGCGCCGATGAAATCTAAGATTGCGTTAATTATTGTCAATGGATGAGCAGGGCAACCCGGTATGTATAAATCGGGTTTGTGTCTTTCAAAAAAGCTTCTGTCAATCTCTTCAGAATCTTGGAAAACACCGCCTGAAATTGCACATGCGCCGACAACTATAACGATTCTCGGTTCTGCGCAGGCGAAGTAAGTATCTTCAAGGGCTTTAGCCATATTTTTGGTTACAGGTCCAGTGATAACCACACCGTCAGCGTGTCTTGGGGAAGCTACAAAATCAACTCCATATCTTCCCATATCAAAGTTAGCGTTTGAACAAGCATTTAACTCCATTTCACAAGAGTTGCATCCGCCTGCAGAAACTTGTCTTAACTTTAATGATTTGCCAAAGAATTTTTTTATTTCTTCTTTGCATTTTATCGGATTAAGTTCTCCGTTAACAATTAAATCTTCTCTGTTAACTGCACCGAGTTTGTGGAATTTTGAAAACTTGATACCATCATTTTTACAGTATCTTGCGCATTCTCCGCAAAGAGTGCATTTTCCTAAGTCAATTGATGCTTCACCATCAGCTACTTTTAAAGCACCTGTAGGGCAAACAGACATACATTCTTGCCAATTTTCATCAGCATTAATGTCTATAGACGGCAATCCCCTAAAACCATCTTTAGGTGTTGCTGTTCTGATGTCTTTTATTAATTGATTTTTTTGTAATCCGAGTGTTTTTAATGTTTCAAGCATAATTTTTCTCTTTTTAATTTATTATAAATCAAATCCGCAATATGAGAGATTAAAACTTTTATTGCAGACAGGAAAATCTGATATTTGGTTATTTCTAACTGCAAGAGCAAGTCCAAACCAGTTGTTAAAAGAAGCGCCTTTAATCTTATATGTTTCTATGTAAGAGTTTTTGTCAGTCATTACACAGTGTGCAACTTCACCTCTCCAACCTTCTACAATTGAAAATACGCAACAATCAGGTTCTAAGTTAAGATTAAACCTTTTGTTATTGATTTCAGTTTCCGTATCTTCGAGTTTGTTTAACATATTTTTTATTATTTGGGCTGATTTCTTGATTTCAAGATATCTGAGGTATGTTCTTGCATAAACATCACCGGTTTTCATCGTTGTGATTTCAAAATCTTCGTAATCGTCAAATACTCTTGCATCGAATTCTTCGCCTGCAGCTCTGGCCGCCATACCAACAAGACCGATTTCTCTTGCTTTTTTCTTGCCGACAAAGCCTGTGTTTTCAAGACGAGAGATAACAGTTGCGTGAGCAAACATTGCTTTAACCATTTTGTCTGTTCTATCGCAGACTTCTTCAAGCATATTTAAGATTTTTGTTCTCATTGTAAGGTCGATGTCAAAATTTACGCCACCAAATTTCATTAAGCCTTTACCAAATCTGCTTCCGCTTAATTCAAGCATTGTGTTAATTACAAGGGTTCTTGTTACGCCAAGAACATTTGCACCTATTGAATAAGCAACGTCACCTGCTACTGCACCAATATCTCCAACGTGAATAGCCATTCTTTCCATTTCAAGGGCAATAAGTCTTATTAATTTTTCTCTTTGTGTTATTTCAATGTTAGAAAGAGATTCCATTGCTCTTGCGTATGCAAGTGATTGGGCTATCGTTTCATCACCGCATATAGACTCAGCCAACTGAATAGAAGGTCTTTTTCTAAGCAAGTCTTCTACTCCTCTGTGTTGGAAACCAAGTTGTATTTCAAGGTGGTTTACTCTTTCTCCGTTACACAAAAATCTAAAGTGACCTGGTTCAATAATCCCCGCGTGAACAGGACCTACAGCAACTTCGTGAGTTTGTATATCGTGAGATTCTAAAAATTTATATGAGTTTCCGTCTTGTTTTCTAACTGGTTTTAAAAACGGATGACCTTCCGGTATAATACCTGTTTCTTCATAAATAAGTCTTTCGAACATATGAAGGCAAGGTTTGCTTAAAGTTAATGACGGATATGATTCGCCTATGTATGTTGTTGTTAAAAACAATTTTTTGTTTTTATCATCTGCAAAGATACAGTATAGTCTGTTTTTGTCATTTTCTTTTTTTACAAAAAGGTTAATAACTCTAACTTCATAGGGGAGAATCTTCTTTGAGAAGCTTTCAAAATCCATAACAGGAATATCAGCTCTTTTAATTTTTTGATTATTTTTAAATTCCAATACGTTCATATTTACATCCATTGTGCTGCTCCTGCAATCAAATCATAAACAGCCTTTGGACAATATACACAAAGTCCTATTGCTGCAGCTAATAATACTATTTGTGGTAAGTATTTGTTAAAGTTTAGTTTTGTTTTTTCTTCTAAATTTGATTTACCAAATGCTGTTTTTACTACTGCTCTCATTATTCCGAACATTACCACTGTCAATAAAAGCATAAATATAAAACATAAGATGTAGTGATGTTCTACAATCATTTGTTTAATCATTATGAATTCGGATATAAATATTGGTGATGGTGGCACTGCTACAATAAGCATCGCGCAAATAACCCACAACCAACCGGTTATTTTATCTTGTTCTATTATACCTTTGACTTCTGCAACTTCTTTAGTTTTGTACAGTTTTAAAACGTTACCGGAAGTAAGGAAGAACGATGCTTTTATTAAAGAGTGAGCAACAAGGTGCAATGCAGCCGCGAAAACAGCAACTCCGCCAAGAGCTGTACCTATTGCAATGATACCCATATTTTCAATTGATGAATATGCAAGCATTCTTTTGTAGTTTGCAATTTTATAAACATAAACTGCTGTTACGAATATTGATAAAAAGCCCATTGTCAAAAGCAAAACTTTTGCTGTGTCTTGTACTCCTGCCAATTCCATAAGTTTGTAATATCTTAAAATTACAAGAAAAGCAGAGTTCAAAAGAGTGGCTGAAAGCATTGCTGATACAGGCGAAGGTGCTTCTGCGTGAGCATCAGGCAACCAACTGTGAACAGGAGCCAAGCCAACTTTTGTTCCAAAACCTATTAAAATAAATATAAATGACAATTTTAACCAAAAAGGGTTTATTGCTGTTGCGTGTGAGTAAAGGTCACTGTATGCAAGTGAGTTAACTCCGTCACAACCTATCAACAATAAAATTATACCCACGAAAGCTAAAGAAATACCTATTGAACATAAAAAGACGTATTTCCAAGTAGCTTCAAGCGAGTTTTGGGTTTTGTGTTGCATAATTAAATATGCACTTGTTAAAGTAGTTGCTTCAACAAATACCCAAGTTAAACCAAGGTGACTACTCAATATTGCACCTGTCATAGAAAGGAAAAACAAAGCGAAAATTGTGTAGTATTTCCAATTTTGTTTACCTTGATAAACCATTACAGCACCCGTGACGATGACGAGAACTATTATAAATAACAAATTTAAACTATCCAGCGCAAAAAATTTACTCATCTTCTTCACTCTCACTGTCTTTTAAATTACAAAGGTGACAAACACCGGGGTTTTCGTAAATGCTTCCTATTTCTCCAATTAACAATCCGAGAATAAATACGGCAACAAATACATCGAGTAATACACCAATGTTTACAATCCAAGGCATTTCTTTTGCTACTGATAATGAAAGTAAAAATATACCGTTTTCTAACATTGCAAAGCCTATTACGTGAGTAAGAAGTCTTTTCTTAACTGCAACAAATAAAAAGCTTGTAATAATTGTAGAAATAGAAATACCAAAATATAAGTTAGAAATATTCTTCATGTAATCACTATGAATATTTGCTATTAAGAAACCGGCAAATAAAACAAAGCTTGATACAACGAGTGTATAAAAGTTTGGAAACTGCGGGTTGTTATCTCTTTTTATGTTATTCTTTTTAGAAACCTTTTCCAAAAACCAAGGAATCATAACTGCTTTGACAACAAATGTTTCTATTAACAAGAACACTATACCGGCAATGTTTGCGTGATGGTGAGCTATTATTGTGATCAAACAAAGGATAAGACCTTGTAGTCTTAGCATATTTATTTGTGCCATTATACGGCTTGAACTTGCCATATAAAGCATAGAAACACCAAACAATACAATTAATAAATTTATCATGCTATGTGTCCTCCGTGCATTACTAAAAGAACGAGTGACATCACAATTAATGCAACAGAAATCATTACAAATGTGTATTCAATAATGTGAGTAAGTCTTATTCTTGCTCCGATAGATTCGATAGTTGCGATTAAAAATGCAATAACTAAAAGTACTAACCAATATGCCCACCAAAATTGAGGACAAATTATATTAGCAATTAATGTTGAGAATAAAAGCATTTTCATTGCACTTGCATAATGTATAAATGCCAAATCAACACCAGAGTTGTCCAAAACCATTACTTCATGTATCATTGTCAATTCTAAGTGAGTTTTTGGATCATCAATAGGAACTCTGGAACCTTCGATTAATATCATCATAAACAATGCAAATATCGCTAAAAGTGATATTAAAATAACTATTTCGTTATGAATTTGGATTAATGCATACAAATTTCTGAAAGAATGGATTCCGCTAAGAGCAGCTACTGAACCTATTATTATAAAGAAAGCCGGCTCAACAAGTGATGTGTAGCTTACCTCTCTTGAGGCACCCATTCCTTCAAAGCTTGAACCTGTATCCATTGCTGCAATAACAGAGAAGAATTTTCCTAATGCTAATACATAAGAAAAAAGTATAAAATCTCCATTAAAATTCAATAACGTAAGTATTATTGCTGCAACTATTGTACAAGCAAGATTTATAGATGGTGCGATTTTAAAAACAAAAGAACTTGTGTCGCTTAATACTTCACCTTTTTTTATAAGTTTAAAAAAGTCGTAATATGGCTGTAATATAGGTGCACCTTGTTTGCCAACATATACAGCTTTCATTTTGTTTATTAATCCTATAAACAGAAAAGGTAAAAGTAAAACCGTTAAAAATGTCATTAGATTTTACCTCCGATAAGAAGGGCAATAGCAACGATTAAGAATACTACGCCGTATATCAAATATCTTTGAGTGTGACCGCTTTGAATCCAGTAGAATTTAGAAATAATAAATTCATCA
The DNA here is from genome assembly GCA_944326515.1 of Candidatus Gastranaerophilales bacterium. Taxonomy (GTDB): domain Bacteria; phylum Cyanobacteriota; class Vampirovibrionia; order Gastranaerophilales; family Gastranaerophilaceae; genus Limenecus. Next base: position 3,250 of record CALVEI010000014.1, on the reverse strand, counting down.
ACGATTACAATCGGCTTGATAATGTAGTATTCAAAGATATCTATAATTCTTGATTTAAATGATGTTTTTTGTGGGAATAATTCCTTAATTTGTGTAAAATTCAACTCTCTTTTATAGAATGGTGTTAAAAATCCTAAGAAAGGTCTGGTGAATGAATTTGCACTGTATTGAATTTTTGCTGTCGGGTATTGATAGCCACAGCCCCAAGTTTCTCTGTGTTCAACTGTTCTGCCTCTCAATAACAAAGCTCTTAATCCTATTATGATAAGAATCACAACGCAAAGAGTTATGTTGAATATTGAGATAACTGTCAACAATTCATAAGGAACGCTAAACGGTATAAATTGTTGAACAGGTGCAACAACAAGATCAATGTACCTTTGTGGGAACAAGCCTATTACTAAAGAACAAAAAGCAAGAACAATAATAGGAAGCTGCATAAATATTGAGACATCTTCTTTTACATGTTGTGCTTTTTCTGTTCTTGGAGAACCCAAGAAAATAATGCTGAATGCGTTTGTAAATGCAATCAATGCCATTGCTCCAACAAATGCGATTATTCCAAATGCTGCAATAATTATTGTGTATAAGAAATAATTTTGTGTTGAAAAGCTTGTTAAAAATCCGATATAGATTAAAAACTCGCTTATAAATCCGTTGAATGGAGGCAATGCACTTATAGCTAGTGAACCAAGCAAGAAAAGTATTGCCGTATTTTTCATTGGCTTTACAAGTCCGCCTAATTTTTCCATATCTTTTGTATGGGTTTGAGTATAAACAGCTCCGGCATTAAAGAACATCATTGTTTTGAATATAGAGTGGTTTAAGATGTGCAAGAAGCACCCTAAGAATCCAAACATTGTCATAATGAAGTTGTTATATGCCAATCCAAGCATAGCAACAGCCATACCCGTTGTGATTATACCTATATTTTCTATAGAGGAATAAGCAAGCATTTTTTTGTAATTTCTTTGCGCTACTGCGTAAAGAATTCCAAAAAATGCTGATGCCAAACCTACCAACAATACACAGTAAGAAACAGTGATTGTAGGTTTGCCCATATATAAAAGCATTCTCAAAATGCCATAAATACCTGTTTTAATCATCACACCTGACATCAATGCAGATATATGAGTCGGTGCAACTGGGTGAGCTTTTGGTAACCAGCTGTGTAATGGAACAAAGCCTGCCTTGATACCAAAGCCAATAAACATAATTGCAAAAACAAGTTCACTGATTTTTCCTTCAAATGCTGAAAAATCAAAGCTTCCTGTTTTTAAATACATAAGGATAAACCCTACAACAAGGAACATTACCCCAACGTGCATTGTTATTAAGTAGTTTATACCTGATTGTCTTACTTCTTTTTCTTCGTGTTCAAAAATCATAAGAAGGAATGATGAAAAACTCATTAATTCCCAACTTATGAGGAAGAAAATAATGTTTTGTGACATAACTACCAATAACATTGACGCAAGGAAAACATTAAATAAAAACAGGTGTGAACCAAGTTTTTTACCTTGTTCAATGTATGGTTCAAGGTACTTTTTAGAATATATTGTACCTAATAATCCGACTCCGCAGATTATCATTATAAAGAACGCACTCAAAGCATCTACACGGAATGCCACGTCCTTTAGCAACTGTCCCATATAAACAGTTGTCTCTAAAATATTGCGTTCATACAGTATTGACACTATAGGCTTGAACGTCAGTGCTGCCGCAATAAAATTCATAAAGATGAGAAAATTGCATTTATGTTTTTCTTTAAAAAACAGTTGCAAAACCCCACCGATTGTGTAAACCCAAATCGATAATGTTATTAATGTCATAATGTAATTAATTATGAAACTTCAAAAATGAAAATCAAGCACAAATTAAAAAAATAAAATAATCTTTTTTTTCAGTTACTTTTCTTATAGTCCGCCAAGATATTGAAACCTTATAAAAGTAGTGGAAACGGCTATGCCGCTAAACAAATACAAGTGGACTTGTTATCTATGATTTAGGTGTCTAATTGTAATAGTTCACAGAGATATAGAAACCTTATGAAAATTTGTATGTTCATTTTTTCTTTTTGTCGCGAAGCAAAAAGAAAAAACGAACCAAAAAAGAAAAACACGCTAAGTAAAAAGAAACAGTAAAATGTTTTATCGGTAATTTTTCAGTGACATGCTACTGTAAAAATTACCTCAAAACACAACTGTTTCTAGTCAAGGTTACAATGGCAAAGCCATATTACTGCTTATGCAGTATAGGTTTTTATCAAAAAAAATATAGAGCAGGGCTGTGCCCCTAAACATACAACAATAATTTATGATAGTCTGCCGAGATAAGGAAGCCTTATGAAAAAAACAATTGTGAATGGACTTGTTATCTATGATTGAACTGTCTAATTCTCTTAGTCAACAAAGATATTGAAGCCCTATAAAAAATACAAGTGGACTTGTTATCTATGATTTAGGTGTCTAATCGTCATAGACTGCCAAGATATAGAAGCCATATAAAATTATTTACCAACAGACCAACGGATACCTGCGGTTAACGATACACCGTTACGACCACCGTTGTGTATCATTGCTTGTCCAAATGCTATGAATCTGTCTTTGAATCTCTTTTGAATACCTGCGCCGTATTGGATATATGGGTCGATACTCATCTCTGGTAATCTTACATCGTTTGCTGTTACCTTACTGTCATCAAGTAAGTTCCATACCATTGCTACACTTAGATATGGTTGCCAGCCGTTTTTAGTATTTCCGATAAGTTTTAATCCCGGTGCAAGTTGGATTGCGTTAAGTGGGTCTGACTTGATGCGGACTCCTGCTCCGTTTGTGTAATCAAATGTATTTACGAATGTATATGATATTAAGAAGTTTGGTTGTAATATTATTCTTCCATCTTTAAATTCAAAGTTGTATCCTGTTTTGTTTCCTATTCCTGCTAACAACATTGCATAGTTTTCATTTCCATACATTGTACTAGCATCTCCTGCTGTTGCTCCAACTGATAATGTTGTTGCGTTAAAGAAGTTGCCTTTATACATTGTTGCTGTTCCACCAAAGATTCCTCCGTTTTGATATGCATCTACTCCGCTATAACGTTGTGATGCTCCGTTGTATCCTACGTAGCCTGTTAATACTCTTTCCCAGCCTTTTGCTATTGGTGTGAGAGAGCTATCGTATCCGACTAATGTTCCATAGTTGATGTTTGATACTTTTGGACCGTTGTTTAACGGAATATTTTCAAA
>CALVEI010000013.1 GCA_944326515.1 Candidatus Gastranaerophilales bacterium | reverse complement strand
GCAATCCAACTTGCACCGGGATTAAAACTTATCGGAAACACAAAAAACGGATGGCAACCATATTTAAGTGTAGCAATGATATGGAACTTACTAGATGACAGTAAGGTAACAGCGAATGATGTAAGATTACCTGAGATGAGTATTGACCCATATATCCAATATGGAGCAGGTATACAAAAGAGAATAAACGACAAGTTCCTTGCATTCGGTCAAGCAATGATACACAACGGAGGACGTAACGGTATAGCCTTAACCGCCGGACTTCGTTGGGCTGTCGGTAAGTAAGCTAACAATTTGATAAAAAAGTTTTGTTATTGCAAATAACACATTTATGGTAGTTAAGTTATAACTTATGCTTGATAAAAGTGTTATCGCCTTATATAATTAAATACATTATGGAATGTATGCAAAGAAAGACAGAACCGATTTTGGGGTTCGAGGTTGATTTATTTAATTTTGATGAAGCACTTGCATATGCGCATTTGCATTTAAAGGAAAATAAGGGGCTTCATATAGTTACTATTAATCCTGAAATGATTGCTTTGGGTAACAAAAATGATGATTTTGGACGTGTTTTAAATGAAGCAGATATGTCAATTCCTGATGGAGTTGGAGTCAAAATTGCTCTTAAAATAAAAGGTGTGCAGCAGGAAAATATTCCTGGAATAGAGTTTTCTAAAAAACTTATTGGTATGTGTGCTTTAGAAGGCTATACTATTGGCCTTTTAGGAGCAAAAGAAGAAGTCGTTAATGCTGCTGCAGATAATTTGCGAAAAGAGTTTGATAATTTAAATATTACGTATATTCGTAACGGTTATTTTGATGCAGCGCAAGAAGAGATAATATGTAGTGAAGTAATAAACATAGCTCCAAGAGTTCTTTTTGTTGCATTGGGTGCTCCAAAGCAAGAGATGTTAATCTCTAAATTAAAGAAAGATATGCCAAATACAATATTTATAGGTGTTGGCGGAAGTTTTGATGTGTGGTCTGGTGCTGTAAAACGAGCTCCTGAGATATATCAAAAAATGGGCCTCGAATGGTTGTATCGTACTATAAAAGAACCATCAAGATTTAAACGTATTTTCCCTGCTTTGCCATTGTTCCTCATTCAGGTTATAATAGAAACTGTACACGAAAGTTGGGTAAAGTTAAGATGATTCAGTTACGTGGTGTAACAAAAAAATATAAGAATAATTATGCACTTAAGAATGTTAATCTTGATATTATGTCAGGAGAGTTTGTTTTTATTACGGGTTCATCAGGTGCAGGCAAATCTACTTTAATGAAACTTCTTTATAAGGAAGAAACACCTACAGCGGGTAGTGTAATGATTGGTGGTATTAATATTGCTAATCTTCCTTCGGAAAAAGTTCCTAATCTGAGAAGATGTATGGGAATTGTTTTTCAGGATTATAAACTTTTGATGAACCAAAGTGTTTATGATAATTGTGCTTATGTTATCAGAACTTTAGGTATGAGTTCTAAAGAAATTGAAGCCAGAGTTACAGGTGCGCTTAAAGTTGTTGGACTTGTTGATAAAATGAAAGCAAAAGCTTCAGAGTTATCAGGAGGAGAACAACAAAGAGTTTCTATTGCCAGAGCTATCGTTAATGGCCCTCCGTTATTGATTGCTGACGAGCCAACAGGAAACTTGGATCCCAAAAACTCTATGGAAATTATGCAAATTTTGGAGCAGATTAACCAAAAAGGGATTACTGTTTTGGTTTCTACCCATGATCACGCTATGGTTGATTATTTTAGAAAAAGAGTGCTAACTCTTGAAAATGGTCAAATAGTTAGGGATGTACAAGCAGGTACATACGAATAGACTTTTTTATACGAAATATTTGAGAGCAAAATAATGAGTGACGAATCTACTAAAGCAATAATTAAAAAGAAAGTAAAAGCACATATCCCTAAGGATTGGTTAAAAGAACTTAGGATAGTGTATAGAATAGCTTTGGAAACTATATATGGTATAAAAAGAACAGGTTGGATAAATATCGCTATAATTACAACAATGGCGGCTATTTTAACAATTTTTGGTTCTTTGTTTAGAACAACTCTTTCTTTGACTTCTTTTGTTCAAGAATTGGGGAATGTTCTTGAAATTTCTGTTTATTTGAAAGAATCAGCTCCTACTGATTCTATTGCTAAAGAAATTAGAGGGCTTGACCATGTAGAGAGAGTTAAAATTATTCCTAAAGAAAAATCTTGGGCTGATATACAAAGAGAAATTGATGTTCCCGATATGGAAAATCCTTTGCCGGATACTTTACACGTAAAAGTGGATAAACCGGAGAATATTAACGATGTATTTAATAAGATAAAAAATTTCTCAGGTGTAGAAGACTTAAATTATGCACAAGATATTGCTAAAAAGATGCAAACTTTTAACAATGTTGTTCATTCAATCACTCTCATAGTAGTTGTGCTTGTCGCTATTTTGACAATCACGATAATAAATAATACAATACAGTTGGTTATTCAATCCAGGAAGGAAGAGATTGAAATTATGCGTCTGATGGGTGTTAGCAACTGGTATATTAAAATTCCTTTGATTTTACAGGGGGCAATATACGGTTTTATTGGCGCTTTGATTTCTCTAATCCCATTGAATGCTGTTAATAATGGTTTGTTAAAAGTTCACGAGTTTTTTGTTGTTGCATCGCCTATACTGGCAAACAACACTGTTATTTTAGTATTGTTTATAATAGCTGTAGGCTTCGGTGCCGGTGGTAGCATGATATCAATTAAGAAACACTTACAAGTTTAGGATATTTTTTATGACAAATGCTGAAGATTTAATAGATAAAATAAAAGATATACCAGCAATGCCTAATGTTATAGTAAAAGCTTTAGGTATTATAAAGGACGGACAATCTGGAACAAAAGAGCTTGGTGAAATTATGGCGTATGATCAGGCGTTAACTTCCCAAGTTTTGAAATTAGTAAATTCAGCGTATTATGGATTTGCTCAAGAAATCACTTCTGTGTCAAAGGCTTTGGCGTTGCTTGGGATGTCTCAGACCCGTAATATTATTATCACTGTTGCTATGAAGCCTATGCTTACATCGACTGGTGGTAGAGAAATGTGGAAACATTCTCTTAGATGTGCAGTTGCTTGTGAATATCTTGCCGATAAGGTTGTCGTTGCTGATACGAGCGATGCCTTTACTATAGGTTTTTTACACGACATAGGTAAAATCTTGTTAAATATCTGTAATGTGTCTGCTTACCATAGAGTTAAGGAAATGGTAAAAAACGGAGAAGATGTTATTGATGCAGAAAATTCTGTTTTTATGACTAACCATGCAGATATTGGCTTTTTGTTGGCTAAAAAATGGAAGCTATCTGTTTTGTTGGCTAATTGTATAAAATATCATCATGATCCTTTGGCTTCTTCTATGCCTGAGATTACTACATTGGTCTATTTAGCAAATGCGTTGGCACATGATGAAGTAGCGCCATTTGATGAAAAAATGGTAAAAGAACAGTTAGGTCTTGATAAGAATGAGATAATGGCATATAGGGAGGAAATTTTAGAAAGAGCGAACTCTCTATTTTCAACATTGAATGCAGGTTAATTATTTAAGATTGGATAGAATATGAAAAAAACTAGAAAAATTAAAGCATTTACTCTTGCGGAAACACTTATTACTCTGATGATTATAGGTGTTATTGCTGTAATGACCGTTCCGGCTTTAAAGGAACATTCTGATGAGGTGAAATACGTTACTGCAGCTAAAAAAGCTTATGCGTCCGTTAATTCTGCTGCTACTGCAATTGAGGCACGTCATACAGATATGGCTTTTTGGGATTGCGGTGAAAAAACAAAAAAATGGTTTTCTGAAGTTTTAAATGCTGGCCCAAATTCTGGTGCTGCTTCTTGGGATCATTTACAATTGGATGGAACTGCAATTTCGGGAAATCCTACTGTTACACCTGATTTCTATACATTAGATGGTATGGCTTGGCAGATAGGCGGAACAAAAGGTAAGTGTTGGGTTACAGTTGATACTAACGGTGAAAAAGACCCCAATATTACAGGTATTGATCAGGTTCAGTTTTTGGTTGGTCGTTCTGATAATGGTAATGATTTTGGCGTTTATCCAAAAGGCACACCAGATCATGCAACTGATGAAGGATGGTGTACATTCTATATTATAAAAAATGATAAGATGCCTTGGTTAAGAGAAATCGGAAAAGGTGCAAATTGTGCAGCATATTATTAATTAGGATAGATAACTAAAAACGGCTCGATTAAGAGCCGTTTTTTTTGTGTGTGTGAAATTTAATTTTAATGCTTGTCTGTCATTACAAAAAGACTGATAAGGTCATTTAAAGCAACAGCTTGTCTTTTATAATCTTGGACCTGTTTTTCAAGATTTTTAATGTTGTTGCGATACTCTGCAATAGTTGTCATACAAGCTTTTGCATTAGCTGTTATGCTGTCTTGACCTTGCTGCGCTTCTTTTAAAACACTGTTCATTGAGATTCCAAGAGCTTCCATAGTTTGTCTAATTATTTGTGCACCAGTCTGCTTAGAAACTCCTTGAGGAAGCTGCATTATAAGTCTTTTTAAAACAGCAACATTTGCCGGCATTGTATAATTATTCTGTTGCGGTTGTTCACTCATTTTTGGCATATTTGGTAATTTGCTAAATGTCTCTTTTTCTTCAAACATAGTAGAGTCTGCTTCTCCAAAATCTAAATCGGATGTGTTAAATGTTTCTTCAAAATCAGCTTGTGAATGTTCATCTAATGACAAATTTAAATCTGTATTATCATTCATCGAAAAATCAGTAAATTCATTATCCAAACTGATATTGTCGCTTGCTACATTTTCATAAATTTCCGGTTGAATAACTGCTTCATCTTCTAAAGACACAATTTTTTCATTGTTTTCAGATATAGGTTGTATTTCAATTTCTGCTTGCTTTTTAAGCGCTTGAACAATTTTTTTGCCTACACCTGAAGGAAGTTTATTTTCTGCCATTTTTGTAACCTTTTCTATTAATTTATTTATTCTAAATTATATATAAAATATAAAATTATTACAAAAACCTTTACAATTTATTAAAGTTTTATTTAGTTATTTACATTGCATCGTAGAATGCACCGAAAGTTTTTGATTCTGTGCTTTTTTGAATAAACTCATTTGAGAGTTTCATTTTGTCAGGTTGGTTGTTTATATCAACTGGTGTTGTATTTTTAGCTGATTTTTTATTTTCGTAATACTTAGTTATTGCAATGTTTAACTTAGGTATACCATATCCGAGAACCACGCCTGAATATATGTAGCCAAGCATTTGAGCAATGTTTTTGTATTTTAATCTGCTAAGAGTTTCTTTAACCAGTTTTTTAGTTTCAGGTGTTGCGCCTTCTTTTATTGCTTCTTGTTTTAATGCTGTAATAAGTTTTCTAAACGGTAATGCTTTTCCGTTTTCTCCGATTGTACTAATGCCAAGTTTTTGCAATGATGGCATTAATATTTCTTCGTGAGTTTTTTCAACAGATTTTTGGATATATTTCCAAATACCGTTTCCGTGAGTTTTTGCATCATAGTTTACTATATCTTTGTTGAATGCTTTTGCCGCCAATTTAGAAACAAAACCACCCAAAATAAGCCAGTTAACAAAGCCTAATGAATCTTTTATTGCAGATTCTCTCATTTCGTTTTTGTCACGCGCTGCAAATATACGGCTCATGATTGTCATACCGTATATAAATTTAAATTGGTTGATAGTAGGAACCATTCCTTTATATTGCAAGTTAGAAATAAGTTCTTTTGCAGCTTTAGGGAATTTTGTATATAATTCTGTCGGCTTTTTCAATATGGTAGCAATCATTGCACTGCCCATACCAACACCAAGGATAAGTTTGGCAAGTTTAAATCCATTTGAATGATCAGGTTGACGGCCTTCTACACCTACAAATCCGTCAGAACCTGTACGCTTTTTAGTAAGGTATCTGTTAAGAGGTTGGGCAGACATACCAACAGCAATAGGTATTGCAAGACCTGCTGCAACTGTTGCAACTTTTTTATTTTTGATTCCTTTTAAGAATTTTTCTAAATCATTAACAACTGCTGTTTTGTCATTTTTTGCTTTATCTATAACAGCTTTGAGCATTGAGTTTGCATTGCTTGTAAGATCTTGTATAGAACCTTCTACATCAGTTATTACTTTTTGGGGTTGATTGTTTTCTAATTTATCTAATACTACTCTGAATGTTGAACCTGCACCTGTTTCACCTGTTATAAGCTCTGAAATTTGCGCCATTGTTGAATCAGCAACTTTGTATTTCTTTGTTCCTGCGTCCAACATTATCTTTGTAGCTTTGTTTACTGTTTCATCAGAGAGGTTTTTCCAAACTTTTTCTCCATTTGTTGTGTTGAAACCTTCAATGCTTCTGAAGAATGTGTTCCAATATTTTTCTTTGTTGTAGCCGTTAGCTTCGGCGCTTACGTTAACAAAATCCTTAAATGTGTCGATTGTGTTACCGTCCATAAACATCAAATGTGCTTTTACGCCGTTAGATTTGTTAAAAGCAGATGATACAGCGTAGCCGGCACCAAGACCAACTATACCTGCAAGAGCGTGGTTGAGTGTTCCTGATGATTCTCTAAAACCAGTTTCCATACCGGCGTCTTTAGAACGTCCAAAATCAACAAGTGTCCTTGGTAAAACCATAGAAAAGAAGTCTACAAAACAAGCACCAATGGCCGGGCTTGTGTTTAATGAATTAAGAACACCTGTACTTATTGCACCAAGACTTTTAAAACTTGGGTTATTATTATCTTTGTTGTTTAGTTGTTTTTTATAAGTTAATGATTTCGGTTGTACTTGTGTAATTTGTGATAGCATATATTTTCCTGTTTTTTATTGTTTTGCTTTTTCCATCATCATACCAAACGCCTGAAAAGTTTTTTTGTTGCTATTTAAATTTAATGAAGGATATGTGTGGAAGCTTCTGAATTTTTCTTCCAATTCTTTTTGAACTTTTCTTTCTGTTTGTTTTCTTACGTACCAAGGAACTAACATACCTAAGATTAACATTGAAAATCCTAATGAACTTCCTTCACAAATATATCTGAGGTTTCTTGCTTTGTTGGAAACCTTAGCCGCTTCCGAGAAAGTTTTTAGCTCTGTTCCTGACGCCCAATGTGCAATTTTCTTTCCAAAATCGATGATAGCATTTTGGGATTTTTGAGGTACTTCTTTAGTATAGTTCAAAAGCGGAACTTTTGTTGCTTTTTGTAGTAAAAGACCTACACCTTTCGCAACATAATCGCCAAGGAAGTATAAACTAGAGAATGTAGCTATGTCTCTCCAAGTTACTTCGTGGAGTTCATTTTTGTCTTCTGAAGCTAACATTCTGCTTGCAAATGTTGATGTTGCAATCCATCTGCATTGATCCATTGATGGCATATTTTTTGTAAATTGCAAACCTTTAAGGATATTTGACAGGCTTGATTTGTCCTTTAATGATGCATAAGCAACACCTACCATCAATGCAGCTGCGCCAAGTTTATGCAAGAAGAAAGATGATTTTTCTTTTGCACTCATTTCTTTTTTCTTTTTATGAGTACCAAAGTCTTTGTATATAGGTGCACCTTCTTGACCTGATGTTTTTCTCGTAATCCATCTGTTGATAGATTGCATAGATGCTGCAAGAGGGATTACAATTGCCAAACCAATAAAGCTTTTTTTGTTTATGAAGCTTTTTGATTCTTTAAAGTATGTATTTAATTCTTTAACAACAGCATCTGCTACTGCTTTAGAACGTGAACCTTGGATTTTTCCTGCCGCAAATTCTTGTTTTACGGCTCTGATTGCAGTGCGTTTATGTTCAAGGAAGTCTTGACCAACATCCATTGCATCTCTGAGTAATGTACTTAAGTCTGCGTGATAAGCTTTGCCTTCAATTTGTATATGTTTTGTTCCGCCTGTCATTTCGAGAACTTTTTTCTCTAAGTTTTTGACGGCTGCTGCTTTTTCTTTTTTAGTAGCAAGCTTATTTGCCATTGTCTTGGCAAATTCCATACGTTCATTTTCAAGGTTTAGTCCTTTTAAGCTTACCCAGTTGTGGCCGTTTAATACGCTTATGTCGTCAAGCAGTTTGTTTGTAAAACTTCTTGAACCACCTTTTGCTTCAACAAAATGTTTGTTTAAAGTAGTGATTGCATCTTGATTAGCCCATTTTGATGCCATACCCTTGTTTTTAGGGTTCAACATTTCAAGAACTTTTGCTACACCATAGACAATAAAACCAGGAATAAGGCAGTTTACAATAAGCCCTGAAGATTCTCTTCTAAAAGTTTCGGCTGCAGCAAATCCGTTTGTTTTTGCATCTACGTATGTTCTTGGCAAAATAGCTGTTGCCAAGTCAATAACGGAAACGTTGATAATTTCCGGTGGGATTCCCTTAAACGCAGGTTGTGAGTTGTTGCTATTATTATCTCTTTTCGCTGCACGGATATTTGTATATGTATTTCTATAAACTTCTGAATTTCTAATGTCGTTAATCATAGCTGTTTAGTCTAACTAGTGTCTTTTTATCTAATAATTTTAAACAAGAAAGGTGATTTCTGTTCTTATATGATATGAAAGACTTGATATAAATACAAATCCCGTCAAAAAAAAATTTGCTATTTCAGTTTGTAAAAATTTTTAAACCTCTTTTTAAAAATATGATTTTTTATTTAATAATATAAATATTTAATAATTAAGTGTTTATTTTACCTTTATTTTGTTTTTTAAAGCATTCAAATTTGCAATAAATCCATATTTACAAAAGTTAACATAATCGTTTGTAAAATTTTGTTTACAAACTACATAAAATCATTAAAGTTTATAAACGTGTAGGTCGATATAAAACCTGTAAGCAATAACAGGGGTAATGCAAATGACAGAAAATTTTTTTAAACAACCTTTTGGAATGAACATAAAAGTTCCGGTTAAAACAATTAAACAGGTTGAAAAAACTGCTGAAAATACTGTCGGTGGCATTTTTGAACCCTTGTTCAATTTTATTGATTCAAACCAACAAGTTTTTAATGGCAATGTTGCAAATGAAATTGAAAAATACAATCTTATGCAATACAACATTGGTGCTGCATTGAGAAGAGATAAGGTAAACGGTATCGACTTCGATGTAAAAGGTTAAAAGTTTTTGGTGCGTTAGTTTTATCTTGTGTAAACTCTCGGCAATCTTACCCGAAGAGCACAAGTTAGCTCGTAGTGGATTGTATTAAGCGTTTTGGCCCACTCATCTATTTTTATAAATTCGTTACCGTCTTGACCTATTAATGTTATGATGTCACCTTCTTGAGCTTCACAGTCTGTTATATCAAACATCATTTGGTCCATTGTTATGTTACCTATTTGTTTTACTTTTTTACCGTTTATTATTCCGTAAATTTGGTTTGATAAACCTCTAAATACACCATCAGCGTATCCTATAGGTATAGTTGCTATTTTTGTTTCTTTTGCTGTTTCAAAGGTGTGGCAATAACTTACGCCTTCATCTTTATAAGCTGTATGTATATTAGTTATTCTTCCTTTAAGAGACATTGCCGGTTTTAAGTTTGGTTGATTTGTTCCTTCTGTAAGGTCCGGCTGTAGTCCATAGATACCGATACCCACTCTTGCCATATTGTAATCAAAATCTTGGTAACACACCGTCGCTGATGTATTGCAGCAATGGATGAGCAAGCCTTTTGTGTCAACAGAATCTACAACATTTCTGAATTTTTTATATTGTTCTAAAGCATAAGATTCTGTTTCTGCTGTTGCAAAGTGGGTAAATATGCCTTCAAGCTTGATGAAGTTACAATCTTGGATTTTTTTGATGAACTCAGTTGCATCTTCAGGTCTTACCCCTATTCTATTCATACCGGTGTCAATTTTTACGTGCACTTTTGGTTTAATACCAAGCTTGTTGTAAGTTTGTTTGCAGGCTTCAATGTGTTCGTCTGAGAAAACGGAGATTGAAATATTGTTTTTGGCTGCTCTGTCAAAAGACCATACCGGAACGGCTCCTAAGACGAGTATTGGTGCTGTTATTTCAGCCTCTCTGAGTTGCAGACCTTCATCTATTGATGATACTCCTAAAAAATCTACTCCTGAGGCAAGCAATATTGGTGCAATCATAACAGCTCCGTGCCCGTAAGCATCAGCTTTTACTACAGCAAAAAGTTTTGCATTTTTTTTTAAATATTTTTTAAATTCCAAAATATTATGTTCAATACAGTCTAAATTTACTTCTACCCAAGCATCTCTGTGAGTGTTGAGAAAAGATTTTCTGTTAAATTTCACAACCGCCTCGCGTAATTTTGTATTTTCTCTCCTGTATTTTATATCAAAAAAACATATACATGATAAAATCATTTTATTGGGTTTAAAATATTGAGGATTTTTTATGAAATATGCTGTAATCTCAGATATTCACGGAAATATGGAAGCGTTGAATGCTGTTTTAACTGATATTGAAGAAGTAGAGATGGCTGATAAAATTTTGTGCTTAGGCGATCTTGCAATGGCAGGGCCTGAACCAGGGGCGGCTATAGATAAAATAAAATCTTTGGTAGAAGCTGAAAAAGTTATTTGTATTCAAGGTAATACAGATAAAATGATTGCAGATTACAACGAAGACATTCTTTACTCATTGCGTGAAAAAAATGAAGTTATGGCCAACGCTTTAGAAGCTGATGTTAAAATTTTGTCTGATTCTCAAAAAGAATTTTTGAAAAATTTGCCTGTTAATGAAAAAGTAGAGTATTTGAAGAACAAAATACTGATGGTGCATGGTTCTCCAAGAAGGAATGATGAAAATATTTTTCCTGAAATGCCTATTTCTGAAATTGAAGAGATGGTTAAAGATACCGATGCAGATATTATTTTGTGCGGTCATACTCATGTGCCTTGCGGGTATCAGACAGAAAGCAGAAAAACTATCGTGAACGACGGTAGTGTCGGCAGACCTTTTAGTGAAGAGCCTAAGGCTTGTTATGCGATACTTGATATTGGTATGGGGTGTATTTCTGTTCGTCACAAACATATTGAATATGATGTAAACACTGCATCTAAAAAGTTATTGGAAAGAGGATATGACGGCTGTGAAAAGTTGGCTAAAATGCTTCTTCACGCTACTTCCAGATATCCGCAATAAGAGGTTTTTTGATTATGATAGAACGTTACAGTTTGAAAGAAATGAAAGACTTATGGGAACTTGATTCTAAGTTCGGTTTCTATTTGCAGGTAGAGCTAGCTGTTTGTGAAGCTTATAACTCTCTTGGCAAAATAAGTGATGCAGACTTAAAAACAATAAAAGAAAAAGCTTCTTTTTCTGTTGAACGTATTGATGAGATAGAAAAAGAGGTTGGGCATGATGTTATCGCTTTTTTAACTAACGTAAATGAAAACGTTGGAGAGCCATCTCGTTTTATACATATGGGAATGACAAGCTCTGACGTCATTGATACGGCTTTTGCTTTGCAAATAAAAAAAGCTTCAGAAATCATTTTAAAAGATTTAAATTCTGTTATCGAAACTATCAAAAACAAAGCCAAAGAACATAAAGATACTGTTTGTATTGGTCGTTCTCATGGAATACACGCAGAACCTATGACTTTTGGGGTTAAGTTGTGCAGTTGGTTGGATTTGTTTGAAAGAGCTAAAAAAAGATTTGAAACAGCTCTTGAGGATATTTCAGTAGGACAAATTTCAGGCCCTGTAGGTACGTATAGCAATATTTCTCCGGAAATAGAATCTATTACGTGTGAAAAATTGGGGCTAAAACCTGCAAAAATTTCTACTCAGGTAATAGCTCGAGACAGGCACGCTCATTATATGCAGGCTTTAGCTTTGATTGCTGCTTCTATAGAGCAATGTGCCATTGAGGTAAGACATCTTCAGCGTACGGAAGTTTTAGAGGTTGAAGAGGCTTTTAAAAAGGGGCAAAAAGGCTCTTCTGCTATGCCGCATAAAAAGAATCCTATTTCTTCAGAAAATCTTTCAGGTCTTGCTAGAGTTGTAAAAAGCAACGCTGCTGCTGCCTTGGATAATATTGCTCTTTGGCATGAGAGAGATATTTCGCACAGCTCTGTAGAAAGAATTATTTTCCCTGATTCAACAATACTCATTGATTATATGTTGAATCGTTTTAACAGATTGGTTGAAGGACTTGTCATTCATAAAGATAATATGTTGAAAAATTCTTCATTATTTGGGGGAATCGTTTATTCTCAAAGAGTTTTACTGGAGTTAACAAACAAAGGCTTGTCCAGAGAACAGGCATATTCTCTTGTTCAAAAGAATGCTTTAGCTGCTTTTAATAATCAAGACGGTGATTTTAAAAAGAACTTGCTTCAAGACAGTGAAGTTACTGCCGTGTTAAGCGAAAGTGAAATTGAAAATTGTTTTGATTCGTCATATTATTTGAGAAATGTTCATAAAATATATGAAAGATTTTCTATATAAAAGAGGTAATTAATGGGTTGCTTAAAACTACTAATTAAAATAGTTATTCTTGTGTTTGCCGTTATAGGTTTTAAGTCTGTAGGCGGTTGGGATTGGTGTGTAAAAACTTTTCATCTTGATGAAAAACCGTCACAAGAATCAATGATTGAAAAAAGTAAAGATGTTGCTGATTTTGGGTCTATTCCAGATGAATATGAGCTTGCCAAGTCTGCTAATATTCTTGGTTACAGAGCCGTTATTGCAGAACATTCTGCTACAGGTCAAAAATTTGCAGTTGTTAATGAAAATAAAGGAATAAAGCTTTCTAAACAAGATTTTAAAGACGGCTCTCTCAAAAAAAAAATCGATGGTATAAACGAAAAACTGAGCTATCAGTATATCCATGTTGAAAATTTTAAAATCTTAAAACAAGGTACTATGAAATCAATGGGACAATCTGTTCCTTATGCTCAGTTTCAAGCTGATGTAACCAATCTTCCTGTTAAAACATTAAAAGGGGTAATTGCTGTTGCAGAGGATAAAGATGGCAAGAGCAAGATTCTTGTATCTGCAAATGAAAATGGCAAGTATTCTCAAATAATTGCGGAGCAATTTTTTAAAAAGGTTAAATTAACCAAGCCTGAACAAAAGCAAAATAAAAAAGAAGCACCTAAAAATGACAAATCAAAATAAATTTTATGAAAAATATATGAAAAGGTGTCTGGCCTTAGCAAAAAAAGGCGAAGGCTTTGTGTCGCCAAACCCTCTTGTTGGGGCTGTTATTCTCGATAAAAACGGTGTTGTTGCAGGCTATGGCTGGCATAAAAAATATGGAGAAGCTCACGCGGAAGTTAACGCTGTTAAAATGGCCGAAAAAAATGGTGTGGATATTAAGGGTGGTACAATTTTTGTTAGTTTGGAACCTTGTTCGCATTATGGCAAGACTCCGCCCTGTGCCGATTTAATAATTGAAAAAGGTTTAAAGACTGTTGTTGCTGGGTTTGTCGATCCAAACCCAAAAGTTGCAGGTAAAGGACTTGAAAAACTTAGAAATGCCGGAATTAATGTTATTTCTGGTGTGATAGAAGATGAGTGTAAAAAATTAAACGAAATTTTTATAAAAAATCAGACAGAAAAAAAAGTATTTGTTGCAATAAAAACAGCAACAACAATGGACGGTAAAATTGCGACAAGAACAGGCAGTTCCAAATGGATTACTTCTGAAAAAGCTCGTGCAGAAGTTCAAAAATTAAGAAACAAGTACGATGCTATCTTAACCGGATCAGGCACCGTTTTGGCTGATAATCCTTCTTTAACTTGCAGATTGAAAAACGGTCGTAGTCCTGTTCGGGTTATAATTGATTCTTGTGCTGTTACCGGTGCTGATTCTAATGTGTATAAAAATGACGGGACAAGAGTTTTTATTGCCGTTAAAGAAGATATTGATGATTCATTAATTAAAAAATACCCCGCAAATGTTGAAATATTAAAATGTCCCATTTGTAAAAAGTCAGGGAAAATTGATATAAATTTTCTTGCTGATAGATTGTTTGATTTTGGTATAAGAAGTATTCTTGTTGAAGCGGGCGGACTTTTGAATGCAGCTTTTCTTTCATCAGGGCTAGTTGATAAAGTTTATCAATTTATTGCTCCAAAAGTCTTGTGTGACAACAATGCTAAAAGTTTTGTCGATGGTTTGTGTATTGAAAAGATTGATGAAGGTTTCAAGTTTGAAATAGAATCAGTTAAATCTTATGAACCTGATATTTTGGTTATAAGTAAGGCTTTATAAATTTTCTTTTACAGCTTTTTTAGCTTGTTTCCAAAGGTTGTCGTATTCTTCAAAAGAATAGTTTTCCATTGGTTTTTCAGGAGTTTTGGCAGCAATTTCTTCCATTTTTCTAAAACGTGCCATAAACTTTCTGTTGGCTTTTAACAAGGCTTGTTCTGCATCGATATTGTTCCATCTTGCTAGGTTAACCGCTGCAAAGAGTATATCGCCAAGTTCTTCTTCTGCGTTTTCTTTGTCGCCTTTTGCAATTGCGTCTTTAAACTCTTGCGCTTCGGAATTGAAACATTCCCATAAAGAGTCTTCGTTAGGCCATTCAAACCCTTTTTTAACCGCGTTTTTACTGATTTTTTGAGCGCTCATAAGGGCTGATTGAGCTTTTGATATTCCATCCATTGCAGATTTGCGGTGTTTCTTTTCTTCTGCTTTTAGTTTTTCCCAGTTATCAAGGATATCAGCTGTACTGCTTACTTTAGTAGAGCCAAACACGTGAGGGTGTCTGTGGACAAGCTTGTCTGATATTCCTTTTGCTACATCATCAATATCAAAGGCTTTTTCTTCTTTTGCAATTTGAGAATGCAATACAACCTGCAGAAGGACATCTCCCAGTTCTTCTTTAAGGTGAACCATATCGTTGTCTTCTATTGCATCGACAGCCTCGTAGGCTTCTTCTATCATATTCTTTTTCAAAGAGTAGTGGGTTTGTTCTTTGTCCCAAGCGCATCCGTTTTCTCCTCTAAGGGTTTCAAGAATCCCTATGAGTCTTTCAAGATTAGGATATTTGGGTTGTCCTTGTTTTTCCATTGTTAGCTGCCTGATACGATAATTGTAAAGTCACTGTGTACACAGTACATTCTGACCGGATCATATACAAATTGAGATGATTTTACTTCCGGAACTTGTTTTTTTAACCAGCCGACAAAGTCACTTGTTACAGCTGCGTTGTGACCAATTATTTGAGAGTGCGGAAGTTGAGCTCTGCCTATGCAGTTAACTTCGTATCCTGAACTTTCAAGCTGGTCTTTTATTTTCATTGCTTCGTCTTCTTTGTCGAATGCGTACATAATACCAGCAACAAGTTTTTTATCCGATGGAGATGGTTTTGTTCTGTACACCATTCTATCGATAACTTCTTGTGTTTTTTCAGGATCTAATATCCAGTAGCTTATGTAACCTTTTTTAGATGGAGCACCTGGAAGTGTTGCAAACTCTACGTCACTCATATCTATGTTTCTCAATGCTGCTGCAATGTGAGACATTTCGTATAAAGAAAGGTTTGTTTTTACATAAGCTGAAGCAATGTTCAAAACTTCTGGAATCTTTGGTATTACAGATGGTGATTGAAGTTTTTCAAGTACGGCTTTTACAAACCATTGTTGTCTTGATGTTCTTCCTATATCACCAAGTCCGTCTTTTCTGAATCTTAAGTATCCTTCAACTTGTTCACCGTTTAATACGTGCAAACCTTTTGACAAGTTTATGTGTAATTTGCCTGCGTTGTCGTTATAATACATATCCTTTTCAATATATACAGGCACACCGCCTAATGCATCAACTAGCTTTTTTACACCGTCATTGTTAACAACTACATATTTATTTATTTTTATTCCAAGAGTATCTTCAACAGTTTTGATTGTTAAATCAATACCACCTAATGCGTGAGCTGCGTTAATTTTTTGTACACCGTGATCACCGGCAAGATAAACTTTACTGTCTCTTGGAATTGAGATAGCGTTAATTGAATGGCTTGCGGGGTCTAAATTAACAAGAATCATCGTGTCAGAACGAGTACCTTTGAACTTATCGGCGTTATCTCCGTTTGAATCAACACCAACAATAAGGATATTTTGTTTTTGTTGAAGTATCGGCAAAGAAAATCCTTTTTGCTCTTTAGGGTTAATATCTTCAACAAAACTCAACAACATTTTTGAGTATTTGTTATCAACACCGGCATATCCGATAAACGCAAATGCTGCTGCTATTACAACCATTATTGTTAGTAACAATCCGACTATCATTTTCCCAAAACTGTTTTTTGCTTTTGAATTTTTTCTGCTGTGTCTATACAAATATTGATTGTATTGCTCGTTTTTATCTTTTAATTCTTTCATTTCGACTCTATCCTTGTAACAAATTAAAAAAAACTAACCATTCAACTTAATAAATATATTACTTCAAAAAAACAATTTTATATACCGTAAAATAAAAAAAAATAAAGATTTTTTATGTTTTTTTGCTTATAATATGTGGTATGAGTTACGAAGAAATACGCAATAAACTTAAAGAATCTAAACGTATAGTATTTAAATTTGGTACAAATGTTTTAAGAAATGACTTTAAAGAAATTTCTTTGTCCAGAATTTATACGTTTATTGAAGATATTGCTCTTTTGAAAAAAGAAGGAAAAGAACCTATTATTGTTACCTCTGGTGCTGTGGGCTTAGGTGCCAAAAGATTAAATGTTGACTCTTCTGAAAGTATGTCCGTAAAGCAGGCTTGCGCTGCAGTCGGTCAGTCAAGGTTGATGTCGATATACGAAGATGGGTTTGATAAGTATGGTATTATTACTGCGCAAATTCTTTTGACAGAAGAAGACTTTACCCACAGAAGAAAATATTTGAGCCTGCATGATACTTTAAATACTTTGATTGGTCTTGGGACTATTCCTGTAATTAATCAAAATGATACGGTGTCTACAGAAGAACTCGATTTTTATCAGGACGCATTTGAAGTTTGTTTTTCAGATAACGATAAATTGTCTGCACTTGTAGCAAGTGAATTAGATGCTGATTTGTTAGTCGTTCTTTCTGATATAGAGGGGCTGTATAACGATAATCCGAAAATCAACCCTGATGCTCAAAAGATTGATGTTGTTGAAAAAGTAACGGATGATTTTGAAGATTTCACTCGTAATGCTCTTAGTCCTGTTAGTGGCGGACGTGGAGGAATGAAAACTAAATTGTCGGCAATGAAGGTTGTTACTCGTTCGGGTGGTATGGCTGTTATAGCTAACGGAAAAACACCGCATATTATAAGAAGACTTTTTGATAAAGACGAAACAGAAAAACTCGGTACAATTTTTCTTCCTACCGAAAATCTTGCAAATAAGAAACGTTGGATTGCTTATGCTACAAATATTCAAGCAAGATTGGTTGTTAATGATGGAGCTAAAAAAGCTCTTAGTAAAGAGTTTAAAAGTCTTTTGCCTATAGGGATAATTGATATAGAAGGCGATTGTCAAAAAGGTGATATTGTAAGCATTGTTGATGCTCAAGGCAATGAGTTTGCCAGAGGTATGGTGAACTATAACTGCTCTGATTGTAAGCGAATTATGGGGCATCATTCTGACGAGATTCTTGGCATTTTAGGGTACAAGAATTATGATGCAGTTATTACTCGTGATAATATCGCATTGCTTTAGTTTAGCTTGTTGATTTCAAGTTGATGGTATTTTATTGTTTTGATTTTGCTTTTTTGGATTTTTTGTGGCTGAAATTCTTTAAAAATATTTAGCCAACCGATATTATCATTGACAAGACCTTGTCTGTGATCAACCAATGTCGATTTCACTGCTCTTACATAAACATTCTGCAAGTTAGAGGGGAATGCTGCTTGTACTTTTTTATAGTTCTGTTTTGCAACAATAATTAAAAAATCGAAATTATTAGATTGTTCTTGTATGTATTCGTATAATAATTTTATTCTTTCTATATATTGGTCAATATTTTTATAATCATTGCACATCAATGTGTATTCGTATAACTTTTTTTCGGGTGCTTGCATGTATTTTATTGTCTTTTGGTATAGATAATTCATCCTTGAAATGATTTCTTTGTAATCTTCTTCTAGTTTTTTGCTATTTAATGTTCCGTTTTCATTCAACATTTCGTTGTAAAAATGCTTACTGTGAAAGTTTAGATTTGTTTCATGACAACACCACATTCCACCACCGTTTGGGATAAATGTTTTTCCATTTGAAAAAAGTAATTTTGGATTTTTAAATAATCTTATTTGTTGATTAACGTCAGTTGCCCAAACCCAGTTCCAAAATGTTGAATCATTAAAACCGAAGTACTCCAAGAATTTTATTGAAAAATCGCAATTCATACCAAATGGGATAATATATTTGTATTTTTTTACTTTGAAATTATGTTGTAAAATTTTTCTAAGTTTATATTCTATATTCCTTTTTTTTCTCACAATTTTGGCTTTTGCAGTTAGTCTTTTTGAAAAAGTTATTTTTACTCCACAAATTTGATATGTAATTTTATGAGAAAAATTATGTTTTTTGAAAATCATTTGTGTTTCTCCATTTGTTTAATTATACAACAAATATATGCAACCATTGATTAAATGCTTAAATTGTGAGATACTTCGCATAGTTTCTATTATAAAAATAGGGTGGAATAATGGTCATAAATTTAGAACAAATTGCACAAAATGCTAAACTTGCATCTTATACATTGGCATCTTTGTCAACTTTAACAAAAAATCAGGCGCTTCTTGCTATTGCAAAAAAATTGGAAGACAGTAAATTACTTATCCTTGAAGAAAATGCTAAAGATCTGGAAGAAGCTAAAAAACTTGTTGAATCAGGTGAAATTAATCAAAGTACTTTTAATCGTCTTAAGCTTGATGATAACAAGATGAGGGATATGGTTAAAGGTATCCGAGATGTTAAAAAGTTGGAAGATCCTGTAAACAAAAAGCTTTGGGCAATGGGTATGGATACAGGATTGGACTTGTATCGAGTTAGTTGCCCTATCGGGGTAATCGGTGTTATTTTTGAGGCCAGACCAGATGTTATTCCTCAAATATCTGCTCTTGCAATAAAAAGTGCCAATGCTGTACTTTTAAAAGGAGGAAAGGAAGCTCATCATACTAACGAAATTTTGGTAAAACTTATAAAAGAGGCATTAAGTGAAGTCCCTGGATTCCCTTTAGATACAATTAACTTGTTGTATTCTAGAGAAGACGTATCAAAAATGCTTTCTATGGATAAATATATTGATTTGATTATACCAAGAGGCGGAAATGCTCTTGTTCAATATATTAAAAATAATACTAAGATTCCTGTAATGGGACACGCTGACGGTATTTGTCATATTTATATAGATGAAGAAGCAGACGTGAAAAAGGCTACAGATATTTGTGTCGATGCAAAAACACAGTATCCTAGCGCTTGTAATACTGTAGAAACAATACTTGTTCATGAAAGCTTGTTGGAAAATTATCTTCCTCAACTTGTTATAGAGTTAGAAAAAGCTCAAGTTAGGGTGAAAGGTTGTGAGGCTTGTAAAAAATATGTTCCACACCTTGAACTTGCAACAAAAGAAGATTGGGCAACAGAATATGGTGATAAAATTGTTTCTATAAAAGCAGTAAAAGATATTTTTGATGCTATAGCACATATAAATATTTATGGTTCAGGACATACTGATTGTATAATTTCTGAAGATAAACAAGCTATTGAAACGTTTATGAATCTTGTTGATTCTGCAGGGGTTTTTGCTAACGCTTCTACTCGTTTTGCAGATGGATACAGATATGGTTTGGGGGCTGAGGTTGGAATATCTACATCCAAAACCCATGCAAGAGGTCCTGTCGGCTTAGAGGGGCTTGTTATATACAAGTATAAATTGTTTGGCTCAGGTCAGACAGTTGCTCCTTATGCTGACGGAAAGAAAACTTTCATACACCAGAGAATAATATAATGCCGTTAAGTGCTTACGTTCATATTCCTTTTTGTAAAAGTAAATGCAAATATTGTTCGTTTGTATCTTATTCAGGATGCAAAGAATCAGAGCAAAGTGATTATGTTGATACTCTTCTAAAGGAAATTGATGAGTTTTATAAAAATGAACAGCTAAAAACGTTGTATTTTGGAGGGGGGACGCCTTCTTTACTTTCTGTTGATAAATTATCTCTGATTTTAAATAAGTTTAAATTTGATTCTGAGACTGAAGTTACTATTGAAGTTAATCCGGAAACTGTTGATTTAGAAAAATTTGTTAATCTAAAAAAGGTCGGCTTTAATAGAGTTTCTATTGGTGTTCAGAGTTTTGATGATTTTATTTTAAAAAGTATAGGTCGTATTCATACTTCAGAAAAAGCTGTTAAAGCTGTCGAAATGGCTCAAAATGCGGGTTTTAATAATATAAGTGTTGATTTTATATATGGTTTGCCTAATCAGTCATTAAATTCTTTTTGTGATGATTTAAAAAAAGCAGTAAAACTTGGGGTTAATCACATATCTTTGTACGGTTTGAAGATAGAAGAGGGGTGCTATTTTTATAATAACCCGCCCAAGAATATAGCTGATGATGATTTGCAGGCTGATATGTACCTTGCAGCCATAAATTTGTTAGAGAATTTAGGCTTTTTCCATTATGAGATTAGTAATTTTTGTCAACAAGGCTATGAGTCAAAACATAATTTAAACTATTGGAATGACGAGACTTATTACGGCTTTGGTGCAGGTTCTCACGGATATTGTGTCGATAATGGTGAATATATAAGGTATGCAAATTATTCATTATTAAACGAATACAAAGATAATTATCATAAGAAAGCTGAAAAAGTTATATTAACAGAACAAATGAGGCTAGAAGAATCTATTTTTTTAGGGTTTAGAAGATCTAATGGTATAGATTTAGAAGAAATTAACAAAAAATTTTCTATAGATTTTGATAATAAATTTGCTTTAATTATCAAAAAATATTTGGATAGCGGACATATTATAAAAACAGAAAAAGGCTATAAGTTTAGTCCTCAAGGCTTTTTGTTATCTAATATAATACTTGCTGATTTCATTTGTTAAAACATGTTAAATTTATTGAAATATTCAATGTAATCATTAAAGTTTAATAGAAAGTTTTCCGATAATACTACTGTGGGAAACTAATAAAGGGATGACAAAATGCAAACAAATTTCTTCTCAAATCAAGATCCAGATTTACCAAGTTTAGATCCGTTAAAGTTCCCTAAAATAAAAAAGGGACTACCTGCTATTAAAATGACTAAAAATGATGATTTGTTGTTTGAAATCGACGGAAAAAGTATTTTGATGGATGATATTGCTGATAATTTCAGTAACTTGTATTTCAATTCATAGAAAAATACGGCTGCATTGATGTTGCAGTCCGTATGTGACTCATAAAGTATATTTTAATTATGCTAAAAGATTTTTATCTGTATTTGTTTTGTTGGTTTCGTTTTGTTTAATTGCTTGGTTTGTATTTTGTATTTCTTTTAAAGTTTTGTCTATGATAGCTTTAGTTTCTGCTTTTTTCTTTCTTTGTGGAAATAGCATATCTCCTATTTTATAGCCTATTGTGCTGCCTGCAATAGAACCTAATACAAATGTTACACCTTCTAATATTGAAAGAGCAACTATTGCATATTTATTTTTCATTAATGATTTGACAGTTTTCATATAATTAGATTTGAAGAAATGAGTCATTGCAGCTTCTGTCATAAACATTGTTGTCATTCCCAAAGTCTCTCTTTTTAGAGCTTGAGGTTTGTCATCAGCTATAGCAACTCTGTAACCTGCAGCGCCTATTAAAAGAGGGTTAACATGGTTAGATGCCCAAGTTGCTGCTTTACCTGCTTTTTGCAAAACTTTATAACCGTTTGCAGCACAGTTCATTGCATCTAACGCAGCAGATGTTCCTTTACCCAACACGTTATCAAGTTGAGCTGCAGTTCTTGCAGCTTTGGTAAATTGCCCAACGTCAGCAAAGATTCTACCTTTGTCGTTTGTGTTGACTATTTTATCTGCATTTCTAATACCAAATAATGTTGACCTAACAAGAACGTCGTACATGTTTACACCTGTTCACTAATCACTTCCATATATATAAAAAATTTTTAAGCTGAAAAATTGCGTGCAATTTATTTTTCTTTACATTTGTAATATAATTATTAAAACCGTTGTATATAAGGCGTTTTGAATGTTTGAGATAAAAGCTTTTTTAATTAAATTAATAAATATTTATCAAAAAATATCGAGTCTTAAACCTCCTGTTTGTAGGTTTTATCCGACATGCTCCGAATATACAAAACAAGCAATCTTAAAATATGGCGTTTTAAAAGGCTTGTGGCTTGGTATAAAACGAATATCAAAATGTCACCCGTTACATCCTGGTGGATACGATCCATTGCCTTGATTTTTCATCTTCTTGTACGAGTTTTTAGCTCGGAGCTGGATTTTTAAACGTTTTTTTTATAAAATATGCACATAATTAGAGCACCCCATTACCTAATAATTACCCCATAGCTCTAACAAAGAGGACAGATATGACTATATTGATATTTTTACTTGCTGCATTATTTATTTACGTTGCTGTTTATTCTGTTTACTACGCTGTATGCGTGTTTAACAGTACTAAAGCAAAAAAGTTTTTAAACAAACAAAAATATCATGCGGCAGCAGAACCTAATAATATGATTGTTATCATCTATGCAAGAAATAACGAATCAACAATAGTTCCTCTTTTGGAAGCATTGAATAAACAAAATTATCCAAAAGAAAATTATCAAATTCATATAATTCTTGACCATTGTACTGATAATTCTTCTAATATTCTAGAGTTTATTGGAGGTGCAAAGATTTGGAGAGTTGGGGAAATTGCACCTGTTGGAAAAGATGAGTCTGTTTCTTGGTTATTAGAAGGGCTTTTATCATACCAAAATGTAGATGCCTTTTTGTTTTTAAGTGCAGACAGATATATTGATGAAAACTTTTTGTCTTCTGTTAATGCAAATCTTTGTGGAGAAGACATTGTCATTGGGACAACTGATTATATAACAAGACATAAAAACTTGGTGAATGGCATCAGAACGACTTATCATTCTTATGTTGATAGAATCTTTAACTGTGGCAGATCTTTAATGGGGTTGGCTAGTATTGTTGATACCGATGTTTTTGTTGTTAGAAAAGATGTTTTGGAAAAAATTCAGTGTGTTGATTTTAAAGATATTAACAGTGAGCTTAAATATACAACTTTGCTCGTAAGAAATAATTTTATTCCTAAATTTTGTCCTCTTATTAAGACTTATACTTCTATTGATAATTTTAAAGATAGAAAACAATCTGTATCATTTAAAATTTCTTTAGTATGGAATTGTCTTCCTTTGATTATAAAATCTACGCCGAAGCTTGGTGAATTCTTGATGAATATACTTGCTCCTAATTTTTGGATGCTTGTTCTTATTTATTGGGGGCTTTTAAGTTTTACAAGTTCTTATGCAATTAATATAGAAGAAAAAACAGTGAGTCTTTCTGCAATGTTTGCAGGATTGATTAATTTTAACCTGTTTTTTGCTTTTGCTTTTGTTTTGTTTGTTGCTTTTGTTGTTTCTTTATTTACCTCAAAAATCGGCAGACAAAATGTATGTTATTTGTTTGCTTATCCTGTTTATTCATTATTAAAAATATTTATGCATATTCCTTTTGTAAGTGCTCTTGTGAATAAACTTGCTGCTAAAAAGATTGACGAAGACAAAGAGCTTTCAACAGTCGATGTTATTGTTACGGATGGCAAAAACAATTTAAAATGCAAGCTTGATTTGATATCTGAAAGCGGACTAGTTAAGGCTGTATTTAGATTTAAAAAGAAAAAGTATTCATCTTCTTCTCAGATTCGTATGTTAGATGCAATACAGGAAGTCTCTAATAAATTAAATGAACACGGCTTTAGAATAAAAATTTGCCAATCTTGCGGATATTTTAACCTCAAAATGGATGGTTCTACCAATATGGTAAAAGGCTATTGCAATAGATTGGTAGTTCAAAAAGAGACTGATGTTCCGATGGATACTATTTTGTGGAACTCTTGTCCTTATTTTGTTCCTCAAGAAGTTAATAAAATTATTGATTTAAATTCTTTTAGGGAAAATTTATAGTATGGAAAAAGGCGATTCTCAGTATTGGCTGGCATTTGCTTCGATAGAAAAAATCGGTAGCGTGTTTATTAAAAATCTTTTTGAACACTTTGGGTCAATAAAGTCTGCTTGGTGTGCAGGTGTAGATGAACTTTATAAGGTTGAAAATATAACCAAAAGCCAAATAAATGATTTTGTCGCAGCAAGAAAAGATATAGAACCTGAAAAATGTTTTGAGTTTATTCAAAAAAAGAATTTGCGATTTATAACCTTTACTGACGAGGCTTATCCTTATCTGTTAAAGCAAATATCTAACCCGCCTATGACACTTTTTTATAAAGGTGATTTATCACGTTGTAACTTTGATAGGACAATATC
Source organism: Candidatus Gastranaerophilales bacterium (assembly GCA_944326515.1). GTDB lineage: Bacteria > Cyanobacteriota > Vampirovibrionia > Gastranaerophilales > Gastranaerophilaceae > Limenecus. Next base: position 18,284 of record CALVEI010000013.1, on the reverse strand, counting down.
TGTAGTGGGGTCTCGTAAGGCTAGTGAATCGGCCAAAATCGTTTTGTCAAAAATCATTGGTGAGTTTTCAAACACTGATGTTTGTATTGTATCAGGGCTAGCTGCAGGAATTGATGCTACAGCTCATAAGTCGGCTGTTGAAAATAACTTGTCAACAATAGGTGTTATTGCAAGCGGATTTGATTTTGTTTATCCAAGGCAGAATAAAGATTTGTATAAAAAGATTGAAGATAACTCAGGTGTGATTTTTAGCGAGTATTGGCCCACTTTTCAACCTTTGCCTTGGAGATTTCCTCATAGAAACAGAATAGTTACAGGACTTTCTAAGGGTACTTTGGTTGCAGAAGCTGCAATAAAAAGTGGAGCTTTAATCAGTGCAAATCTTTGTTTGGAACAAAACAGAGAACTTATGTGTATGCCCGGGCTTTTAACAAATCCAAACACCGAAGGTATTTATAAATTAATTAAAAATGGTGCGGCAGTTGTTACGAGAGCTCAAGATATTTTAGATACGTTAGGTTGGCAAATAGAGTGCGTAACAGAAGATAAAAAAGAACAAGGTAAATTAGACTCTTTGGATTTAACTGTGGATGAAAAAAAAGTCTTGGAGTTGATTTCTACCGGTACAGATAATGTTGATGCACTTTGTAATAAAACTGAATTTGAATTTGGGGATTTGTTTTTATTGTTAACTAATCTTGAAATAAAGGGATATATAAAACAAACTGACGGTGACAGATACCTGTCAACCGTCAATCTTGGATAACTTTTGTTATAGGTAACATTTTCTTTCTTGTCCTGCAACACCTGCGTATAACTCAACGTACTCTTTTGCGGGGCTTGAGTCAATTTTAGTTAGCAAAACTTCTTCGATTTGGAAGAAACCTACGTCTCCTGACATTTCTATGTCAATTTTTATTGGTTTCTTTTCTCCGTGGTGGATACCTATTCTGTTTATTGCATTTGCCGAATACTTGTGAATATCACCGACTTTAGGTGTGTTGTTTATTGCAAGAGGAATTCTTGCTCTGCCCTTTGTCATATCACATCCGTCTGCAATTAGAAGAATGCCCGCTTCTGTAGAATGGATTTTTCGAGAAGACATATGCCCGATAATAGCTTCTGTTGCAACTGATTTTATAACAACTCTTTTGTGCAAGTTGTTTGGAAACAGATGTAATAATGTTCTGTCTATTATTGGTTGAGCAAGTATAACAGACATTTCTTCGTGACCTTGTCTGCCTATTGCCATACCTAAATCGTGCATCATCCCTGCAAGAATAACAGCTGACATACTGTCTTCAAATGTTCCTATTTCTTCTTTTTCAAGAGATGTTTTAATACCTGAGTCTCTTAAAATATTGAGCATTTTTATTGCATTGCCGACAACTTGTCGCATGTGAACAGGGCCGTGGTCGTTATATCCTAATCTTTTTATTGAAACGTTATTTGCGTATTCTTGCAGTTCTTGCAATTCTTCGTCTTCAAACAGATATTTTACAAGTTTAAGACATTGATTATTATTTTTGAGTCGTTCAATAATCTTAGATTCTGTAACAACTTCTTTTACTGATTTCATAATTTGCTCACCTTCATTGGCTGATATTTATATTATACTATTCAAATTGTTTTACGGAAATACTCTTATAGTTTTGCTCCTGTTGATTTATACAGGGTTATGTAGTCTATGAGTCTTTGAGCTTTAGAATTATCTTTTTCTTTTTGAATACTTAAAAGGTTTTCTTCATATTGAATAAGGCTTAAAAAAGATTCGATTCCTGATTTATAACGTTCTTGAATGAGTTTGTAGTTTGCAGTTTCAAGATTAAGCTTTTTTAAATTTGCTCTGTCTTTTTGTGAATCGTATTTAATTAAACACAGGGCGTCATTAATTTCTTGAATAGCTGTTAAATCTGCTTGCTTATAAGCTTCAAATAACTCTTGGTATTTTAGTTTTTTTGTCTTGAGATTGGCACTTAACATTCCTCCTGTGAAGATTTTTTGCATAGTTGATACTCCAACCAAACCAAAGATATTCTCCCAGTTGAACAGGTCTTTTAATAGTAATGCGTTGTATCCTGCTATACCAAGAATGGGGATTGTTGGCAAAAATTCTTTACGTGCAATTTTAATATCTATCTTTGCTTTTTCAAGGTCAGATTCTGCTTTCATTATGTCAGGACGAGTAAAAACTATATTTGAGGTTATTTGTTGAGGAATTTGTCCTTTGAATTCAAGATTTTCAAAGCTTCCTCTCTCTAAATTTTCTGAGTTTGACGGGCAATCATCAATATAAACAGCAAGTTGATGTAATAGCAAGCTTCTTTGTCTTTTTAGGTCGTTGATTTCTATTTGTGATTGTGTATGCATTTTATCTGTGTATGTTACGTCGTAAAGCGATGCAAGCCCTTCTTTATATCTTTCTTTTGTTAGTTCAAGTATTTTTTCTCTTATGTTATTTACTTTTTCTTGTGTTTTTATAACTTTATCGAGCTTGAGTATATTTATATATATAGTTGCAACGTCAGAAGCGAGTGAAATATCTGCCGCTTTTTCTTTGTATTTGTAAGAATCAAATTCTTTTTTTGATGATTTTGTTTTGTCATGATTTTTTAAAAATATGTCTGCTTCATATTTTGCAATTAGTGGTAATGCGTAGTTATTGGTTCTTATTGTTGCTGTGTCTATGTCAAAAATTTGATTTTGAGCTGTTTTTACTCTAGCGAATGTTGGCGCAAACATTAGGCTTGGGAATTCTTTAGACATTGTTGTTTTTATAGTTTGTCTGTATTGTTCTGTGATGTAAGAAATTTTTTTTAGCTCGTGGTTTTTTTCCATTGTTAAATAAATATATTTTTTTAAATAAGGATCGGAAAAATTATCCCACCACTCTATATTGATATTACACGCTCTATAAACTACTTTTGAATCAATAGTTTGTGCTAGTATTGGGGAAGATAAAAATATAAAAATAAATATTGCACTTATAAAATTTTTAGCGTACATATACGCCTCTTTCGTTTTTTTTTGTTGTTTTTTTTAGTTGCGCATGTTAGCATAGTAATTGTTATCATACTAACATTTGGATAGGGTAGAGATTTGAAAAGAATAAACAATGTAGATATAGATTTAGGGTTGGAGATGGCTTTAACATCTTCTGTTTATAGAGCTGCAAGTCAAAAAACGTTAAAACTTCATGGAGTGGATGATATCACTAGAGAGCAGTTTGGTATATTACTCCTTTTGTCGCTAACGGATGGATTGTATCAAACCCAAATAGCCAATATATTAGGAAAGGACCGTCCTAATATAACGAGAATGATTGATATATTAGAAACTAACCAATTTATCAGAAGAGAAAAAGACGAGAATAACAGAAGAATATTAAAAGTATATTTAACCGAAAAAGGACTAGAAAAAGTCAAAATAGCGAAACCTTTAAAAGATAGGATGAATGCTGCTCAATATAAAGGGATGACAGATGAAGAAATTCTTACTCTTGTAACTCTTTTGAGAAAAGTAAGAAAAAATATTGAAGAAGAATATAAAATAAATGAATAAGGCGGTAAAAAATGGAAGAGAACAATAATAAAGATGAAGTTATGGCGTCAGCTTCTGACTCAACAGAGAAACCATCCAGAAAGAAAAAAACAAAAAAGGTTGTGAAAAAGAGATTTTTGATTCCTTCTATAATAATTGTAGTTTTGTGTTTGTTGGGTTGGTTATATTTTTCAACATTTGAAACTACTGATGACGCTTTTGTAGAAGGTCATATTGTTAGAATAAGTCCTAAAGTCACAGGTATCATAGAAAAACTATATATAGATGATAACCAACATGTTAAAAAAGGTGATTTGCTTTTGCAAATTGATGATAGAGACTACAAAGTTCGTTATGATCAAGCTAAAGCTGCTTACGAAATGGCTTTGTATAAACAAAAATCTGCAGTTGTTGATAAAAATGCAGCAGAAACTGATTTAAAAGTTGCTCAACAAGATTATGACAGATATAAAAATCTTTTTGAAAAAGGTGCTGTTTCTCAACAGGAATATGACAAAGCAAAATCAAAATTTGATTTAGCAAAAGCTAATTATGCGGCTGCTCAACAAGCTGTTTTTTCTAAAGAAAAAAACAAAGTTGCTGACGCGGAGTTAAGAAGACTCGAAGCAGCAATGAAACAAGCTCAGCTTGAGTTGTCTTATACAAAAATATATGCTTCAGATGATGGAAAAATAACAAATCGTTCTGCTGAAGAAGGTGCTTTTATTAATGCAGGAGCTCCTTTATTCTCTATTGTTCCAGACAAAAGATGGGTAGTTGCTAACTTTAAAGAAACTCAGTTGAATAAAATCAGAGTAGGTCAAAAAGTAAAAATCAAAGTTGATGCATATCCTCATCTGAAACTTGTAGGTAAGGTTGACTCAATACAATCAAGTACAGGAGCTAAAACAAGTATGTTTCCTCCGGAAAATGCTGTTGGTAGCTACGTAAAAGTAGTACAAAGAGTTCCTGTAAAAATTATATTTACTCAGCCGTTAGATCCTCAATACAGTATTGAACCTGGCATGAGTGTTGTTCCAAAAGTATTGGTTAAATAATGAGTAACGAAGCAATAATAACAACTGAAGAAGAAAGATCAGGTAAAAATCCTTGGCTTAGTGCCGGCGCAGTAATGCTTACAATCTTCATGGTTGTGTTGGATTCTTCTATTGCTAACGTAGCTTTGCCTCATATTGCCGGATCTTTTTCTGCAACAAGGGACGAATCAACTTGGGTTTTAACAAGTTACCTTGTTGCTAACGGTGTTATTATCCCGTCAACTGCTTGGTTTTCAACTTTGATGGGTCGTAAAAACTTTTTGTTATTATCAACTTTTTTATTTACAATAGCATCTGCTCTTTGTGGTATGGCAACGAGTATGACAATGCTTATTATTGCACGTGTTATTCAAGGTGTCGGTGGCGGTGCTATTATGCCAATTTCTCAGGCTGTTATGATGGAAGAGTTTCCTCCTGAAGAACGTGGCGTTGCAATGTCTGTTTTTGGCTTTGGGGTAATATTTGCTCCGATTATCGGCCCTACTTTAGGTGGTTGGATTACAGATACTTATTCTTGGCATTGGATATTTCTTATCAATGTGCCAATAGGTTTTGTATCTTTATGGCTTATCAAAAAGTTTATTGAAGATCCACCATACGCAAGAAAAGGTAAGGTTAAATCAGTCGATTATTGGGGATTTATATTTTTAATAATATGGCTGTTTGTTTTGCAAATAATACTTGATAACGGTCAAAAATCAGATTGGTTTGGCTCCAGCTGGGTAAGATGGTCTGCAGCGGTTGTTGCTGTGACTTTTATAGCCTTTGTTGTCAGAGAACTTGTCATAAAAGAACCTATAGTTGATTTAAAAGTATTTAAAGATAAAAACTTTGCAATAGGTACGGTTCTGCACTTTGTTATTGGTGCTGTTTTGTATTCTACGTTGGCTATTTTGCCTTTGTTTTTGCAACAGTTAATGGGATATACCGCAACTTTAAGCGGTTTGGCAATCAGCCCTCGCGGTTTTGGGTCTCTAACAGGGCTTGTTATTTGTGCAATTCTTGCAAATAGGGTAGATCAAAGGTGGGTTATTACCGTTGGAATGTTGGTTTTAGCACTTTCTAATATAATGTTTGGTACATTGAATTTGCAAATTTCCATGTCGAATATTATTATCCCTAATATTGTTTGCGGTGCTGCTTTTTCGTTGGTAATGATACCTCTTATGACTATTGCTTTTGTTACTCTTAAAAATAATCAAATGACAAATGCAACAGGTGTTTTTAACCTCGCCAAAAGTGTTGGGGGTGCAATAGGTACTTCTGCCGTAAGTACAATGGTTTCTCGTATGAGTCAGGTTCACCAAACACATCTTATAAGAAATCTTACATATTCTCATTCAGGTTTTGTGGAAAAGGTCAATGCTATGCAGGCTGGTATTGCAATGATGTCAGGTCAGGCTTTATCTGATATTAAAGCTAATACTATGGCATATAAACAGTTGATTCAACAATCTACATTGTTAGCATATATGGATTGTTTTAAAATTTTTGCAATTATGCTGATTGTGCTTACTCCTTTAATCTTCTTGTTCCAAAAGGTAAAATATAAAAAGCAGAAAAGCGCAAAAGTAGAAGCTCCTCTGCCTGCAAAATAAAAAGGAATTTGTCCTATGGTTCTTGATAATGTTCTTGTTAAAGAATATGAAATTAAATATTACGAGCAAAATCTTAATTCTCAATTAAAAGAGTCCAGCTTATTAAATTTGTTGCAAGATATAGCAACAATCAGTGCAGAATCTTTGGGCTTTGGACCAAGTTATATTTTTCCGAAAAATTATGCTTGGGTTGTTTTAAAGTACCACATTGAATTGTATAAAGATTTGAAAAATTTGAATAAGCTAATTATAAAGACAGAATCTCGAGGAACAACTAAGTTGTATGCTTTTCGCGATTTTGAACTTTATTCGTCTCAAAATGAGTTGTTGGGAAAAGTCATTTCTGCTTGGGCATTGATTGATATAATTACAAGAAAGATTTTGCCAATGCAAAAAACTTTGGGGTTTATTAAAAATTTTGAGCCACGTTTAGGTGATTTAGAATATGGTAAAATTGAATCTTTAAGTGAAGTTAATTATCAAAAGGAATTTGATGTAAGTTTTGATGATATTGATGTAAATAAACACGTAAATAATAGCAAATACATTACTTGGGCGTTAGAAGTTTTGCCTGTTGATTTTAGAATGTCATACTTGCCCAAAGTTATTGATATTAAATACAAAAAAGAAATATCATTTGATGCGAAAGTTGTTTCTGTCGTTCAAAAGATTACAGAAAATGGCAGTGTTTATACTTTGCACTGTATAAATGACAATATTAGCGGTGAAGAGCTTGCGTCTTTAAAAATACAGTGGAATAAGGTTTAAGTGATTGTATAAACTTTTCTGTAATAAAGAATAGATCCGAGTATTATCAATACAAAGTTTGGAATCCAAGCGGCCAAGAATGGTGACACTGCCATATTTTCACCAAAAGACAGAGATAATGCTCTTAAAAGGTAGTATAAGAATATAATCAAGATACTGAACAAGAAACCTCTGTTGTATCTAACACGTGGTGGGGTAATTGCCAAAGGAACACCAAGTAAAACAAGAACAATTGTAGTAAAAGGGAATGCAAATTTGTTGTGAAGTTCTATCTTAAACAAAGATTGCATTTTTTCGTCATGTTTTTTTGCGTTGTGTTCAACATATTTCCACAAAGCAATTACGTTATATTGTGTTGCTTCATCTTCTGTTAGTGCGTCTTTAACATCCATACCAAAATCCACAACAGACTGATCAAACCAAGTTGTGTTTAACACTTTTTGATCTTTATCCATTGTGTAGGCTGCACCTCTATTAAACTGCCAGCCTTCAGGGCTTGTTTTACCTGTTTGTGATTGAATAACTTGTATTGTTTTAGGATTTGAAAAATCAACAACAGAAACGTTCTTTAGTGTGTTATCTTCACATCTTTGGACAAAGAAAAGTCGTTTCATTGATTTATATCCGTTTTCATCAGTTTTAATTTCTTTAAAGGTAAAATTTTGTTTTCCGTTTGGAATATTTTTTTGACCTAATGCCCAAACTGCAAGAGTTTTTGATTGAGAATTTGTTATCGGAACAATTGTTTCGTTAATTATAAAAGTTAAAAGCGTCATTGCTGCAGCAAAAATAAATATTGGTTTTGCAATACGGTTTAAACCGATACCGCAAGCTCTCATAACTGTAATTTCTGAAGAAAGACTCAATCTGTTCAACGTCATTACAGTTGAAAACAAAACACTCATAGGTATTGCCATTACAAATACTTGAGGCAGGTTTAACAAAACTATCATCATTGCAATATTAAACGGGATACCATATAACGTAATCTGTTTAATAAGAGTAATGAATGTATCTGACGCAAAAATAATAGACGTAAATATTACAATCCCCATTATGAATATTTCCAAGACTTGTAAGAGGATATATCTGTCTAATATTGTTAATTTATCTAATATTTTGTTATGCATTTTTTAGTTATTTTGTCCCAGTTCTTCTTGTTTTAGGAAGTTGCATTGGGCTTCTAATTTTTTGTCTTCCATATTTTTAATTAGATCTTGAATGTTGTTTATTTTGCCCAGTGCAAAACCGATTTCTGCAAGTAAAACGCAATCATTGCAAATTCTTATGCCGTCGTAAACGACAGAGCCTGCCAAAGATTTTTCTTCTCCGCAGCATTGGCAGTCAAAGCCTTCAAATTCGCAGTCAGGGTTTTCTTCAATGTCGTCTGCTTTCATTTGAGCAACAACTGCTTGCATATCTTCTATAATTTGTAATTCTTTTTCTTTATCCATAAGAATTATTATAGCGTAATTATAGAATTATTACATGTTAATTTGTTGACTAATTGAAATAAAATTAATACAATTGTGTTGGAATTACAACATGTTGGAGTTACAACACAATGGATGGTTTTTCGGAACGTTATGCGGAGTGTTTGCCGTATCTTGTGGATAAAGCTTCTGTGTACTTTAGGTTACACGGTTCTTCTGTGTTACATCGCTTGGGGGCTGATTTGACAATTGATCAGTTTATAGCTCTTGATGCTATTGCTTTAAGTAGTGATATTTGTCAGCGAGATTTAGCCAAAATACTATTGAAAGACAGATCTAATGTTACAAGAATAGTTTCTATTCTTGAAAAAAAATCACTCATAAAAAGAATATCAACTACTAAATCAAAGCGTCCTGTAAAAATGATTAAAATTACGGAAAAAGGACAAAAAGTTGTAGATGAACTTTCTCCTGTTTTGAAAGGGGATTTGAAAGACTTTACGTCATCTTTTAGTGCTAATGACTTGGAACAATTTGTGAATACATTAAACAAAATAATTTCTAAAATTAGTGAAAAAGAAAATATACAGATTTAAAAATGAAAATGACTGATAATAATACTGTAAAAACAATAAATCCTTGGCTAACAACTATTGCTGTTATGACAGCAACGTTTATATTTGTACTTGACGGCACAATAGCAAACGTAGCTTTACCGCAGATGGCTGGGAGTTTTTCTTCCAGTAATGATGAAGCAACTTGGATTTTAACAAGTTATTTGATTGCAAGTGGTATTGTTGTACCATCTGTTGATTGGTTTTCTAAATTTTTTGGAAGAAAACAGTTTTTTATTGCTTGCATATTGTTATTTACTTTTGCTTCTTTACTATGCGGTATGTCCACATCATTAGATATGATGATTTTTTCAAGAATTCTGCAGGGGCTTGGTGGTGGCGCTTTGTTACCTGTTTCTCAAGCTATTTTGTTAGAGGCATTTCCTCTTGAAAAAAGAGCACTAGCTATGTCTATTTTTGGATTTGGCGTAGTTGTTGCTCCTGTAATAGGGCCTATTTTGGGCGGTTGGCTTACTGATAATTGGTCTTGGAATTGGATATTTTTTATAAACATTCCGTTTGGTATTCTAGCGGCAATAACTTCTAAATTGTGGATTTTTGACCCTCCTTATGCTCAAAAACAAGCCGATGCAAAGATTGATTACATAGGTTTTTTGTTTTTGATTGTTTGGCTTGTTACTTTTCAAGTGTTTTTAGATAAGGGAAATAATGCAGATTGGTTTGGGTCTGAGTGGATATGTTGGACCTTTGCAATATCAATGATTGCAATGGTTTTGTTCATTTATTCTCAGATAGTTCAAAAAGATTCTATTATTGATTTGTCTGTTTTTAAAGACAAAAACTTTGTTTTGGGGACAATAATTTTGGTTATTGCAAATATGGTGTTGTATGCTTCGACTACTATAATGCCTTTGTTTTTACAAAATTTGATGGGATACAATGCTTTTTGGAGTGGTTATTCTCTTATGCCTAGAGGGTTTGGGTCTGTAGCTGCTATTACTTTATACAGCCTTACCAATAAAATGTTTGATTTTCGAATATTTGCTTTGGTCGGCATAGTTTGCTTGGCTGTGTCGAGTTTAATGTTCGGTTTTTTGAACCTTGAGTTTTCAATGATAAATATTATTGTTCCAAATGTGATTTTTGGCTTTTCTGTTGGTTTGACCATAACTGTTTTAACAACAGTATCAATGGATACAATAAGTAATGCTCAAATGACGAATGCAAGCGGTGTGCAAAACTTGATAAAAAACCTCGGTGCAGCTATAGGAACATCGCTTGTTGCAACAATGGTTTCAAGGTATTCACAAGCTTTTCAGCACAATCTTGTTGAATATTTAAATACTCAAAATAATGTTTATATGGAAAGACTCTCTGCTTTAACATCTTATTTGTGTCAGTATGATGTATTTTCTGTTGCTCAGGCTAAAGCACAGGGGATGCTCTATAACCAGCTTATACAACAATCAACACTCTCAGCTTATATAGAAACCTTTAGGGTTTGGGGGCTTATTACTTTGGTGTGTTTGCCCCTGCTTCTTTTATATGGCAAAAGTAATAAGTCTAAAAGTTGATTTCTTATAACTAAATTTTATTTTTTGGATAGAATAAAAATATGGCTAAATTGAAAAATAAAATTGCGTTAATAAATCACGGCTGTGCGAAAAATCTTGTTGATTCTGAGCTTATGCTTGGTATGTTGTCTCAAGAAGGTTTTAGCATTACGCTGAATGATGATGAAGCTGATATAGTTATTATTAATACTTGTTCTTTTATCCACGATGCGGAGCAGGAATCAGTTCAATCAATAATCGAAATGGTGAACAAAGGTAAGAAAATTATTATTACAGGATGTTTGCCTCAAAAACATAAAAAAGAATTAAAAAAAGCAGTTCCTGAGGCTCTTGCAATGCTTGGAACCTCTGATATTTCTGCTATTGTGGATGCTGTTAAGTCGGTTGCTCAGCAAGATGATTATTTTTGTAAAATTTCAGAAAAACCGATTTACGAATATCCGGAAAATGTTCAAAGACAGCAAATTACTGTTGGTTCTAGTTCTTACTTGAAAATAGCGGAAGGATGTAATTATCAGTGCGGTTACTGTATTATTCCAAAATTAAGAGGGCCATATCGTTCAAGAACGATTGAAAATATTGTTGAGGAAGCAAAAGAACTTGGCAAAAAAGGTGTTTCGGAAATTGTTTTAATTGCACAAGATACAACAGCATATGGTGTTGATTTGTATAAGAAACCGTCTTTAGCCAAGCTGTTAAAAGAATTGAATAAGGTTGAAGAAATAAACTGGATACGTGTAATGTATACGTATCCGTCAATGTTTGATGATGAATTAATAGAAGCTTATGCAAATTGCGATAAAGTTGTAAAATATGTTGATATTCCTCTTCAACATTCTCATCCTGAAATGCTAAAAGCTATGCGTCGTCCGGTGATGGATTATAAAGATTTCATTTCCAAATTGAGAGATAAAATCAAAGGCGTTGCAATAAGAACAACTTTTATTGTTGGTTATCCTGGAGAAACTCAAGAAATGTTTGAACATTTGTACGAGTTTACTAAATGGGCTAAATTTGACAAAATGGGCGCTTTTGAATTTTCGAAAGAAAAAGGTACATACGCTTATTCTCTACCTGAACAGGTTCCAGCAAGAATAAAAAAACAGCGAAAGAATAAGCTTATGAAACTTCAACAAAAGATTTCTTTAGAGGTGAACAAGAGCTTTTTGGGAAGAGAAATTCCTTGTATTATAGAGTCAGTAGGCAGTGATGGTGCAGTTATTGCACGTTCATACAGAGATGCACCCGAGGTGGACGGGCTTGTCTATATAGAAACAGACGATATCCCAGTCCCGGGTGATATAGAATCTGTTAAAATCACTGGTTGCGATGAATACGATTTGTATGGCAATTTATAGTTAGCTTAAAATGTTTCTTTTGCCTGTTGCCATTGTGTCGTTGTCAAACATTCCTGCTGCTTTCTTTTCTGCAGAAGGAAAATCGAATGCATTTTGTTCCCAAAGGTTGAGCTTTTCATCTTGTCCTTGACCTTTTTGGAGTTCTGCTATTTTCTGTTGAATTAACGCCTGTTGATTTTTGAGTTTAGCTATTTGTCCGTCTAAAGATGTATCATATCTGTCAAGTGCAAACTGCCAGAACTTTAAAGAGTCTATTTGAGAATTAGCATTTTTTAAATTTTGCATATTAGCGTTGATTGTTGGGTCTATACCCAGCAATTTGTTTTGAAGAATTTTTGTGTTTTCTTCTTTTATTTTTTCAGCTAATTCTTCTCTATACTGTTGTATTCTTTTGTTGTAATCTTCTATTGACTCCGTCATACCGCGTGACAGCTGCGTTGTTGTATAATACGCCTGCATTTGCTTTTGCAGTATCGGATCAGAAGACATTGCTTTTAGTCCCATAATCCTATTCCCCAAATTTAGTTATAATCTTCCCTAAATATATAAAGTATTTTTTAGGTTGAAAATTGATTCTTTGTAAATAAATATTTACAAGCTTAAACATTTTCTATATATATAGAACCAGTATTATTATCTCTGTTTGTGTCAAAAATCTGAAAAGATTTGCTGTTGTTTGTCTTTTCTCCTTTTTTTAGTAATTCCAGTTTCTCTTCATTTTTTCTCAATAATTTTTGACAAGCGAAGAGTTGATCATCAAATGAGTAGTCAAATTTTCCGTAAGTCGTATATTGGATAAATTTTCTAAGTTTATCTTGACCGTTGATTATTGTATTTATATCGTTTGTTTGCCAGAGGTTTAGGTATGCTATTTCATTAAATTGCTTTTGTGCAGTTTCTGTTCTATCAGTTTTTAGCACCTTTGCTCTATAGATAGAATATTTTTGCATATCTTTAAAACTTTTGTTTAATTCTGACATTATTTTTTCTTGATTTTTTTGCAGACTTAACACAATTGGGTTTTGTGATACATCGCCAGAAAAGTTTTTTTCTGAATATCCTCGAACCATAAAAATATTTTCCTTAGTTAAAACATTCCCTTATTATATAAAAGTCAATTGTTTTAAAATTATTGCCTGTTTTGAAATTTGTCCTTTACAATTCTACAAAGTAGCATGACAAAATTATAAGCGTGCGATAATATTTATATATAGTTGAGATTAATGAGGATCAGGGCTATTAACGATAAGATTTCTGATAATTCGGGTTCGGAGAAAAAGGAAAGCCCCTGTTCTAAATCAAAAATAAATTCTAATCCGAATCGTAAAGGGGAAAATATGACAAGTCCTATGACACAAATTAATACTTTTGCCGATATAAATGACAAAAGCAATCTTAGTGCTTCTTCGTTACTTTCAAAGGCTGGTGTGCCTATTTCTCATATTGTTGCGGCTGATAATTATATGTTTGTAAAAAAAATCTATGGAACACCTGTTGTTAAAAGTAGAATTACAAACAAAGATAAAGCTTTATTGGGTAAATACGATTTTAATCAACTTGAATATACTACCGTAAAACAAATCAATGAAGAGCTTGAATTGTTAAAAAAATGGTCATCTTCTTTGGATCCTGCACTTAAGGCAGATGCGGATAATATAATAGATATAAGATTGAAGGAGCTTAAATATCTTGCAGCTTGCAGATATACACTTATTACAAATGAAATTTACAACGGTTATATTGCTTTAGAAAAATATTTTGAAGATATTTCTAAGTATTCTATATAATATTAACAATTGTAAAAAATGGATGTTAATTTATCAAATATTTACGTTTCGTTGTTTTTTCTAATGTATAAGGAATTGTGTGAAAGATAAGGAAGTGTTATGTCTAAAGTTTTATTTTTGGTATCACCTACTTTAAACTCTTTTGTAGATAAAAGAAAAGGTACATCAGGTAATAAGATCGATTGTGCGTTTCAACATTTCAAAAATGGTATGACTTCTAACGTACAAATTGGAGTAGTTGCCGGTGCTACAGCTTTAGCAGGTAAGGCGGCTTTTAATTCTGCTGTTAAAAAAGCACCTGAGTTAGCGGCGCAGTTAGAGGGCAAGGGTATTCTTACAAAGATTGCAAAATATATTAGTGCAGCACCAAAACCTGTAAAAATTGCAGCTGGTGCGTTGATTGGTTTGAGCTTGCTTGTCCGTTCATATAATACAGGTAAGATTGAACAAAAATACTTAGACAGAGCTCAGTTTGTTGATCATACATTCACTTTGGATGGAGAAGGCTCAAAGGCTGCCGCTAAGTCAGTCCCGTTGAAGTAAGTTTTAGTTATAAAAAAAGAGGCAACCGTTAAAGGTCGCCTCTTTTTTTTTGTGTATTTCACTTAATTAATAAAGTAGTTTTCGCCGTTTTCTGTAAGAGTGTATTCTGTAAATTCATTTGTTCCTGTTAAATCAGGCACTATTTTTACAAGATTTTGTTTGATTGCTTCATCTATTGTTCCGTGATCTATCGGTACGCCGATTGTTGGTACAAGTTTTGAATTTAGTTGTTTGATTGTAAAGCGCTCTTTATTTTCAACATTAAGAGTGTATAATCCTGTAACTATGAGTTTATCTATGTTATTTTGAGGATTATATGAGTTTAAATATTCTTGAAAATCTGATGTGATTTCTTTTTTTTCAACAACTTCTGTTTTAGGGTTTTCTATTGAGTCTGCTAAAGTTTGCTCAAAATTTACTTCGGTTGGGAAATTTTCTTTTGTGTCGCTAAAATCAAAAGTTGGGGCAGTCATATCATTTATGGATGTGAGAGCTTTCACTTCTAGAAAACCACTTCTTTGAGGTGCGTTTTCTTGTTGTTGAGGTTGTTCTTCAGGAAGAAAAGGCTTATCTTCTACATTTGCATGTGTTTGGTTGTCATTAATTTCTTCTTCTTCTTTTTTTATGGGCGGGGCAACATAGTCACCTCTAACAACTCCATTAATCCAATCAGAAAGCTGTTGTTCAAATGTGAATTTGTCGTTTGTCGAAAATTCAAATTCAATATCGCCTTTTCTTATTTTAAAGTAATATTCGTGCATCTTACATTGAATCCTTTTTGTATCTCAAATCCAAATGTCTTGCGGCATTTGTTTCATCAACTCTTTTTACAGGAGTGCAATGAGGTGCCGAAAGTACGTTTTGCGGGGTGTTTTTTACTTCTTCCGCTATGTTTTTCATAACGTCAATGAATTCATCCAAACGGGCTTTATTTTCTGTTTCTGTAGGTTCAATCATCATTGCTTCAGATACAATAAGAGGGAAATAAACCGTTGGTGGATGGAATTTGTAATCCATTAATCTTTTTGCTATTTCGAGAGTGTGAACGCCATTTGCCTTTTGTTTGTCACCTGATAAAACAAATTCGTGCATACAAGTGTAGTCATAAGGCAATTCGTAGTATTCTTTAAGTTTTTCTTTAAGATAGTTTGCATTTAAAACGGCATCTTGTGATGCTTGTTTTAGTTTGTCGCCTTTCATAAGAATGTATGCGTATGCCTTAACTAAAACTCCAAAATTGCCTTGAAACTCTTTTATTTTCCCTATTGTATTTTTAAGGTTATATTTTCTTATGTATTTTTCACCATCAAAATCAATAACTGGTACAGGTAAAAATTCTTTCAGGCTTTCAACAACACCAACAGGGCCAGATCCTGGGCCTCCGCCTCCGTGAGGGGTTGAAAATGTTTTGTGCAAGTTAAGGTGAACTATATCAAATCCCATTTGTTTTGGGGTTGTTATCCCCATAATTGCGTTAAAGTTTGCTCCGTCATAGTAGAGTAAAGATCCGTTGGCGTGTGCGATTTTAGAGATTTCTGATATATTTTCTTCAAACAATCCCAAAGTGTTCGGGTTTGTCATCATTATTGCTGCTATTTCGTCTTTATGCTCTTCGTAAAGTTTTTTGAGATGGTCAACGTCAACTTGTCCCTTTTTGTTACTGTCCACTTTTACAATATCAAATCCGCACATACCTGCAGAAGCTGGGTTTGTTCCGTGTGCAGAATCTGGAATAATAACTTTGGTTCTTTGTGGTTGATTATTCACTTTAAAATAGTGTTTTACAATCATCATCCCACAAAGTTCTCCATGAGCACCTGCTGAACCTTGCAGCGTTATTGCATCCATTCCTGTAACTTTTTTTAGTGCTTCTTGCAATTTATACATTAGTTCAAGTGCGCCTTGAGCATCTTCGTCATTTTGCAACGGATGAAGGCTTGTAAAACCTTCTAAAGAAGCTAAATACTCGTTTACTTTCGGGTTGTACTTCATTGTACAGGAACCTAAAGGGTAAAACCCTGACTCTACACAAAAGTTTTTGTCAGAAAGCTCTTTAAAGTGTCTCATTGCTTCAAGTTCACTGACTTCAGGAAGCTCAGGGGATTCTTTTCTTAAAAACTCTTGAGGAAGAAAGTCTGTGTTTAATTCTTCGTCTGTAAGAGTTATTCCATTCATTCCTTTTATAGATTTTTCAAATATTAATTTGGTCATTTATTATTACTCCTCACCTTATACATGTTAAGGATTTGCGCCTCTTGTGTCAATCATTATATAATTATTGTATGGATAAGAATTTTAAGTTAACGATTATAATATCTTTAATCTGCATTATTGTAGTAAGTATAGTTTATTTATGGGCTAAACCTCAAGAAAAAAACAATAATGAAGTTGTTTTTTGGTCACTTCAAATGGGGACTTTTGATGGTTATATGAAGCCATTAATAGCAGAGTTTGAAAAACAAAACCCAGATATAAAAATAAAATGGATTGATGTTCCATACTCTGAGGGAGAAAAGAGAACTCTCGCATCTATTTTGAGTTCTACCCCGCCTGACCTTGTTAATCTTACACCTGATTTTTCAAGTGTTTTAGCGCAAAAACAGGCTCTTGAGTACATAGATTGCAAAAAACTTAATTCCTATAATAAACAGATTGTTCAGTCTTTAATGGTTGATAATAAGTGCTACGCTGTGCCTTTTTATGCTACTTCGTCTGTGACTTTTTATAACAAACAGTTGCTTCAAAAAGCAGGGATTAAAAAAATCCCGGCTACATATGATCAGCTAAATGAAATAGCACCTTTGATAAAGTCTAAAACAGGCGCATTTGTTACAATGCCTACACTGACTGAAAATGATACTCTTTTAAAAATATTAAATAAGTCAGATATAAATACTCCTGAAACTTTTGTTACGGACAAATCTGTACAAATTTTTAACGGATACAGACAGTTATATCAAAATGATTTGATCCCAAAAGAATCTGTTACTCAAAATCACCAAGAAGCGCTTGAAAAGTATATGTCAGGTCAGCTTGCTTTTATTCAATCAGGTGCAAATTTCTTGAATATAGTTAAAGAAAATGCTCCTCAGGTCTTTAAATATACTGATGTATCTTCTCAACTTGTTGGTGACAACGGCAAATATGATGTTTCTATTATGAATTTAATCATACCGGCGCGTGCTAAACATAAAGATGGCGCATTGAGATTTGCTTTGTTTTTAACCAACAAGCACAACCAAATAGAGCTTGCTAAGTTAACAACTGTATTGCCTGTTAATAACGAAGCTTTGAAAGATGAGTATTTTAATACATTTGATAAAAATGATGTTATTTCAAAAGCAAGAGTCTTGAGTTCTAAGCAACTTGGTAACTTGCAAAAACAGGTTAAGTTTAAAAATAATCACAAGGAAATTTTGACCCTTTTAAATACGACAGTTCAACAAATATTGCTTGAGAATGGTAGTATTAAAGAAAAACTTGAAACAGCAGCCGATAACTGGAAAAGATTGGAATAATAAATGATATTTGCTGATTTAGAAGTAAAAATAAACTCCAAAAATGGTAATGAAATACTATTGCTAAAAAGAGAACCATCGACAGATTATGATAAAACAGTGCTTGTTATAGGCTGTTTTCATGGCGATGAGCCTGATGGGGAATATCTTATCAACAAGTATCTTGCTGAACGTTCAATGACTAAAAACAGGCTTTTGTTTATTCCTTGTTTAAATCCTGACGGAAAATCTAATAATGTTAGAACTAATGCTAACGGCGTTGATTTAAACCGAAACTTTCCTACTAAAAACTGGGAAAAGACAGATTTTACGCCAGAAAACATTTATTACGGCGGAAAAGAGCCTGCAAGTGAAGATGAAACTCGTTTTGTTATATACGTAATTGAAAAATATCAACCTGATTTAATTGTTACTCTTCACGAGCCATATAGCGTTGTAAATTATGATGGTCCTGCTAAAGAAATTGCACAAAAATTTTCTGAAATTACAGGTTATAAGGTCGAAGCATCAATAGGTTATCCAACTCCAGGTA
>CALVEI010000012.1 GCA_944326515.1 Candidatus Gastranaerophilales bacterium | reverse complement strand
TCTGCTGTAATGTTTACATCTACATTAGATTGAATTGCTGTACCTTGAGTATCTTTAAATGATGCGTTAGTAAGGTTCACGACTGAGTTTGTATTTTCTGCTTTAATTGCAAAGTCTTTAGCGTTTTTGATTGTTGTATTTGATATGTTTAAAGTAGTTTCATTTTGAAGGTCAAACATTGTGTGGTTGTTGGCGTCTATTGTTGATGGGGTTGTTACGCCAAGACCGTTGATGTTTAATGTACCTTTGGTTGTCGTTCCAAGGTCTTTTGATGCTATGTAGTTGTCTGTTGTTCTGAAGGTGAAATTACGTTCGTTTGTGCTTTCTTTTTGATTTATTAACTGTAAAGTATCAAATACACCTGATTTTTGGATTGTTACACTGTCATTTGTTGTGTTTGTTGTTGAAAGTCTTATACCTTCAAAAGTTGTGAATATATCATCATTAAAAACTTCATCGGTAACAATGTCATTTATTCCTTGAACAGTATGTATGTTATCACCTAAAGCCAGTTTTAGGCTGTCTGATTGAGTATCTAATATTTGGAATGTTACTTCATCTTGAGTTGTTGAACTCATCACATTGATAATATTTAGTAAGATTGTTCCTGATGATGTTTTTTCTGTAGTTATTTTGTCTGATAATCCTGTTGAAAGATCAACATCTATATTGTATTTTGTTCCCCCGTTGTCAGTAAGAGATACAAAATTGTAGTTGCGAGTTTCGTTGTTGGCTAGGTCAACTGTCACGTTTTGTGCAGTAACTTTTGCATTTTCTACATCGTTGTACAACGATACTGTGCCTGTGCCGTCACCTGTTAATGCTAAGTTATATGCATGGTCTGCGGTTTCCCAGAATTTATTACCATATACGTAATAAGACCCGCCCGAGATTGTGTCATCTATTTGAATTTTGCCGTTGTTTACTGAATTAAGGGTTAGTGTTGTATTACGTTGGATTGTTCCAGATGAATTTGAGTAATTTGCAACGTAGATTGCGTTATTTTCTTTTACTCCGTTAGATTCAGTATAGTTGCCTGAGATTAATGAAGTTCCGTTATCGGCGTTTAATGTAAGGTCATAGTTGGTAAATATCGCACCGCCTTTTGCCATATCTGTACCAGTTTGAGATATAGCGTAGTTGTTTAAGAAGTTGTTGTTTGTAAGACCGATTGTTGCTTTGTTGCTTGATGAATATATACAATTGTATATAGCACCGCCTAAAGCGTAATTACTGTTTGCTTGAGCATAGTTGCCTATAAAATCGCCTGTGATATTTCCGATTGTTGCTGTTCCAAAGTTAGCATAGTTATAAATCGCTCCGCCATAAGCTGAAGAAGAATCAGATTGAGCATAGTTGCCAATAAAATCGCCTGTGATATCTCCGATTGTTGCTGTTGAATTAGAATATGAATAGTTATAAATCGCTCCGCCAGAGGCATAATATGAACCTTGAGCATAGTTGCCTATAAAATCGCCTGTGATATCTCCGATTGTTCCTTTATCATAACCATAGTGATAAATCGCTCCGCCATAGGCAGAAGAAGAATCAGATTTAGCATAGTTGCCTATAAAATCACCTGTGATATTTTCGATTGTTCCTCTATCGTTATAAATCGCTCCGCCAGAGGCTTCATAAGAATTAGATAGAGCATAGTTGCCTATAAAATCGCCTGTGATGTCGCCGATTGTTCCATCGTTATCAATCGCTCCGCCTTCGGCATAAGAAGAGCTTTGAGCATAGTTGCCAATAAAATCGCCTGTGATGTTGCCGATTGTTGCATCTTCATAGTTGCAAATCGCGCCGCCATAGGCATATTTACCTTGAGCAAAGTTGCCGATAAAATCGCCTGTGATGTTGCCGATTGTTGCATCTTCATAGTTGTAAATCGCTCCGCCATTGGCATAAGAACCTTGTGCATAGTTGCCAATAAAATCGCCTGTGATGTCTCCTATTGTTCCTCTATAGTTATAAATCGCTCCGCCATAGACATGATAATAATCAGAATCAGATTGAGCGTAGTTGCCAATAAAATTGCCTGTGATGTCTCCTATTGTTGCATTACTACCATATTGCGCATAGTTATAAATCGCTCCGCCTTCTGTATATACAGAATCAGATTGAGCATAGTTACCGATAAAATCTCCTGTGATGTCTCCTATTATTCCTCTATCATTATAAATCGCTCCACCATAGGCAGAAGTACTACCTTGAGCATAGTTGCCTATAAAATCGCCTGTGATATCTCCGATTGTTCCATAGTTATAAATCGCTCCGCCATAGGCATTAGAAGAGCTTTGAGCATAGTTGCCGATAAAATCGCCTGTGATGTTGCCTATTGTTCCTGTGTTTCCAATCGCTCCACCACCTGAATATGTAACTATGCTACCATCAATTGCAACTACGGTTGTATCTACGCCATTATTAATGAATGTACCAGTTATGCTTGTTATATCACCTGCGTTATATATAGATCCGCCTAAAACACTAGCATGTTTGTAACTAGAAGTTGTTGAAGTTAATTTTGCAGTGACTTTGTTATCTTTAAACAAAACATTATTTACAGATGTTGTTGTACCGTTTGGATTGATTAATGCTGCTCCTCCTTCTATCAAATAATCGCCTAACGGGTCTTCTATTGTACCTTTATCAAGGGTATTATCTTTTTTCACATCAGAAAAATCCATCTCTGAGTATTTATAAATTATAGTTTGACCTACAGGCGTTGTCGGGTCTTGTTTAAATTCAAGATTACCTGTATCCGCATTCTTTTCCCAACCGTAGGTTAGTGTTGTATCACCGTTTGGGTTTCCGTATTCTGTTTGTTTTAAAGAGACAGTGTAATACTTTGGAGAAATTGTTCCATCTGCATTTTTGTTGTAAAGAGTTATAGTATTTGGCTCGTCTGCAGATGCTGCTTCTGTCAGTGTATAAGCAGAATCTTTTAATTTGTTTGTATCATAGGTGTAATACTTGCCCTCAGGTGTTGAATAAAGTGCTTTATCTTGTGTAGTTTCTATTAACGCTGTACTTCCTGTTGCAGAAAGTAACTGTAGTACATCTTTGTTATCTGTCGGGGTATAGAAATACTCTTTACCGCCGATATTAACAGTGATTGCGCCATCCGGTGCTGTCACATCAGCTGTGATTTCAGTTAAGCTGTATGTTGAATAATCTGTATTTAAAAATGCAGATTGCTGTGCTTTTACACTATCTAATGTTGGAGTCGGCACATCTGCAAGCGCAGGCATTGCTATTACTGATAAGACAAATGCTGCTGTTAATATCTTTGTGTTTAATTTACTTAGAAAAACGCTCATATTAATACCCTTTTATATTTTCAAGTTTTTTCGGCCAAACTAACCAAAAATTATAACCTATTTTTATAGTTCCCATTTTTATTAGTTCTTAAACACGTTTTTGCAGATTGCTTATCATTTCTTTACATGATTTAATAAAAAAATATTACCTTTACATAATATTAATTTGATTTTTTGCTTTCTCCGTTGATATAATTAGTTAATTGAATAGTTTGAAGTAGGGGATTATAAATGAGTTTTGATAAACCATCCACAAAAGTAGCCGTATTAGGAGCGGGTATTTGGGGCAAAAATTTAGTTAGAAATTTTTACAATCTTAACTATCTTCATACCGTTTGTGATATGGATGAAGAAAACAGAAAAAAAGTTAACGCTGATTATCCTGAAATTTACACTACACCTGATTTTAATGAGGTGTTAAATAACAAAGACATTAACGCGGTTGTTATTGCAACTCCTAGTCACACACACTTTAAGCTTGTAAAAATGGCATTAGAAGCAGGCAAACACGTTTATGTTGAAAAACCTATTGCAACAGCCAGTGAAGAAGCATTGCAGTTAAAAGAAATTGCTGAATCTAAAAATCTTGTTTTAATGGTCGGACATTTGCTTTTATACCATCCTGCTGTAAACAGACTTAAGATGATTGTTGAATCAGGTGAACTTGGCGAAATTAAATATGTTCAATCTGATAGATTAAATATAAATTATTTTAAAAATGACAGAAGTGTTATGTGGGACTTAGCTCCGCATGATGTTTCTATGGTCAGCTACATTTTAGGTGAAGAACCTGCTCAAGTTATCTCTGCTATGGGTGTAAGCTCTGAAGGTAATGAGATTATGGATATTACTCATATTGAGATTGAATATGAGTCAGGTTGTATTGCTCATATTTCTGACAGTTGGATTCATCCTCAAAAAAGAGTTAATCTCATGTTAAGAGGAACTAAAGGTTCTGCTATGTTTGATGATACTTTGAAGGAAAATAAACTTCAGGTATTTAAAAATGACAAACCTAACTCAGGAAGCAATATTTCACTTGATTATATTGAAATTGAACCGTTAAAACTTGAATGCGAACATTTTGTTAAATGTATTGAAAATGGCAAAAAAGCCAGAAGTGACGGAGAAAACGGATATTTTGTAGTAAAAATTCTTGAAGATGCTGAAAAAATGATGTTGGGCGATAAATTAAAGCTTTTGAACCAACACAACTTTGCATCATCTAGAAGTAAACAATAACTATTGAGAAAAACGAGGAGTATTTAAGATGGCTAATATGATTACAATTTTAAGAATGATTATTGCATTTATCGCAATATGTCTTTTGTTCTATCAAACACCTGCGTCATATATTACAGCTTTTATTTTGACTGTAATTGCAATTTGGTTTGACGGTTTGGATGGCTTTGTTGCTAGATTATTAAATGAAAGCTCTAAATTTGGTGCGGTTCTCGATATTCTTGGTGATAGAGTTGTAGAAAATATTTATTGGATTGTATTTGCTGTTTTAGGCTGGATTCCTGTATGGATCCCCTTAATTGTTGTAACAAGAGGTATTTTAACTGACGGTGTTAGAAGTATCGCTCTTGAGCAAGGTTATACAGCTTTTGGTCAAACAACTATGATGAAAACTAAATTAGGACATTTTTTAGTAGCGTCTAATTTTTCAAGAGGTTCATATGCTGTAACTAAAGCCCTTGCTTTTGCTCTAATGATTTTGTGCAACTTCCCATTTGCTACTATGAATTTGTTCCTTCAAGGTGAAGACCCTGCTTTATCAGCTCAGGCAACTGCTGCTTGGAGTCATTTTCATGATATTTGTATAATGATTTGTCCGTTTGCTCACTTCTGTGTATATGCAGCTGTTATATTCTGCGTATTGAGAGGCTTGCCTGTTCTTATTGAAAGTAAAAGATTTTTTGTAGAAACACCTGCGGAAAAACCTAAAGATGAAAATAAAGACGAAGCTTAATATCGTTCTGTATGAACCGGAAATACCTCAAAATACAGGTAATATTGTAAGACTTGCCGCTTGCACTAATAGTGACGTATATTTAATTGGTAAACTTGGGTTTTCGATTGACAGTAGACACTTAAAAAGAGCAGGGCTTGATTATTGGGATTCCGTTAACATACAAAGAATAGAACATCTTGAAGATTTATGGGAAAAGTTTCCTCAAAGTACTTTTTACTATCTGACTACAAAGACAAAAAATCTTTATACAGATGTTAAATTTAAAGATGGTGATTTTCTTGTCTTTGGGCCTGAAACAAGAGGACTTCCTGAAGATTTGCTTAAAGAAAAAGAAAGTACTGCTTTAACTATACCCATGCAAGACGGTCAAAGGAGCTTGAATTTATCAAACTCTGTTGCGATAGTTGTCTATGAAGCACTAAGACAAATCGGAGTTTAAATGGAACATACTCTTATAACTAAAGAATTTGTAAAGGATTATATGCCTTTACGTTCTGATCTTTCTAATAAGGGAACTTACGGTAAAGTTTTAAATATTGCTGGTTCTTTATTTTATCAAGGGGCAGCCTTTTTAGCTTCTGTTTCTCCGTTAAAAGTTGGTGCAGGGCTTGTTACTCTGGCTTCAATTGAGCCTGTTATTAACAATATGGTTAGTCTTTCTCCATGTGTTACTCTATTTCCTTTAAACTCTTGTGGAAATAAGTGTATTGATGAGTCAGCAATTGAACAGATTGCAGGTATTTTGGAACAATACAACACAATTTCTATCGGACCAGGTTTGTCAACATTGCCTGCTGTTAGTAATTTTATTCTTAAATTAATTCACAGCTTATGTAATACTGATAAGAAGGTTGTTTTAGACGCTGATGCTTTGAATATTATTTCTGCTCTTAATATTTCTTTTTTACCTAAAAATACAGTGATTACGCCTCATCCTATGGAGTTATCTAGACTTCTTGGTGTTTCATTAGATGATATACAACATGACAGAATCAGATATGCACTTATGGCTGTAGATAAATTTAATTGTGTTGTTATTCTGAAAGGTCATAATACAGTTGTTGCTACGCAAGAAAAAGAAGTCTTTATAAATACCAGTGGAAACTCTGCTTTAGCCAAAGCAGGCAGTGGTGATGTATTGACAGGAATAATATCAGGTTTGTTAGCTCAAGGGCTTGGGATAAAAGAAGCCGCTATACTTGGAGTTTATATGCACGGCCTTTGTGGTGAAATAGCTTCTGAAACATTAACTCAGTACAGTGTTCTTTCAACTGATTTGATTGATTGTATACCTGCAGCAATAAAAAAAATATTGGATTTGTAGTTTTTTACTTTATAAAGGTGGTCATATGCAAGGGTTTTTTATTCCATATTCTGTTAATACTGGTGAATACAATATGGATATGGATGAAAAAATATTAAACTATGCTATCAAAAATAATTTAAATTTACCTGTTTTAAGATTTTATGGGTGGAAGCCTTCTTGTGTTTCTTTAGGTAGAAATCAAAGTGATGAACATTTAAACAAGCAATTTTGCAAGGATAATAATATAGATATTGTTAGAAGACTTACCGGTGGTCGTGCTTTATTACATGACAATGAGCTGACTTATTCTTTTGTATGTCCTACATCTTTTTTAAAGCACGGTGATACTGTTATTGAATCATATAAAGAAATATCTTCTGCTTTAGCATATGGATTTAAATCTTTAGGTCTTGATGTAGATTTTCCCACAGAAACGAAAGCAAAAACAAAATTTGAATACTGTATGTCGCTCTCTACTGGTGCTGATTTAAGTTACAAAACTAGAAAAATTGTTGGTTCTGCGCAATTTCGTTCTCAAGGATATATTTTACAACATGGCTCTATAATGTTCGATTACAATGAATCAACAATTGAAAATATATTTGGAGAAAAACCTTGTAATGAAAAGATATGTCTTTTAAGAGATATTTTGTCTGATGTTGATTATATGCAGCTTTGTTGCGCGCTAAAAATGGGATTTGAACAATATTTTGATATTGATTTTATAGATTTTTTAGCTGATCTTTAGCGTAATCAATTGCCATAAGCTCTGTAAAGAATACTTGCTTTTCTCCTATTTGAGCGACTATTTTGTGGTCTTGCAGTTGTTTTAATACATTTTCACTTTTTATAACAAGTATTATTTCAACCTCTTGTGATTGAAGTCTTAGTATGATATCTTCCAATGCAAATATTGCTGATATATCTAACAAGTCATCTGCTTCGTAGTTTAAAATCAAATATTGAGTACCGAGCATATCTTCAAATTTTGAAATAAGCTGTGTAGCTGAACCAAAGAAAAATTGTCCGCTAATGTGCACAACTCTGATTTTGTGTTTATAATCTTCTTCAAGATGTTTTTCCATATCCATTATGTCTTTGTCATAGACTGATTTATGTACAAGTTTTGCTTTATCTGCAACTCTTTTAGCATATAACAACGCAGATAGCGTTATGCCAGCTCCTACCGCAAAAATCAAGTTGTAAAATACAGTTAGCAGAAACACTAAAAATAAAACATACAAATCATCTTTAGGTGCATACTTTAAAACTTTTAGTAGTTTTACATCAATAATGTCATAGCCTATCTTTATTAAAATACCTGCTAGTACAGCTAAAGGTATTTCTGCTACAAAATTTGAACATTTAAATAATAAAACTATTAAAAGTAATGGATTTATAATTGCACAAATTTTGGTTGTTGCTCCTGCATTAATTGCTGCAACTGTCCTCATTGTTGCTGCAGTACCACCCAGCGAACCGGTTAGTGAGCATATCATATTTCCGATTCCTTGTGCAGCTAAAAGTAATTTTGGGTTATGTCTTGTTTTTGTTAAAGAATCTGTTACAAGCCCAGTCAACATACTTTCTGCTGAAAAAACTATTGCGATTGTAAATGCATATGGAAGGTATTCTATTACGTGGCTTAAGTCAAAATATGGAGCAACAAGTGTTGGGAAAGAAACAGAAATTTCGTTAATTTTTTCTACATTCAATCCCAGTTTAAGAGAAAGCCAAGTACAAAAAATTAGAGCAATTATTTGTGATGGCACAATTTTATTTATTACTTTCGGTGTTAAAAAGACTATAGCAAGGGTTATTAAGCCAATAAATAAAGCAGAATGGTTCAGAGAATGTATGCTTTCATTTATATTTGTAATTGTTGCTATAGTAGAAGGCATCGCTTTATGACCAATTAAAGGATTTAATTGAAGAATTATAATTATTATTCCAACTCCATTCATAAATCCTGATATTACAGGATATGGCACATATTTAACCATATTTGGCAGGTTTGTTAATGACGCTAATAACTGTAGTAACGCTGCTGTTAATAGTACAGTTACTGCTGCTTGTATATTGTTGTTTAGAGCCAGCATCATTGATGCAACGACGATAGCGACAGGGCCTGTAGTCCCTGATATAATTGGTATTCTTGGACCAAGCATCCCTGCAACAAAACATAAAATGATTGCACCCCATATACCAGCTCCGGCACCAAAACCTGTTGCTACACCAAAGGCCAAAGCTTGAGGAAGTGTTATAATTGCAGAATTTATCCCTCCAAAAATATCTCCAGTTAAAATTTTTATTTTGTTTTGTAAAGTTTCTGCCAAAGTCATAGACTTATATTATCATAGTTAACACATTATTAAAAATTGTAACTTTTATTTAGTTTTCTGATTTAAGCTAACAAAAAATATTTTTAGGAGTATTAAAACAATTACTGAGAGAATATATATAAATTAGGAATGAAAAAATGGCAACTATTCAAAAAGTGTTAACACCTAAGTTAGGTCAAGTGCAGTTGCACTCTAAAAACGACAAACAAAAAACTAATCAAACAGCGCAATTGGATGCTTCTAATCCACAGTTGTTGGAAAATTTTCTTGCTTTAATGGCTAATCAAAATAAGTCTATAGTTTCTTTTGGTTATGCTCCAACACGACATGGCGCTGATAATAAAGAATTTGTTCCGGTTATTCCAATGACACAAACTTTGGTAAAACCTTATGGTCAAGATTTTGATGTTGATACATTTGCTCCTACATTATCAGATTATGCTAAGAGCAAGATTTACAATGAAGCTTCAACAAGAATTAATGGTACACGTCCTTGGCCTAAAATTGAAAATATTAATGCTTGGATGGTGACAGCTGAAACTGATGAATTTAAGTCAGACGGTGGTTTAGGAAAAGTTGCAGCAGATTTACCTAATAGTTTCAATAAAAAATTCAATAAAGATTCAAAGAATTTTATGTCTGTAGTTACTCCAATGTATGTCAATGGTAAAGAATACAGATTAGAGTATAACGAAAAAGATAACAAATATATTTATCACTACGGTAAAAAAGGTGAAAAACAAAGAGAAGTTAAATATGAAGGTAAAATTAACGTACCTATGTATTTTGGTCCTCCTCACAACACTCGTTTGAAAGATATGGATGTGAGAATATTTACTACTGAGTTGATGTCTGATAAACCAAAACCAACAAAATATATCTTCTTAGAAGTTCCTGAATATGGTGATGATGCAAACGGACAATTCACAACATTTAATCAGTTCTTTAATATTCTTGATAAAGATGCAAAAGCAACTAACAATAATACCCCATACGCAAATACTGAATTTGCTGATCCAGTATACAGAATGGCTTATTTTTCAAAAGGTGTTTATGAACTTATGAAGAGCATTAAAGAAGGAGACTTTAAAGGTATAGATGCGCCGAACACTGTCTTGTTAAATGACTGGCATGCAGGTTCATTGGCTGCTATGATGCACTATACAGCTAATGCTGAAGCTGATACAGGTGTAATATCTAAGGAAACAGGAAGATATTTTGATGAAACACCAACTATCTACATTGCTCACAACTGTGAGCACCAAGGTGCGACAGATGGAAATGATTGGGCAAGAAAAAATATTTTCGGTACGTTGTTTGGCGCTTATGGTGTAGATATAATTCCTAATTCAAAAAGCTGGAATGAAGCATTTGATGAAGATAAGAGTGCTTTGATGCGCTATACAAATTTCAACTCTGCAAAAACTGGTATGTCACTTGTTGACAGAGTTGTACCTGTTTCTGAATACTATGCTCAAGAACTCGTTCATTCTAATGAAAAAGCAAGAGGTATGATGGATCTTATGAAAGCTCGTTTCTATGGGCCTGGACATACATTAACACCAATTACTAACGGATATTCTAAATCATTGATTGAGCCAACAGATAAAAATATGAAATCATTATGGGATGCAACTAAAAAAGATATGACTTTGTCAGACGCTAATGCTCCAAAAATTGATTTTAAAGATACTAAGTTAAAAGCTTACGATTCAAAATCTCTTGATGTAAAAGTTCAAAACAAAAATACTATTATGAATGTATTTAAACAGCTTATTGAAAGAGAAAGGTATCTTGGTTATAACGAAGATCCTTCTCATTCAAGAAGATATATGCTTTTTGAGGCAGATAGAACCGAATTAAAAGAAAATGATTTTAGCAACACACCTGTTATTGCATATTCTGGACGTGTTGATCCACAAAAAGGTATGGATTCTATATTTAAAGAAGCTATGTGGAAGTTTGCAGAACACAATAAAAATACTCCTGAAGAAAAATTACCTGTATTTATTATCGGTGGTGCAATTTCTCAAAAAGCTTCATACGATAAATTAAAAGAATTCAAGCACTATATGACAGAATACTATCCGAATGTTGGTAAGAGAATAATTCTAGTTAATGGCTTCTTGAATACAAATTTAGTAGCTACTGCAGCGGATATGTTCTTGGTTCCATCTGTATTTGAGCCTTGCGGTCTTACTCAGTTAGAAGCTATGGCCAAAGGTGCATTGCCTCTTGCTACTTCTACAGGTGGTCTTGTTAATACTGTTAAAGATGGTGTTGATGGTTTTAGAACTAAAGCATTTTTTGATGAAACAGGAGACAAAAAACTCTTGTATGGTGGAGGCTTTAGTAACAACTATGACGCTTTCTGTGATGTGATTGAAAGAGGGCTTGACACTTATTACAATAATCACGATAAATTTAAAGCAATGCAAAAAACAGCTATGGAAAATGACTTTAGCTGGGATAACGAAGGCGGTGCTTTAGATAAATACATTAATCTTATTAAAACTGGGCAAACAAATTAAATAAACACGTTTGACATAATAAAAGTCGGGCCTAAAAGCCCGACTTTTTATCCGTTTTGTTTTTATAGATAAGCAGATGCATCAACAGGTGCTTTATCTGCTTCTGTTGCTTCAAAGTAGCTGTATTGCATTTCTTCTACTGCTAAACCGGCAAAAAGTGAGCCAGGAAAAATCATTACTGAGTTTCTTAATTGTGTTAAGGCTGAGTTATAAAATCTTCTTGCTGCTGAAATATGTTCTTCTACTTCATTGTATGTTTGCATAGCTTGTGTCATTGTTGCATCAGATTTTAATTGAGGATAGTTTTCAACAGACACCATCAACTGGCTCATTAAGTTGTCTAGCATACCTTCTGCTGCAAATTTTGCTTTAGTTCCAGATGGTGCTTTCATTGCTTGCGTTCTTAATTCTGTAACTTTAGTGAAAATTTCATTTTCATGTTCCATAAATTTTTTGGCTATAGTCAATATGTTTGGAACTAAGTCGTGGCGTTTTTTTAATTGTACGTCTATTCCTGATAAAGCTTCTCTAACAGAGTTTTTGTTTTTTATAACTTGAACATATACTGCGTATAATCCTAGAGCTAATAAAACGCCAACTGCTACTAAAATTGTAATTAAATCCATATAAACTCCTTTTCTTTTCTTTTCTTTTCTTTTCTAACTTATGTGAATAATAACATAGTTAATTGTACAAAGTGTCATCTATTTAAATTAATACCCATTTTTTTTATATTTATGCAATTTTTTTTTATTGCTTAAAATAAATTTACAATAAAATGAGTTTTACAATATACCAGCTCTTTGTAAAGTATTGATTTGATTAACTATACTGCCAAATATTAGAAATAAAGATATTATATTAATAAGTAATCCTGCTATTGCCCATTTTCTTTGGATATAATGCATATGTTCTATATTTTTCCAATCATTATTTTTCCAGGCCCATTCATTGCCCTTTGCCCCACAGTATAAAGAAAATATCGAAGACATTATAATTCCAACAAAAGGAATTATCGCAAGAACTATCCAAAAACACGCAACATAAGTTTTATTAAAATAACCCCATATTGGAGTAAGCAAACAGGCACCCCAGTTAAAACCGTTTGTGTTTTTTGGGAATGCCTGTCCTTGTACTTTATATCTGTTTTCTTGTTTTAACTTTTCACTATCATAAGAGAACTGTATGTTAGCAGCCTTTTCTCTTGCTGAGTTTGCGCTTCTTATGCGTGATTGGTGATTGTCGTTAGACATTATAGATCATACCTTTATCTCTTATAGTAGAAGTATAGCATATATTATTCGTGGTTTTTTGTTTTATCTTTCTTATTGTTTTTATCAGTTGATTTAGAAGTCTCTACATTACTGTTGCTTTCTTCTTTTTGTTCTTTAGCTTCATTTTCATTATCAACTGTAAAAGGTTCTTTTTCTGAATTTTTCTCTATGTCTTCATCTATTAATTCTTCTTTGTTTTCGTCAGATTCTTCTTGTTCATTTGATGAATCAGTTTTATTTTCTTTGACTTCTTCATCCTCATTTTCTATATTTTCTGACAATGCAGCTATTTCAGCTTCTATAGCAGCTTTAATATCTTCTTTTTTTGCATCCTCTTCGGCTTTTTCTAATTCATCAATTTCTTCGGGTGTTCTTGCTCTTATAACTGGTATATTTAGCATAAGTGCAATTTCATCGCCTTCTGATTCCAAATTTAAATTCAATGCGTCTTTATCTATTTCTATATATTTAGATATAACAGCAATAAGTTGCTCGCGCATTTTTTGCATTGTTGCACCATCAAGGTTTGAACGGTCTTGCATTAAGACTAATTTAAGTCTATTGGTTGCTTTTGTTTTAGCGGATTCACCCTCATGTTTATCGTTTTGAAAAAAACTCAAAACTTTGTTATAAAAATTGCTAAAAATATTTTCGCTCATTATTTTTGCTCCATCTTATCCTTTAATACCAAAAAAAGTTTTAACCTTAGCTAAAAAGGCATCGAAGCCTTTGGGTTCGTTAATATCTAAGAAAGGAACTTCTTCTCCGTTAATACGTTTAGCTACATTTATATATGCTCTACCTGCAGGTGAATTTTCGTCGTTAACAATAGGTTCACCTCTATTGGTTGATGTAATTATACCTGTATCTTCAGGTATTACACCTATTAAATCGCAAGATAATATTTCAACAACATCATCTACGCTCATCATATCATTTGATTGTACAAGATTTGGTCTCACTCTGTTAACAAGAAGTCTGTAAGATTTTATTTCTTCTTTTGCTTCTAATAAACCAATAATTCTGTCAGCATCTCTTACGGCAGACATTTCAGGAGTTGTTACAACAATAGCTTCTGATGCGCCTGATATTGCTGTTTTAAAGCCTTCTTCTATACCTGCAGGACAATCAACAAGTACAAAATCAAAGTCTTGTTGAAGTTGTTCGCAAATAGTTTTTAATTGGTCAGCGTCAACTGCAGATTTGTCTCTTGTTTGTGCTGCAGCAAGCAAACACAAATTAGGGTTCTTTTTATCTTTAACGAGTGCTTGTTTTAATTTGCATCGTTCTTCAACAACGTCTACCAACGTATAAACAATTCTATTTTCTAAACCAAGTAGCAAATCCAGGTTTCTTAACCCTATATCTGTATCTATCAAAACGACACTTGCTCCATTTTTGGCAAGCGCTGTACCTATGTTTGCTGAAGTAGTTGTTTTACCTACTCCACCTTTGCCGGAAGTAATTACAATTACTCTCCCTGTCATACGCCACTCCTTATCTTGTACTTATATTATCTGTCATTTACTTTTAAAATTACGATGCTTCCGTTGACAAATCTTGCTTCTTCAGGTGTGAAGGTGTTAGATTTTTCAACATATATGTTTTTTATGTGATCAGGACGTCTTGCGTAGGAATCAGCTATTCTTAGTTGAATTGCGTTTAACGTCAAGGCTCTGATTTTGGCTTTGGTATTACCTTTACAACCTGCGTGGGCAATACCGCCTAATACGCCCCACACTGTAATATCTCCAGCTGCGTGAATTTCACATCCCGGATGGCAATCTCCTATGATTACTACATTACCGTTAGATTGAATTACTTGACCTGATCGAACAGTTTGTTTGTGATATTGAGTATTCATTTGAAGAATTGCATAATCTTCGTCTGTCATTATTTCTTCAGGTATCTCAAAATCGTCTTCAGCCTCTTTTGTTAAAGGCCAGTTTTGCATTTCTGTAATATCTTTATCGTCTGCAAGTATGTTTTCTAATTTGACTTCGGAATCAAATATACTGTCTAATTGGTTTTGTATTTCCTCGTCTTTTTTATTTTCTTCTTGATTCGTATCTGAAGACTCAGCTGGTTGTTCTTCTGTATTTAGTGTCGTTTGCGCATCTTGATTGTTTTCAATTTCTTTCTTTTGTTGTGCGTTCTCATCTACTATTTCTTTATTTTTTTGCTGTTCGCATTCAGATTCTTTTGTATCTTCTTCTTTGTAGTCTACTAGCGGAATATATTGTTCAGAAGGTGCATCTTTAGGCGATTCTGCCTCTAGAGTGCTCAATTCTGCTTGAAGTTCTTCTTCAACGTCTTTAGTGTTTATGCCCAGTGTTGCCGCTGCCAATTCTGTTTGTGAACATTCTGATTCAATCAATGACAATGTTGAATTAATACTGCTTATCAATGATTTTATACTTAAAATCTGTGATTGATTAAGTGAAACATCACCTAATTTAAGCCAAATTTTTCTATTAGCAGCTTCTGGGTTTTCTAAAATATTACTAACTTCAAAAACTATATCAGCAGGTGTTTTAGCCTGTGACAAATCAACAATAAATCTTTTGTTTAATTCCATATTCTTTAATACTCACTGTAAAATATTTTTATTAAAGAATATATTAAAAATGTATTAAATACAATTAAATATAAGCTATTGTTGCAAATTATTATAAAAAATAAACAAGTATTAAGTACAATACTTGTTTATTGATTACTTCCATCAACTTGTTTTTTTAATTTTGCTGCAAGTTTGTCACCTTGTGCAATATTTTGTTCAAGATTATTAATAGTTGTAGTGTTTCTTGTTATTATTTCATTTTCTATATTTATTTTTGATTGTTTTTTTTCAATTTCTTCTTCAAGATCTTCAATTTTCTTTTCTTGCTCTTTTATAAGCTTTTTGAGTTCATTAATTCGTGATTTATCACTTTCCGTTAATTCTGAAGGATCTTTTTTCTCTAATGCAGCAAGTTCATTCTCATAAGAGGTTTTTTCATTCTTTAATCCGTCTCGTTTAACTTCTAAATCAGATTTTTCGTTTGTTAATGTTTTTTTGTGCTCTACTGCTTCTTGTCTTTCCAATTTAGCATTTTTTACAACGCTTCTTGCTTCATTTAATGCATTGTTTAAATTTGTTCCTGCATTTATTGCGGTTTCTTGAGAAACTGACTCATCAAGATTTTCTGCTGTTGTAATTGCAGAATCTAGAGCATTCATTGCACTATCGCTGTTTACAGTGTTTTTATCGATGAGTTTATTTTCTTTTCTTG
The DNA here is from genome assembly GCA_944326515.1 of Candidatus Gastranaerophilales bacterium. Taxonomy (GTDB): domain Bacteria; phylum Cyanobacteriota; class Vampirovibrionia; order Gastranaerophilales; family Gastranaerophilaceae; genus Limenecus. The sequence goes on along the minus strand of CALVEI010000012.1, from coordinate 27,142 downwards.
AGAAATTATTTGTTCCGTTTGCTTGTTGATTATTTTTTGCTGCCTTTATTGTTTGCACTGCATTAGCTATTCCTAGTCCGGTCATTGCTATACCGCCAAACAGTGTGATTCCGGATGCAATTTTGCCCATGGTTTCTAAGAATCCGGCCCCGCCTATATCTGTACTAGTTGAGCCAAAATTTAAAATTGGGTCTTTAGTATTATATGAATTCCAATATACTTTTGGAGACGAAGTCATTATGTTTTCATATTGTGTTTGATACAAACGACCACTTTCTGGTTTGAAGTTGGTAACGTTTGGTCTATTAAAGTTATTAGCAGGCTGACCTGAATTGGTTAGACCGTAGTTATATTTTCTTAAGCTATTGTCTTGCGGTGTCATAGTTTGCCTCTCTTAATAACTTGCTCTCTGTATATATATAAAGTATATACTTGATGAAAAATTGCTTTTTTAGTATATACAATTGTAATATTTCTTAATATTTATATTTTTACATATTAAAATATTTGTGATAAATTCTTCTTAGGAAAGATTACTATGGGTGAATATTTAGATATAATTACAATTGGCGAAAGTCTTATCGAGCTTTCTTCAGATATGAGTCTTGCTTATGCAGAGGCTTTTAACAAATATTATGGAGGGGATACGCTTTGTACTGCTGTTGCTGCTCAGCGACTTGGATCAAAAACTGGCTATATAACTAGAGTTGGTAATGATCCTTTCAAGGAATTTTTACTTGAAAGTTGGCAGTTAGAGGGGCTTGATATATCTCAAGTAAAGTTAATAGATGGATTTAATGGTATATACTTTATTGGGCACCCTGAAAATTCTGATAAAGAGTTTGTATATTATCGAAAAAAGACTGCAGCAACAAAGTTATCTTTAGAGGATATTTCTGAAGAATACATATTGTCAGCAAATGTCCTTTATACAACTGGTAATACCCAGTCACTTTCGTTAAATGCCAGAGAAGCAGTTAAACGAGCATTTCAAATAGCTTCAGAAAATAATTTGTGTACCGCTTTTGACGTAAATTATGATTCTCGACTCTGGAGTACAGAGGACGCAAAAGATGCTTTTGAGGAAATTTACCAGTATATAGATATAATATTTTTGAGTTTAGAACATGATTCAATCAGAGTTTTTGATATTGATTCTCCTGACAAATGTATAAAATATTTCTGGGATAAGGGTATTAACAAAGTAGTTGTTAAATCTGCTAAAGATAGGGGATATTTTATAGGTTTTGAAGGAGATATTGTTTTTGTTGAATTTAAAACTGATGAAGTTGTTGATTCAACCGGTTCAGGTGATGCTTTTAATGGTGCTTTTTTGCATGGTTTGAATTCTGGTATGACTCCAATTGAGGCAGCAAAGCTTGCTGCTATCGATGCTGCAATACAGTGTCATGGCATGGGGGCAATAAAATCGACACCGTACAGAGATCAAGTATATTCAGCATATTATGGGCAGGTATAAGATTAATTATGTCAAAGAAAAATATAGCTATTTCAGGATATTATGGTTTTGAAAATTTTGGTGATGAGGCGATATTGACTGTTCTCACAAAAGAGTTAAAAGCAAGTGATTATTATGTCACAGTTTTTTCTAAAAATCCTGCTATAACCTCGTCTAAGTTGGGTGTTGGCTCTGTTAATACTTTTGCTTTTTCCAAAGTTAGAGATGTATTAAAAAAATCTGATGTTTTGATTAGTGGGGGTGGAAGTCTTTTACAGGATGCTACAAGTTTAAAAAGTCTTTTTTATTATTTATGGGTTATATATACTGCTTTAAGTTATAAAAAAGATGTAATAATATTTGCTCAAGGTATTGGACCTATTAAAAACTTTTTGGGGCGTTTTTTTACAAAAAAAATATTGAAAAATTGCAAATACATAACTGTAAGAGATGAAAAAAGTTTGTTTTTGCTACGAGGATGGGGATTAAAGGCTGATTTGGTATCTGATCCTGTTTGGAACATCGATCTAAAAGAAAAAGTTTCAATGAATCGAGTAGGTGTTCAGTTACGTAGCTGGAAGGGACTGTCTCAAAAGTATTTATTTGCATTGGCTAGGCAGATTAACGCTAATTTTGCTGACAAAGAAATTTATATATATTCTTTTCAGGATGCATTAGATTTAGATTTGTGTAAACATTTTGAAGCACAACTTAAGCTTGTTAATCCAAATTTAAAAACTGTTTTGGTTAACGCATTGACCATAGACGAAACAATACAGTCATTTTCTAATTTAGATTATCTTATTGGAATGAGATATCATGCTTGCCTTTTAGCTTTGAAATATGGTATTCCTACTTTAGCTCTTAGCTATGATCAAAAAGTTCAAAAAATTGCTGAACGTTTTTCTATCCCTTGTTCATTGCTTAACGATGAAGAAAAATTTGATGAATACTTTAAAAAATTACTTGCAATTCAATCGCAACAAATAAAAGAAAAGGTTAAAGAATGCTATTTTGATTTTTCAAAAATTTTTCGTGAAATACAAAATTAGCATATTTTATATATTTTAGAAAAAACGAGAGCCTTGGACATCCAAGGCTCTCGTTTTATTAAATCCCTCTTGGCTATTTTTGAAGGAATGGTGGTATATCAATAATACTCATCAAATCATTTTGCGTTTTTTGTGGCGATATAGCCGGTTTTGGTTGAGGAATATTATTAGCAGTTGCAGGTGCAGCTGGTTGGTTCATTGAAGAACCTGTATTGAATGAAGCAGAGAAGAAATCAGCTGCACTTAAAGATTTAGCAATTTCTTTTTTCTGCTGTGATTCTACACCTTTCATCTCAAAACCTGTAGCTATAACTGTTATCTGAATTTCTCCTTGAATTCTGTCATCAATTACAGAACCAAATGTAACGATTGCATCCTCAGCAACAGCGTCATGAATAACCTGAGCTGCTTCTGTAACTTCATGCAATGTCATATCAGAACCACCAGTAACGTTCATGATGATACCAGATGCACCATTAATAGAAGTTTCAAGTAATGGTGAATTGATTGCTAACTTGGCAGCTTCCATAGCTCTGCCTTCACCGGTACCTCTACCTATACCCATTAATGCAGAACCGCTTGATTGCATAACAGCTTTTACGTCTGCAAAGTCTACGTTTATTAATCCCGGTACAGTGATAATATCAGATATACCTTGAACACCTCTTAAAAGCACTTCGTCAACAACTTGGAAGGCTTCTTTCATTGTTGTTCTTCTTTCAACAACTTCTAATAATTTGTCGTTTGGTATAACTATAAGAGCGTCAACGGTTTCTTTTAATTTTTCAAGACCTTGCATTGCTTGGTTCATACGACGTTTACCTTCAAAGCTAAAAGGTTTTGTAACTACGCCGATAGTCAATGCGCCAAGTTCTTTGGCTATTTTAGCAATGACAGGAGCTGCTCCAGTTCCTGTACCGCCACCCATGCCTGCTGTGACAAATACCATATCAGCACCATCAAGTGCTTGAACTATTTGGTCTCTCGTTTCTTCAGCTGCTTTTTCACCAACTGAAGGATCACCGCCGGCACCCAAGCCTTCCGTCAACTTGCCACCGAGCTGAATTTTGTTATCAGCCAATGACATTTTTAATACTTGTGCATCAGTATTCATTGCCCAGAAATCTACGCCAGTTAAACCAGCTTTTATCATTCTATTAACAGCGTTACCGCCACCGCCGCCGGCACCGATAACTTTAATATCTGCAACACTTGATACTTGCGGAGTTTCCATATCTTGTTCTTTGTCTCTTCTTCCGAAGATATCTGGTCCGAAATTTTCCACTTATTTGACCTCTTTCAATCTAAACTTCATATCGGTGAGGTTATTTCCCCATAACTTAATACCTATACTATTTTAAAAAAATTAATTAGTAAAGAAATTTAAGATAATTTAATACTTTTTTTAATATAAGTTAAAGATTCAAAAAAATATTTATAAAAAATTATGCATGATTTTTTGTTCGCGTTATTATTTTTTTGTCATCTATTCGTTTGTAAATTATTAAGTTTATATTTCTTAATAAAGCATGAGTATTTGCGCAATTTTTATTTTTACAGTTTTTAGTACATGTGGAAGTGTGTTTAAGGTGGGAACATGAAAGTTCAAGGACATTACAACAGTTGTTTGGGGAATAAGGCACAAAGTGCTGCAGTAAGTAAGCCTTCTTTCGGCGCAGCTTATATTCCAAGAAATTATACAAAAATCAGAGAGTTAAGTGACGCAATTTACGATAATTCTAGCGGCGCAAGAAGGATGTTGATGGATATGTATGTAAAGAGCGGAGAAAACTTAAATAACGCCGTTACAGCTCTTGGTACTGCATTTGTTGCACCTGTATTTATTGCTTTTAACCCAGCATCAAAAGAGGATAAAAATACTAAAGCTTATACCTCATTAAGACAGCCTATTTCAGCAGGTATTACATTAGGAACACAAGTTTTTGTTATGTCTAACTACAATAAGTGGTTGGATAAACATGCTGCTTATTTAGGCGTTGATCAAATGGATTTAAGTGCTAAACCTCCAAGATCTACATTGTTGCCAAGAGTTAAACAAGAATATGAACTCTACAAGTTTGATTGTATGAGACGTAATGTTGAACCTGAAAAGAAAAAAGTTTGGATTAATAATAGAGTAAGAAGTCTTCAAGATGAGGCATTCTATGATACATTGAAACGCTTAAGAAAAACAATGGATATCAGTAAGCTTGATATGGCTGATGTTGTTAAACCTTCTGCTGTTGAGGCAAAAACAAAAGCTCTCTTTAAAGATGTATTGAAAGATAAGTTTGCATTTACTGACTCAGAACTTGAACATATTGATTCAGTTGATCAACTAGCTAAGAAAGGTAAGTCTTTAATTTCAAGCAAAGGTCTTGATTTTGAACATGTAAGAGAAACGATAGATACAATTGCTAAAGAAGCTGCTATCAAAGATTTGAACGAATGTATTGATATGGAAGCTAAGGTTAAGTTCAATGTTTCATCTCACTTGCATGATATGCAGGCACAAGTTGAACAATTTAGAGTAGAAGCAATGAAAAAACATTCTGCAACATCGGCTTCTCCTGAAAGTGTTCTAAATCAGATAGAAAATGAAGTTAAAATTGCAAAACAAAATATTTACAAAGAGAAATTGAATTCTTTACAACCTAAATATGAGCAAATATCTCAACTAGCTGAAGATGCAAAAACTTTAGATGATAAGATATATGAATATGTATTTAATAAAATTAAAAATGCAAAATCAATGGATCGTATCAAAGACCACGGTAAAACATTTGAGGCTGCAAGAAGAAACGTTTTAATTAAAAAATATTTGACAACAAGCATAAATAAAGCTGAAGCTAAATTAAAAGGTTGGAAGGATAGAAGCGGTATTATTGTAGGTCTTTTAATTCTACCGATTACTTGCGGTATTCTTAATTGGTCTTACCCAAGAATTATGGAGAAATTCTTCCCGAAACTCAGTGCAGCAAAAGCTGCTTCAAAAGCAAAACTTTATGGATTAGACCAAAATGGAAATACAGATAAAGCAAAGGAGGCTAAATAATGGCTCCTGTAATTAGTGGTAGAAATTTATATAACAACTTATTCAATACTAAGTTTATGAAAAAGTGGTTGCCTGATAACCCAACCAAGGCAGCTGCAACTTTGGCGTTAGTTTCAACAGTTACTAAGGATGCTTTGAATTGTTACTATTATACAACTCAAAGTTACCACAATAAAAAGATTCCGGAAGATAAAAGAACTTTCGTTGCTTCTATTGACTTATCTAACGGTTTGGTTAACGTTATTGTTCCGATATTATCAAAACCTTTGATTGAAAAAGCTTCTGATCATATTTTTAACAAACGTTATGCTAAATATTTCAACAAATCTTCTGCTGAAGCTTTGTATAATAAATTGAAAGCAAAAAATATTGATTGCGATTTAAAATCAGTAGAAAATATTCTCGGTAAAACGTCTAGTAAATGGGCAAGAGCAGGATTTGCAGTTATCGCAACACTTGTCGCTTCTCAAATTATCTGCAAACGTGTAATCACTCCAAGTGTTGCTACACCTTTAGCTGACGTTATTAAAGCTCAATTTGAAAAATATGAAATGAAAAAAGCTGGTAAGTTAGCACCTACAGAAAATGCTGAAAGTAAGTCATCAAAAAGTAATGATGTAAAATCTACTAATTCAGCAAACGAATCTGCTAGATTTGATTTCTATACAGATGCATACAAACCACCAAAATTTATGAGAAACGTATAATCGAGTAAATTATTTATTATTATTTTTCCATATCTTAAACACAGGAATGCCGGCGATTGTGATTAACAATCCCGGTATTGTGTATAAAGGCTTATAAATAGATAAGCAGATTACAATGTAACTTGCAATGATTAAGAATGTTATTGGGAAAAAGTTGTTAATTCTAAATTTCTTATTTTCGTTAGGGAATTTTTTTCTGTACACAAACACACCGGCAGTAACAAGAATGTAGAATATAAGAGAAGCGTATATTACAAAATCTAATAGCTCTGAATAGTTTCCCCATAATATTAATATACAAATCCATATGCATTGTGCCCACAATGAATTCACAGGAACTCTTGTTTTCCTGTTGATTAAAGCCAATGGTCTAAAAAATGCTCTGTCTTTTGCCATTTTGTAATATACTCTGGAGCCTGTTAATATCATTCCATTTGCGCAACCAAATGCTGAAATCATTATTATAACTGCTATAACATCTCTACCTATATTGCCGAAAATTTCTCCAATTGTTCTTGCTGCAACTATATCTTGTGGTGCATTTTGTATAGCTTCAAAAGGCAAAACACCTAGATAAATCAAATTCATAAGCAAGTATAATGAGACTACAAGAGCTACCCCAAAAATCATAGCTTTAGGAATATTTTTTTGTGGGTGCTTAACTTCACCTGCTATAAAAGTTATGTTATTCCAAGTTATTGATGCAAATAATGCTCCTACGATTGCAACTGCCATTGTGTTTATGAGCTGAAAATTAAATTGTATTGGCATATGAAAATTCATATGAAGTGTATTTGCATTAAACCCAAACAATAATGCTACGCCTATTAACCCTGCAATAGAAAGAACTTTAGTTATTGTAAATATATTTTGGGTGATTACTCCGTATTTTATACCTCGTGAATTGAGGTAGCTTAAGAATATTACTGTAAAAATTGCAAAAACTTGTTGGGTTGATAGCTTTAAAAATCCAACGTGTAATACTAAATTTTCTGTGCTTACAAAAGGTACAAGAATACCGAAAAACTTTGCAAAAGCAACACATACAGCTGCGATTGTTCCTGTTTGAATTACTAGAAACAATGTCCAACCATATAAAAATGCAATTTTTTCATTAAATATTTTTTTTAAATATACGTATTGTCCGCCTTCATCTGTTATATTTGATGCGAGTTCGCATAGAGACAAACCTCCACAAAGAGTTATAAAACCGGCTAATATCCAGATTATTATGAGTAACAATCCGGAGTTAACTTGTCTTGCAATATCTGCTGATACTATAAATATCCCACAACCTATCATTGAACCAGCAACGATAGATATAGCATCGGGGAGAGATAATGTTCTTTTTAAATCTTGACTCATATTTTATATATTATTATAAAAATATTTATAAGCCAAAATTGGGCGCATGTCTTAATTCTATTATTAATTTAATTAAGAAGAAAGGGGCTCTTCGCCCCTTTCCATTCTAAATGAACATAATGTCAGTATTTTTAACTGATAGTTATATAAAAAGTTTTTGGTTTTATGTTATTGCACAAAACTAGATTTTTGTAATATATTTTTACAAAGTTTCTTTATTTTTTAGGCTTTTTCTGTATTTAAGAATCCTATCTATATCAGGTGAAAGTGATATTTCAAAACTGAAACGTGGGTTTCTGTAATAAGTTTCATGAGGGTTATGCATTAAAGGACAACCCCAATATAATCTTGCTGTTGCGTCACCCGGTAATGTAATTCTTAAACCCAGACCCATACTCAACATATAGTCACTTTGATTGTAACTCTGTGCTCCCGGACCTTCTCCTTTAAAAGGATAAATTCCTGCGTGGTCAACAAATACAATACCTTTAACATATCTTCCTAGAAAAGGTATTTCTCTTTTTTCGTTTTTCTTTTTAACTGAGATTTTTTGCGGTGCAATTGGGAATAAAAGTTCTGTACTTATTATGTAACCAGAACGACCAATCAAAAGACCTTCTGAGTAACCTCTTATTGTCGCCAAACCACCAGCTTGGAATTGGTCTATATAAGGAATTACATCTTGAGGTGAAAATTGGTACATACCTCTGAATTGTCCGACAATACCGTGTCCAAAGTCGTGTAATCTTATCAAACTACCTGTATATTTGAAGTATTTTGATGTGTCATCGAAAATAGGAAACGCTTGATATGCACCTTGATTTAAATACCAAATACCACGTTTAGTGTCGTATCTGGCATTTAAGGCAACCTCTGCGCTTGATATTTTATCTCGGTTAATTGTATATCCACCAAAAGCTGTTGCAGCTGTTTTGTAGTTGATACCAGCGTAACCGTTTAATTCGAAATTTGGTTTTCTTATAAGTGGGTGAGTATAGTATAGAGAGTAGTTGAATGAACGGCTTTCTATATCAAATATTTTGTAAGGACCTTCTCCAATTTGTGCGTAACTTGAAGAAAATAAGAATCCAACTCTGCCATCATGCTTGTTAACAGGTATATTGTAGTCAGCAAATGGCGTTACAGAATGTCTGCTTGCATAAGAGCCCAATGTTAAACGGTCTCTTTGATGGAACAAACTATCTGCTTGTGCCATAAGTCCGCCTCTTAATTCCCCAATGGTTTTTCTACCAGCATTGTCCATAAGAGCAGTGACTCTGAAAGGAAATCTTTCTTCTGCTTTTATGTTTATATCAGTTGTTCCAATTTCTTTACCCTTGTTGAGGTTTGCTTTTAGTTTTATTCCGTCGTTATATTTGTTGAACTTAAGTATGTCTTGTTCAAGTTCGACAATTTCAAATATGTCTCCTTTTTTAGCAGAAATTCTTTTTTTTACGTAATTGCTGCTCGTGTATTTGTTATCAGACACAGTTATTTCACCTACTGTACCTTCAACAAGATTTATTTTTACTACGCCGTTTTCTATTGTTTGCGGGGGTAAAAATGCCCTAGCTGTTACGTAACCTTTTGATGCATAAATATAGTTGAAATCTACAACGAGCTTTTCTAAGTCATCAAATGTCACATATTTGCCGATAACATTGTCTGTTAAAGATTGAATCTCCATGTCGGACAGGATTTTAGAGTTTGTTACAGCAACTGCTCTTATGTAAACCTTTCCGTCTTGCATTGGAGATTTATCAACTTTAGCTTTTATCGTTGTAGTTGTTTCTGTCTTTTCTGTTATTTCTGAATTGGTAGATTCTTCTGGTTGTGAGTCTTGCTTCTTTTTTTTTCTTTTAAAAAAAGATTTTTTTTTAGCTTTTTCTTCTTGTAGTTTTTGGTGTTCTTCTTTTAATTTTTTAGATGATTCTTCATCGTATATTTTTTCAGTGCTGTCAGAATTGTCGTTTATAACACTTTCTTTTTTGTTTTTGTTCTTTTTTCTTTCTTGGAAGTTTTGAAAATCTTCTGCTTCGTCTCTTTGGCGTTGTTTTTCTTTGATCATCATCATATCGTGATTCATCAATGCTCCACCATAATTTAACTCAGCAGGAACATAACCACCAATTGGTTCTGCATTTGCAGTACCAGACGACAGTACTGATATAAATACTGCAAGTAAGATAAAACTTTTTATATGTTTTTGCATTAACCCTTTTCCACTTCTTTTCAGAGACACTTGTATATACTAACTTAAAACTTGTTGTTTGTAATAGCATGTAACGATTTTTAAAGAAATCGTGATAATTTGTTATAATTTGCTGAAACACTTTTGGGGTTAATTTAAACTGGTTTAATAAGTTATAAAATAGGGATTTTGTATGAAAAATATTTGTTTTAAGAAGTTTTTTGCATCATTTTTAACTTTCTTATTTTTAATGCAGCAAACGATGGTATTGCCTGCATTTGCATCAGATATTACCGGTAGCATTCCGGGTAATATTGAATCAAATCCGATTAATAACGGACATAATACAGAATTTAATATCAGACCAGATTTTAACAGTGGTGACTTTGGTTTTAAGCATTATACTAACTTTAACCTTTCTGAGGGAGATGTTGCAAATCTTATTTTTGCATTAAAAAATGGCGGTGATATTAGCAAATTTGTTAACCTTGTTGATACCCAAATTATAATTAATGGTATTTTGAACAGTGTCTTAAGTAATGGCAATATAGGTGGTCATGCTATATTTGTTTCTCCCGAGGGCATGGTTGTTGGTGCTTCAGGGGTGTTGAATGTTGGCTCTTTAACTGCTATTTCTCCTACACAACAAGGGTATTGGGATTATGTTAAGAACACAGGGATTTCTACCGGAACAAATGAGTTCATTGGCGGAGGCTATGATCATAATAATAATTTAGAGGTCTTAAAAGCTTCTGACATGAATAAAAGCATTGAGATTAACGGCAAAATCATTGCAAGAGGTGATGTTGAGTTAATGGCTCAAAAAGTTGTTGTTGGTCAAACAACAGGCGACAAAGCCGGTATTCTTGCTGGTGTCAACAATAATGCAGTTACAAACGGCGGTCAAAATGTTAATGCAAAGCTTGCTTCAACAGAGGCTGCTGGCAAACTTTTTGATGCACTTGTAAGTAATGATATTAAAAGTGGTTCAGGATTTTCTAAAGATCCTAACGGTAATATAGTTATTAAAGCTCAATCCATTAAACAAGCTGTAAATCCAGGCATAGTAGAAAAAATTTCTGTATATGGTAAAGAATATATAGTTGAAGATTTACTCGATGAAAACACCGGAAATTGGCTTGATAAAAATTTACTTCCTGAAGAACTGCAAAAACTAGGCGTTGATGGCGATTATTTAACTTCTGTCTTAAAAACTACAATACAAAATTCAATTCCAAGTGATGCTACAAATGCAAATGCTCACAATGATACTAATTTTGCTACCGTGGATATAAGCAACGCAATTCTCAAAGCATCTAATAGTATTGATATAAGTGCTACAAGTAAAGTTGATTACATTGCAACAAATACTACTATTTTGGATAGTATGTTTACTAGCTCTTTTGGACAAATGATTGAAGGTGCTATTACTGGTGAAAAATTTGACTTTGAAGGCGCAAGAGCTAAGGCTACTGTAAATATTAATTCTGGGGCCGAATTAATATCCGGTGGTGATGTTAATTTGAGTTCAAATGCAGTTGCTAACACTTTATATAAATCAGCTTCTAAGTATGCACCTGGTCTTGATACAACTCAAGAACTTTATTATGCATTAGGTTCAAAGACTGTTTCGTCTGTTGATGTAATGAATGGTGCAAAAATTAATGCAGGCAATAATTTAAATTTACACGCTCAATCACAAAATGCTCATAGTATTAAGATAAAAAATCCAACTTCAACTATTGGCGCAACTATTGACAAAGTTGTAGGAATACCTAATATCCAAGTTATAATTTTGGCTAATCAAGTTGAAGCTGATACTACTGCTGCAATACATTCTGGAGCTATTGTCGAAGCTGCTAATGTAGAAGTAGATGCGGTTAATCACTCAAGTATATCTTCTAATGTTCAAGCTTTGGCTAATATAACCCCTGATGCAAATTCAGGTGCTGCAGTTGCTGTTAATATTAATAATACTCATATAAATACCAGTGCATTAATAGACACTAAAATTAACACTCACGATAAAGGTAGTGTGTCTGTAAACGCACAAAATCTTTATATGGGTTCTACTATTGCAAAGGCTGATGTAACATCGGATGCACCTAAGAAAAATTTCATAGATAAAATGAAATCACAAATTTTATCCAAAGTTGTTGATAAATTTGCTGGACTTTTGGATATGGGCGGCAATGGACCTATTATTGACACATCAGGTTTGCCAAATGTTAGTGTTGCAACAGTTATTAATGATTCTAATGTTAATACAAATGCAACTATTGGTAAAAATGCATCTGTACATGCTGACAATGTTAAGGTCAATGCAAACACAATAGATTTAACAGTTAATAATGCGACGTCTAATGTAAAAATTGAAAGTAAAAAAGACGGTAGTGGAAGTTCCGGTGTATCTGGCTTTATACCGAACCCAGGTGTTGCTGTTATTGTTAATGAACAGAACAATTCAACAAAAGCTGTGATTGAATCTGGTACGGATACAAATCACGCAACAGTTGTTGCAAATAATAAGTTGGATGTAAACGCCACAACTGAATTGCCTAGAAACAGTGCAACAATAGAATTCATTTTGAATTTGTTGCAAACTGGCTACGACTTAACGAATTTGCCTAGTGATGCTATTGGAAATATAAAAGCAGAATGGGGTGAAGACTGGGATATTCGTCTTCTTTTACAAGGTATAACAAACCCTGTTGGAGAAGTATCTGCCGATATTAGTAATGTTTTAACAGGATTTAAAACTAGTGTCAAAGATTCTAAAGGCTTAGCAGGATTCTTTAATAACTGGGCGGCAACTACATCAAAAACAACAGAGGGTATGGGATTGTCAGCTTCTGTGATTTCTTCAGCTGTCAAAAATGATACAGTTGCACAAATTGGTCAATATGCAGATGTGTCTGGTGGCGATGTTATAGTTAATGCTGCTAATAAAACTGTTCAGTACAACGCAGCAGGTGATATCAACAAATTGTTGATTTTGCCTTCGGGTGCAGTATCTGGTGCAAATGGTGTTGGCGGTAATGTTATTGTTGAAAGCGTAACTAACAATACAAAAGCATTGATTGATGACAATGCTAAGGTTAGCGCAAATGGTAATGTTGATGTACTATCAGGAACTGAAAATCAATTTGTTACTGTTGTAAATACTGGCAGCAAGGCATCTGGCAAAGATGGTTTTTCTATTTCAGGTAGTGTTACAGTACAAAATTTTGATGGTACAACATCATCTTCTGTTGGAAAAGCACTAATAAATGCTAATAATTTAAATGTTAAAGTAGGTGGTGCAAAATTAAATGAGATTGCAAAAGCAGAGGATAATTTATTCTCTTGGGATAAAATATGGGATGATTTACCTACCGATGGAAATTTTGATGTAGGGTTTGATCCTGATTTGTCTTCTCCTACTATTAGTAATTTTGGTGGAATTGATGAAACATCAGGTTTGTTGTCTTTAAACGAACAAGCAACAACTATAAATGATGGTATATCTAATATTTTATTCGCAGGTGCAACCTCTGAGCAAGAATTAGAGGGTGGTAGTGGAAGCAGTTCATCAGGTGGAGCTGTTGGAGCGTCTGTAAATGTTAGTTTGTTTGATAGAGCGGTCTCTGCAACTATTGCTGATGGTGCCGAAATAACTTTAAATGATAGTTTAACTGTAAATGCTGATAGTAGAACTCAATCTCTTAACCTAGCCTTTGCTGGTGCGTTCGCTGGTGGTGTTAAAGTTAAAAAGCCTGAATCTTCTTCAGGTGGAATATTGAATTCTGCATTATCAAAAACAGGAGATGTATTCAATAAAATAAAAAACAAATTAGCTTCAACATCCACTGACACTTCTGTATCTACAGACAAAAATATTTCTGTAGACGGTAAGGATTATAAGGTTGATTCTGATAGCAAAAATTTAGTGTCAGGTGAAACTACTTTAAAGGACGCTAATGGCAATGATGTTAAATATCAAGGTTCTACAGGAAAAGAAGCTGGCTCTTTAGATAATTTAGATGCCTCTAAAGGTCAGGGAAGCAATATATCTGTTGCAGCAGCAGGTTCTGTTAATACACAAATTAACGAGTCTGTTGTAAAGGCAGAGATTGGTAATGCTACAATTAATGTTGGTAATAACGTAAATGTGGAAGCAAGCCAGACTACAAAATCTTTGAATATTGGTGGTGGTGTTGCTAATGCGGCAACTGTAGGAGCTGGTGCTGCTGTTAATTTTATTCAGAATTCTAACCAAACAATCGCAAATATCGATGGCACAAATATCGATGGCACAAATATCGATGGCACAAATATCATATTCAACAAAAACTTAACAGATAACAATAAATTGAATGTTAAGGCTAATGAAAGCAATGATAATATTCAGGTTGCAATTGGTGTTGGAGTAGGTAAAAAAGATAAAGATGATACTACAACAACTGTAGTAGCCGGTGGCTCATTCAATGCTGATGTTCTTGAAAATACTGTGGCTGCTTCAATTAAAAATGCCACTGTTTCAAATAATGCGGGCGGAAAAATTGATGTTGATGTTGATGCAGAAAATCATTCAACTGCATATAAAGGTGCAGGTGGATTGGCTGTTAGTGCAGGCAAAGGTGGTTCGACATCTGTTGGTGCCGGCATGGGTGGTAATTTAAATATCATCAATAAAAATACTGAAGCAAAAATTCAAACTTCCACATTGAATAACTTAAATAACGTTTCAGTTGCAGCTAACAAAGATGCTTCTAGATTAACAGAAGATATTGTATCTGTTGGCGTAGGTGGTGTAGTTGTAAATGGGGCTACTGGTGCTTATACATTCTCTGGTGCTATGGCCACTGACATAATTGAAAATGAGGTTTCTGCAATTGTTGATAATTCTACAATTGTTGATAATTCTACAATTGTTGCATCAGGTGATTTAGATGTTTTTGCGAATAATAATTTCAGAAATATTAATACAGCTGGCGCCTTAGGCTTTTCTACTGCTTCAACAGGTGTTGGTGTAGGTATCGGGGCAATTGTGAGTGTTATTAATAATACTGTAACAGCGGCAATACAAAATAATTCTAATATTAATGCAAATTCTATTGATGTTAATGCTAAAAATAACGAGGATCTGTATTTCTTAGCTGCAAATATGGGAGTTCAGACAGGTTCTGGTATTCCAGTTTCTGTAAACGGAATTGTAAATGTTATTCAAAATAATGTTAATGCATCAATTATTTCTTCAAATGTAACAAGTGCTGCAACAACAAATGTTATCGCAGATTATGATAATTCTATTCAAGGTGTTACAGTTGTAGGTGCTGCTTCTAATGCAGGTGTTGCAACTATTGGGGCTAACGTTCTATCTAACACACTTTTAAGCAATAACTCTGCTCAGGTTTTGGGTTCAAATGTGACTTCAACAGGAAAATTAACTGTTAAATCAACTTCGGATGGCAATATAGATATTATTCCAGTTGCTGCTGCAATCTCTGGATCTGGTACAGTTGCTGCAGCTGCAAATGTTGGTGTGAATGTTGTTAGTAATACTACAACTGCCAAAATTGATAAAGACAGTGTAAAAAAATCTACAGTTTCAGCAAATGATATTGATGTAGTTGCATCAGATAATACACAATCTAGAAGTAGAGGTGGTACGATTGCTGCGACAGGAGGTTCTGCTGGCGTAGGTGGTTCTATTTTAGCTGATGTTTACACTAAAAATGTTAATGCTTATGTTGACAATACTACAATTTCCAAGGGTGGAAATATAAAAGTTGAAGCTAGTGCTAAAAATATATTTGGTGCAGAAAATCCATCTGATATCACTTTAGGCTCTTTAACAGAAAAAGTTGAAGCCGGTGAAGATATTGCTAGTTCTGATGGTTTTGAAAACTGGGATATGACCTTTGATATCGCTGGTGGTAATACTGCAGGTGTGTCAGGATCTTTAATTTCTAAAAATGTTATAAACAATGTGAATTCATATATTGGCTCAAATGTCGAAATTCAAAATGCCGGCTCTGTTGACGTTTTGGCTTCGAATAAGACTGTTGCGGATGTAATAGTTGGAAACGTTACTGGAGCAGGAACAGCTGCTGTTGGTGGTTCAGTCTTCTCTAATGTTAATGTTAGCGATGTTAATGCTTATATTGCAAATGGGGCAAGTATTGGTACTACTGCTTCAAACGTTGGTAACATAAATGTAGATGCCGAATCTTCTCAGGTTTACAAATCAATTATGTTTATTGTTGGTGGGGCAGGTGCGGCTTCTGTCAATGGTTCTATCAACTCAAATATTGTAGCAAATACAACTAATGCATACATCGGAAACGGTGTAAATATAGATTCTAATGGAACATTAACTGTAGATGCCACAGATTCTATGGATGTAGAATCTGTGAATATAGGTGTTGGTGCTTCTGGCGGAGCAAGCGTTGGCGGTGTTGTTTATGTTGATGTGTTGGCTAATAAAGTAAATGCTGTTGTTGGTAAAAATGCTGCTAATGGTCAAAAAGCTGGAGAAATCAATGTTGCTGATGATGTTTTGATTTCTGCAAATAATAATCAAAACTTCAAAGCCAATATTGCATTGATTACTGGTAGCGGTGCTGTGTCTGTAGATGGTGTAGCTATCTCAAATACAATGGCATCTGAGGTTAATGCAGGTGTTGAAAATACTACACTTAAAACTACTGATGGCAAGATTGATGTAAAAGCCAACAATGATTTTAATAAAGATAAAGAAACAACTGGTATTGGTTCTTTATTTGGAAAAGACTCTATAAATTCTTCCGATGTGACAGCTTTATTACCTTTGGTTGGTATAGTAAATGTCGCAGGTAGTGGTGGAGTAAGCGTTGGTGCCAATGTTATTGCTAATGTTGTATCAACATCTGTAAGCGCATATGTAAATAATGCAGTAGTTTCTTCTACGGAAGGTCTGAATGTTAATGCTACTTCTTCAATGAACACTTATGATGCTGTGATTAGTACTACATTTGGCAGTACAGCTGGTGTTGGAATTACCGGTGTAAATAATATTTATTCTGGTACGACAAAAGCTGTTGTTGAAAATTCTACAATTAAAAATGGGGATGTTAATGTTTCTGCAAATGACATATTTAACTTAAATACCGTTGTATTTAGTATTGCTGCTGCTGTAACAGGCGGCGCAGTAAGTGCTGTTGAAAATGCTAATGTTATTGAAAATAATGTATTAGCTCATGTTGTAGACACCGATATTGAAAATGCTTCAAACGTTATTTTAAATGCTATAAATTCTGTTTATATCAATGATATTTTGGCTGCAGCTTCTGTTGCTGCAATTGGTGGCGGTGTTAACGTAATTCCTGTAGTAAACCAGTTTACTGGTAAAACAGAAGCAAAAATTGAAGGTGGCTCTGTAAATGGTGAAGGTGGCTCTGTAAATGGTGCCGCAACTTCACTTTTTGCTAAAACTAATGCTAATGTTAATGCTGGTATTATTGGTGCTACTGGAGCAGGAACAGGTGCTTCTGTCGGTGGTTATACTGTTACTAACATTTTTGATAATGATATTCATGCAAAAATTAATGGAACAACTATTACAAAGGCCAAATCTACATCAGTAAATGCTGAATCAGATATTGATATTTCTGACAGTTTGGCTTCCGGTGGTTTAGCTGGTATTGGTGCAAATGTTTTAGCGAATGTTCTTGTTAATGTTATTAATAACAATGTAACTGCTTACATTGCCGATTCTTCTATACAAGGGGGTAGTGTGTCCTCTTTTGCTAAGCAAAATACCAATATAAGCAATAATGCTTACATAGGTGGTGGTGTTGGTGCAGGTGTTAGTGCTGTAGTTAATACAGTTGTAAATTCATTTGAAAATAATTTACTTTCTTATATTGATAATACATCTTTAGATGGTGTTTCTACAGTTTCAGTTGTTGCTGATAGTGACGAAAATCTTAGAAATACTAATATTGGGGTTTCAGTTGCTAAGTTCGGTGCTTCTGTTGGTTCTAACACAATAGTTAATTATATTGAAAATGCAACTAAGGCATATATTGACGCTAAAGACAAATCGATGAATGCATCTGATAAGGTTAGTGTTACAGCTAATGATCAAATATTAGTTGATAACAAACTCGGTTTGCTTGCTGTAGGTACTGAGGCTGTTGGTGCAAGTGTTGATGTAAATGTGATTAACAATGCCGTGATATCTGAATTGTTAACTACGCAAGGCGGAAAAATTAATGCAGAAAATGTTGAAGTTTTAGCAGATTCTGTAATTGGAATGGACAATTCTATAGCTAATGCAGTTGGTGGTGTTGCTGGCATTGCTGCAAATGTTGTTGTCAATTCAATAGGTGGAAAAGTTGATTTTTCAGACACTTCTGAACTTGAGTCATCTAAAATTAAAGATTCTCTTGCTAAAATTGATGGAAATTCAAATAATATTCAATATGAAAAGAATGGTCAAACAAAGACTGCTTCTTATAATTTAACATCCGAAACTATAAAAGATGGTACAAAAGCAAATATAAACGGTAACGTTGCTGCTACTGGCAAAAATTCTGACGGCGATGCAATAAAAGTTGCTGCATCAAACGAATTAAAAGGTTACAGTGACGATACTTTTAGTTCAAATAATATCAGCCTTGGTGCAGGTCTTGCCGCTGTTGGTGCTAGTGTTTTAGTTACTAATATGAAATACAAAACTAATGCTGAAATTTCTGGTGGTAATGTAACTGCTAATGCTGGTAATGTTAAAGTTGATGCAGCATCTAATATAAAAGCTGAAGTTGATGTTGTTGATGCTACTCTTGGGGCAGTAGGAATAAAAGGCGGAGTTGGTTACTTTAATAATGCGGCCCAAACTATTGCAAAAGTTTCTGATGCTACAATCAATTCAAAGGGTAATTTATTAGTAAATGCAAATTCTAATGATAATATTGATGTTGATGTCTTAAGTGTTCTTGGCGCAGGTGTTGGGGCTAATGTTTCTGTAGCAATAGCAGAAACATCAAATAATGTTCAAGCATTAGTTTCAGGCAAGGTTGATATTGATGCAAATGATGTAGACATTAAATCATCTAATACAAGCAATTTGGTATCAAAATTAGATACTGAGGCTGTTGGTGGTTTAACTGTTGATGTCACTGTAAATAGAACCAAATCAGATGCTATTACTAAAGCATTGATTAATGCAACAGGTACAATTGATTCTAACAATATGAATATTATTGCTTCATCTGATGGAGTTAATGCTACAACAACTATGAGTCTTGGTACTTATTCAATAATTGGTGTTGATGTTGCAAATCAAGGTGCTGTTGTTAATTCTGAGTTCATAGCTGGAATTGATAATTCCAAAATAGCAGTAAATAATAAAGGCACAACCAATATCTTATCTGGCGTAAAAAAATCTAATAATAATGATTCAGCTTCTATAAAAGCTGAGATTATATCTCAAAAATCAGCTGTTTCACTTGCAGATGTGAGTGTTACTAACCTTAACGCAAGCGTTAATTCAAAAACTGAAGCTAAGCTAAATACTGGCAATTTTACGACAAATAACCTCAATATTAAATCTAAAGCTGACAGAGATGCTGTTATAGGTTCAAACAACAGCAGCATTGGTGCAGTAAGTGTTCAAACTTTGAACATGAATGCAGACGTTAAAGGCAGCAATACAATCAACATTTCAGGCAACAACACAATAGTTCAAAATGCAGTTGTTGAATTAAATGATGATGCCGATACAAATGCGCAAATATCAAAAATGCAAATAAGTCTTGTGGGTTCTGCCGTAAATGGAACTGTTTCCTCTGTTGATACAGATACGACAATAAATGTCGGCGGAACTCTTGCAATGGGGGATATGAATGTTAAATCAACCGTAAACAGAGATACATATAATTCAATTGAATCAAATGATGGTGCAATTGTTTCAGTTAATAATTTTAAAATAACAACTTCAACAACCGGTGATTCAAACGTTAACATTACGGCTAATGCGACGAATGAAAACTACGATAATGGTTTAACGGTTTTGGCAAGTGCAGGTAATACAGCAGAATCTGTAACTGGGGATAAAAGTGGCGCTGTACTTGCAATCTCTCAAAGTAATTCGGGTAACACAGTAAATGCATCAAACAATATAAATGTTAACGGTGCCAAAATAAACTCAAAAGGTAAATTTAAGCTTGATGCAAACAATTCTAATGAAGTATTAATGAAGCGTAAATCAACACAAAGCGGAGTTATTGTTCATTCAGGTGGTAGCTTGCACAATGATATTACGTCAAATTCAAAAGTAAATATTCAAAATGGTTCAGATATAAAGGCAAGTGATGTTGATATTTCATCAACAGCGAATATTGGGACAAAAAACAATGAAAATATCGCTTATACAATAAGAGTTGAAGGCGGTATAGCTGAAACTAAAACAACAATAAACAACTCTGTTGCTCAAACATCTGAGGTTAATGTTAATAATTCATCAATAACCGCAACTTCTGATATGAATATCGATGTAGATACAAGTTCCGCATTTAGTCAAAGCGTAAATGCCAGTGGAGCAGGTTTTGTTGCAAATGTCGATGGTCATTCTAATTTAACTGTCACCAATAACAATAATTTTAATGTCTTAAATAATGCAACAGTTAGTGCTGATTCACTAAATATAGCACTTGATTCGTCAAATAACCTTAAAAACGATGTTAATTTGAAAGCTGATCACTTTGGTTTTAGAGATATTGATGGTACGGCTAAAATCACATTAAACGTTAATAATAATTTGAATAATCAAGGACACATCAAAGCCGGTACTTTAGCACAATTTGATTTTATGAAAAAATCAATAAACATTTTAGACCAGGATGTTAAAGTAACAGTAGATGCTGCTATTCCGACATCAGCTGTTGATGGTTATGTTAATTATACTGTTAATAATAATATGAATGTTGCTAAAAATGCAGATATAATTTCATCTAAGGATGTTATAGTTAATTATTCAGCAGGAAATAGTCAATTAACATCTGATATGATAGAAGATCTAACCTGTAGAATTGTTTTTGGTATTCCTATCCATACTGTAAATAGATATTCTAGAATCGACAATAAATTAACTAATGCTCTTCAATTGGATGGGGTGATAAAAGCTGGAGATTCAGCTCAAAGATATATGTATATCGACAAAGACGGAAAAATCGATATGCAAAAATTAAAAGGCTTTATCAAAGATGAGGAGTATAAAGTTGTTGATGCTACTAAAATATCAGGTAAGGATTTAACTAAAGATACAATAGAAGGTCTTCAATCTGAAGCTCAAAAATTAGAAGAAAAAATTGCCCAACTTGATGATCAAATTACTGCTAATAAAACGGCGATAGATACTTATAAAGCACAACTTACTGAAATTACAAATTTATTAAACAGTGTTAATGATGCTGTTTCTATTACGGATGCTCAAAACCAATTTAAAACAGAAGTGCAAGGTGCCGTTGTAGGCTCAGGCGAGAACCAGATATCTCAGGAATTGTTTGATAAAATTTGGGAAAAGGCAGGTACACTTGATGATGATGGAAATTCTGCCGGCATAAAACAAATTGCAACAGATGTTCTTAACGGCCAAGAAAACCTTGACAAAAAAGTAAGCGCAATTGAAAGTGCTTATAATACAGCAAACGGTAAATTTTCAACTGAAACAATAAATGGTTATGATTACTCTTTATATAACGGGAAAATAGTTCTAGGAAATGATACCGAAGCTAAAAATAACGCTATAAATGATTTACAATCTGGTAAAACCAGCATAGAGTCAATTATAGCTCAGTTTGAAAGTGTAAATAAAGGATATCAAGATAACAGAGACTCTTTAGATAATTCTCTTACATCAGTAAATAATCAAATTAGTTATTTGATTGATAATCCGCTTTCTGATTTAAATATAGAAAAAGCAGCAATTGAGTTTGCTAATCTTACTGTACCTAATGCTAAAATCCAGTTAAACGGTATTACAAAAGCCGACGTCAAAGGTAGTGGTGAATTCCGTCTTGTAACTGCTGGTCTTGGTATTGATAATTATTCTAATATAGACTTAGTGTTTAAAAATATCAATTTAGATAATTATTCATTGGCAGGTCTTATTATTGGCGGAACAAACTATAATTATCTGGCTAATTCATCAACCCCGGTAAATGATAACGTTTATTTAAAAACTGAGGGGGATATAGATGGTATTGTAATTAATAATTATTACGACCATATGAATCCTACTTTAGAAGATTCTATTGCTTCTAATATTATCTTCAATGGTTCTATTACTGCTAGTGGTGATTTGTTTGATATATGGAATGAAAGCGGAAATATAGAGTTTAATGCTCCTGTTTCAGTTTATTCAAAAGATATTGTAGCAACTCAAGGTAATGTTACATATAATAGTGCTAATTCATCATTCGATGTAAAAGCAGGTGATAGAATTATTGCTGGTCAAAATATTGATATAACTGCAAATAGTATAAATATTGACGGCACATTAAAGGCTGGCTATGGCGATAGAAATTTAACCATAACAGATGATATGTTAAACAACTTGGTAGTAGATCCTACTACTGGTGAAAAGAATATGGTTAATCTTGGCGGTAGCGACAAGTCTCCATATTTGAATGATACAAATAACATTAAAGTACTTTATAAAGACGGTAAGCTCCTTGTGTTTAATACTAAACAAGAAGGAGGAAATGTAAATTTGAAAGGCTCAGTAACTGGTAACGGTAGTGTTACTTATACTGACGGTTATGCAACAGTTTCAATTGATAACCAAACAAACAAAGAGCTTGTTATAAATACTCTTGAAAATAACAGAATGAATGGTTCATTTGATAATAGAGGCACTATTGCCAATGTTACTAATCAAGGAAGCCTTTTGGCTGATACTACAATAAAATCAAATGGTTTCATTGAAGTTTTAGGCTCGATTAAAAATGGCCTAGGGTTCAATAATGGTGATTCTGTGAGTGTTTTAAATATAAATGGACAAAACGGTATAAAAGTTGTTAAGAAACTCGATGAAACTGGTATTGTTGTTCCAACGATAGAAAGCTATGGAAACACTAATATTACAAATGCCAATACAGATTCAGGTGTTGTAGTTAACGGTATCATTAAAGCTTCTAACGGAGATACAACGATTACAAACAATGGTTCTCAAGGTGTTACTATAGCAGGAACAATTGATAGTGAGGTCGGAAATGTTTCTATAACTAACAATGGCACTAATGGTACTGCAATCAGTGGCGTTATAAATAATACTGTAGAAAATATCTCTATAACAAACAATGCAGGAAAACTTTCTATTTCCGGTACAGTTGAAAACGAAGGGAATGATATTCTTATAGCAAACAGCGGTACAGGCGGAACTGAAATAAGTGGTTCTGTGACAAACTCTGGTGCAGATTCTGTTGTATCAATTTCAAATACAAATGGAGCTTTGACAATTGCAAGCAACGGAACTGTCCAAAATACATCACAAACTGCCGGTGTTGATAATATGAAAATATCTAACAGCAGTGAAGAACTGTTGTCTATATTAGGTAAAGTATTTAACCTAGGAAAAGGAAATACTGTAATAGACAATACAAATGCAGAAAGCGGTGTAATTATTTCCGGTACTGTGGAAAACAAATCAGGAAATATTACGGCTAAAAATGATGGAAAACAAGGCGCTACAATTTCAGGTAGTGTTAAAAACTCACAAGGTAGTACAACTGTTACAAATAATGGTGGAAAACTACTTGTGTCAGGAACAATAGAAAATACAGGTACAGACTTAACTGTAACAAATACTGGAGAAGGCGGAACTGAAATAAGTGGTTCTGTGACAAACTCTGGTGCAGCTTCTACTATTACAATCAACAATACAAAAGGTGCATTGGATATTACAAAAACGGCAACTGTCCAAAATACATCACAAACTACTGGTGTTGATAATATGAAAATATCAAACAGCGGTGAAGGATTGTTGTCTATATTAGGTAAAGTTCTAAATAAAGGTAAAGGTAATACAAAGATAGATAATACAAATACAACGAGCGGTATTAGTATTGCAGGTAACGTAGAAAACGCATCCGGTAATACAACATTGATTAATGAAGGTAGTCAAGGTGCTACAATATCTGGCGAGGTTAAAAACTCACAAGGCAGTACAACTGTTACAAATAATGGTGGAAAATTACTTGTGTCAGGAACAATAGAAAATACAGGTACAGACTTAACTGTAACAAATACTGGAGAAGGCGGAACTGAAATAAGTGGTTCTGTGACAAACTCTGGTGCAGATTCTGCTATTTCAATCAACAATACAAAAGGTGCGTTAGATATAACTAAAACAGCAACTGTACAAAATACATCACAAGCTACTGGTGTTGATAATATGAAAATATCAAACAGCGGTGAAGGGTTATTGTCTGTATTAGGTAGAGTTCTCAATATTGGCAGAGGAAATACTGTAATAGACAATACAAACGCTGCAAGTGGTGTTGTTATTGCTGGTACTGTTAAAAATAATCAAGGCGGTATGTCTATAGATAATGATGGCGATGATGGTATTGCCTTGAAAAATACCGCACTTGTTGAAAATGCAGGTGGAAATCTTGCTATTGATAACAAAAATATCGATTCAGGAATTGTAACTGAAAACGG
The DNA here is from genome assembly GCA_944326515.1 of Candidatus Gastranaerophilales bacterium. GTDB lineage: Bacteria > Cyanobacteriota > Vampirovibrionia > Gastranaerophilales > Gastranaerophilaceae > Limenecus. The sequence continues at coordinate 2,625 of CALVEI010000012.1, read as the reverse complement.
GTCAAAGGTTATTAACAATAATGGTAAGCTAACAGTTAATAATGAAGGTGCTTTAGGTATTTCTTTGGCTGGAAGTATACAAAATAAGAAAGGTGAGACAGTTATTAATAATAACAGCGATGCTGATACATCTTCGATTATACTTGCTACAACAGGTAGAATAACTAACAATGATGGTAAAATATCTATTTCTAACAAAGGAACTAAAGAAATTGGTATAGCCGTTGAAGGTATCATTTCTGCTATCAAACAAGATATTGAAATAATTAACGAAAATTCTGACATTTCAATTGGTGAGTATGATAGTAATAATGATTTCTATATTAATACCCAAAATGGAAGCATAACAATAACACAGGTTAACGGTGATATTCTTAACGGAGTAGTTGATCCTGATATACAAAATAAAAATCAAAATCATGATTTGGGTAAACCTGATAAAGCTTATAAAACATTGATATCTTCATCAGGTAACTTAAATCTTAGTGTAACTGACGGTAATATTGGCTCCGATACACATGCTCTTGAAGGAAAAGAGTCAGGCTTTGGGGTTAATGCTTCAACTCGCGATTATACAGAATCAATCAATGTTAAAGTTAACGGTGTTGTTAATGCAAATGCAACTAATAACGGCAATGCATTAATTAATATCAGAGCTAAAAATTCTGATTTGAAAGTTGGCAACATTACATCAGATGGAAATGTTATGCTCACTGCAGCAGATTGGAAACAAGCCGATCAAAATCCAACACCGGCTGATGAATCATATTTCCGCGGTTACTCTATAATTAATGCAGCTTCAGATAAATCTAAAGCGAATGTGACCGGACGTAATATTTCATTGATTGCTAGTGACAATATTGGTGTTAAGGATAATAAGCTTACTTATTATCAACTTGATAATGGTTCCATAAGTGCAATGGCTGAAAATGATCTTTATATCAGCGGTATGGGTAATAATGATAATTTCTGGCAACTTATTACAAAACGCGGTAATATGGGACTTGAATTGACTGGAGATGCTATTATAAGAGAAATTACAGCTGGTAAACACTTAGAAATTGTTTCTAAAGGTGCTAACTTGACTATATATGATTTGGGTAAAGTTACAAATATGGCGCCTGATGATGATATTCTTTATCCGCACGACAGAATAACTATTACATCAGTTGCTCCAGAAACTGTAGATATAAGAGTATTGGATATTAATCCTGATACAAGAGTTAATCCGAATGATGCTAACTCTACTCTTAATATCTATAATGCTTACATAAAAGGTCAAAGCAATGGCAAACCTGATGTAACATTGAGAGCTGATAACATTATTGCTCACGCTTATGATGCAGCTAGTTCTGTTGTGTCTAATCAAAATAGACCAAATGGTTTTGATGCTACAGATGGCAGATTATATGCTAATGATTATATGAATCCTGATTCTGAAAAGAATCTTAAAGCTACAGGTTTTAACACAGTAGGAAAAGGTGACAAACTTGTATTTGATATACAAGGTGTTTCTCCTGATGATGTTGTTAATGCCGGTGGAAAAGAATCTGACAGAAACTATAAACCTCAAGATGTTGAACAAACAATGACAATATTTAATAACCCTGTCGGTTTTAAAGAAACAGTATACAAAGCAAAAGATGTTACTTTATCATTGAATTCTGCAAGTACATCACCTACTGATAATCGTGGTATGGAATTGTTGAAATTCTATTCTGATAATGCGTATGTAGATACAAAAGATTTGAATTTACATATATCAGATGGATATATTACTAATTATGCTGAATTTAGAAATGGTAACAGAGGTGGTCAAGGTGGCGGACACTTTGTTGATACTGCAAACGGCTACAGATGGCTAACTATTGTTGATAACGATTACTATAGAAATATAGCAAATGATTTTGGTATACCTGTTACTTCTCAGCTATACACAAAATTAACAGGTTCATTTGCCTTAAATATGGGTAATGTTATAGCTTTGGAAACTAAAGCTCCAGTTGTTCATTATAACCCTTATGAAGTAATTGTCCTTCCTAGAACTGAAAACAGCTTCTATAGATTGACATATAAAGATGACAAAATTCAAAAAACAACAACTACACCTGAGTTTGCTGATATTGATAAGTCAACTTACAAGCCAACTAAACGTGATTCAATAAGGTTTGAAATAGCTAAAGGTGACGGATATGTCATGGTATCCAATAAAAAAGAAAAAGAAAAGCGTAAACGTATTATAGCTATTGAAAACATATCAAGAGGCGGTCTTGCTGTTGTTCACGACGGTTCGCTTGTTAAGGGAGAAAAATTTGTAATTAGCTTAGATTATCACAATATCAAAGCTTCTCCTGAAGTGGAAGTTGTAAGAGTAACAGGAGATAAAGCAGGTCTTAAGTTTATTAACTTAGACAAGGCTACTGCAAATAAGATACTGTACATGAACATGTATATGGCAGAAACATCTTCTAATAAGGTGTCCCAAAATTAAAACTAAATAATCTAAGAGCCACCATTTAAGGTGGCTCTCATTGTATGACTACATGTATATAAAAGAACACATGGTTTGATTATATTTTACAGATAGTTTGATTATTTCGGGCAAAATAAATTTAAAATGTTAAA
>CALVEI010000011.1 GCA_944326515.1 Candidatus Gastranaerophilales bacterium | reverse complement strand
AGGAGTTATACTTCACTATGTTGACAAAAATTCAGAATATTTAAAAAATATAAATTTACCTGAATATAAGTTGATAGACATTGAAGATCACCCAATAAAAGTTCTTAAGGAAATTGCAGAATGCAAAGTTATATTTTCATCAGCAATGCATGGACTAATTGCAGCAGACTCTCTTGGGATACCTAATCAATGGATTCAACTGTCAGAAAAAGTCTATGGAAAAAACTACAAATTCCAAGATTACTATTCTGTTTTTGGTATAACAAACCCAAGGCCAATAGACCTTCGTAACGATATAATAACAGAACAAACTGTAGATAAAATAATACAAGACTATCCTACATTAATCTCAATGCAAAAAGTTGAAGAAATTCAGAAAAATCTTTTACAGTCCTTTAAAGATTACAAAGAGTCATAAACTTTTTTAATTTCTTGAATATCTTGCCACATAAGCCATTTAGGGCTTCCCTTTTCTCTAGAATCATTCCTTAAAAGATAAGAGGGATGAAAAATAGGCATCATCTCAGCCCCATAAGGGCCATCAAACCACTGTCCTCGCATTTTAGTTATGCCGCGTGCATTCTCAATAAATGATTGAACAGCAATATTCCCGCATAAAAGAATTATGCGTGGTTTTAATAAATCCACCTGCACATCCAGATATTCTCTACAAGCGGCCTTTTCTTCCGGCAACGGATTTCTATTATCAGGTGGTCTGCATTTTAATGTATTACAAATATAAACGTCATTTTGACGAGACAGCCCTACAGAAGCAAATATCTTATCTAACAGTTGTCCTGCTTTTCCCACAAACGGTTCACCTTTTTGGTCTTCCCAATAACCAGGAGCCTCGCCTATCAACATAAGCTTATCATTAGGAACTCCTGCAGAAAAAACTGTTTTTGTTCTAGATTTACCCAAAGGACATTTAAAGCAATTTCGGCATTTTTCTTCCGTTTCTTCCAAAATCTTTTTTATTTCAACAATATTTTCCAACAAAAAATCCCTTCTTTTATATAATTGTACAACGATTGTCAACGTTTAAGAAGAGATTTTTTTAAATTATGCTTCTACTTCAACAGATGATGACTGTTCAACCTCAGCAACATCTGATGTAGATGATACGCTTACGGAAGAAACAGAAACTTCAACTGCATTTTCATTTTTCTGATTTTCTTTGAGTTCTTCTTCTCTTTTTTCTTCTGCTTTTTCCAACGCTGCTTCTTGAAGCTTATTTATTTGTTCAATAGCACTATCAAGCATATCCATCTGCAATTGTTGAGTACTTTTTTTACCTTCTTGCAGTTTTGCAATCCAGCTGCTCATGCTAGCAGATGCTGAAGAATCTTCTGAAATAGAATTCAAACTAATCATATACACACACTTTCTTTCTGTTAATAATAAGATAATTATATATCTGCACAGAAATAATAAATCATTTCTTTAAACGAAAAAGCTGTTCTTTAAAAGAACAGCTTTTTACTAAACTCTTATATCAATTGGCGACTGCAACTGTGCCGCTGTAATTGTTGAAGGATCTTGCGGCATCATCTGAGCTGCTCCTTGTAGCAACTGCAAAGCAATTGCGCCTTGTTGTTTTTGCATACCAAGCGCCATACAAGCCATCTGCAAACTAGCTGTTTGCGAAGCCATTTGAGAGTTTATTGCACTCATAGCATCTGACATATTCGTTCCTTTCAATGGGGATATAATACTAATATAACAACCCTGCATCGAAATTTGAACTATACTAACGTTGTATTTTTGCTATACCGCATAGCCTTTATTTTTAACAATTTCTTTTACAGCCTCTTCAAACTTATCAATAAGCTTGTCAGCGTCTATTGTGTAAACGTAATTGTTAGACGTAGATGCCCATTCTGTGCAATAAGACAAAGCGTAAGAAGCACATTGTTGTAATGCTGAGTCAATATCAGCATCAGATACACCTTTGCCAGATAATTGAGATTTTATTTTATTCATCAACGGTTGTAAAATTTCAGATTCAGCTTTAGCTTGAATATCCGCAGCAGAAGAAGGGCTCACAACCTGTGGATCTTTATCCAAACCGGCATCTTTTGCTATTGAGTTGATATCCATAGAATAAAGTTCCTTAAAAACAGCTTCTTCTTTTGCAGCTTGCTCTTGTTTTGCTTGTTCTTCTGCAGCTACTTCTTCTGTAGATTTACCGCCATTAGCGCAAAGTGTGTTAAACTCGTTAAAAAATGCATCGGCAACTTCTTTTATTGAATACTCACCAAGTGTCTTTTTGTGCATATTCAAAAAGCCATGTTTTTCAGACCAAGTCCTTATTAATTCTGATTTACTTGCAACAGCAGCCTTTGCTTTGTTTATATAAGACTGGATTTCATCAGTCATTTGATCACCCAATTCAGATATCAAAGCATTTGCAATTGTATCTAAATCTTGATCCATTAGAGCTTGTAGTTCTTTTCTTCTATTACCTTCTGAGTTATTGGTACTTTCAACCTTTCGTGTATCACCCCTTGAATATGCATTTGCCAACCCAGCTGCTGTTAAAACGTCTGTTTGATCATAATCAGGAATTGAAGTTTCTGTACTCTCTGTACCATCAGCACTACCGGTACCATCAGCACTACCGGTACCATTTGTACTGCTGGAGCCAAGTTCTTCTAAAGACGCTTGGTTATGAGCAACGTGAGTATGGTCTTCAACCCACTCATTAGCTTGGTCTAAATTCGTCAACAACACATCTTTTAAAACTGCCTTATACTCAGCAGAATCTGTCCCATACTGTGCAGCTACTTCATTCAGCATATCCAAATCAGACTGAGGAAGCCACTGATCTGTATTTTCACACAATTTATCAAATACCCCTTTTGCTATTTGGTATTGAGGATCTGTAGGATCCATTAACAATGCATTAAGGATATAATGGATATCAAACTCTTGGTCAGTCATCGTAACATTACCATAGGTTCCGTCTACTTTATAACTTGTAGAATCTTGACCATCATCAAGTTCACCAAAAGTAATATCTGTAATTTGAGCAGATAAAGTACCAAACTCAACTAAATCAATATTTGTCCCTTCTGGCAAGCCCAAAGCAGCAGCCAATTCTTGATTTCCGTGCAATACCCTGTAATCACCTGTTTCATAGTCCAGTTGATAGTAAGTCTCTTCATCTTGAGATTGAAATATTGCGCTATCATTATTTCCATAAATATGGCGACCTCCGGCTATAGTATTGCCAGAAACACCATCACCATCAGAAAAATTCTTGCCGCCAGACTCAATATAGTTTTCAGTCCATTTATTAAACCATCCCATTTTTCCGGTCATAGCAAGCCAAGTCTCAAAAGATAGTTCTGAACCTTTATTATTCTTATTGTATTGTTCATACTGAGCATATAAGGCTTGATATTCAACCATTCCTGAGATTGAACCACCATCTCCACCAGTTGGACCGATACCTTGTACCATTGTGACTCCTTATCTTTTGCTAAATAACTTTCCCTAAATCAGCCTGTTAGACCTTACAGTCTGCATGTCGACATTTTTAGTCAAAAACTTTAGCAAAGCTTACACAATTGTAACAATAGTTTACAAAAATTTTATTTATTCTGAGTCAAACTTTCTGTACCTGGGAATGAGTTCTTACCAGTTCTTAAATATGTAATATAATATTGAATTTTTGGGATAATTGTTGACAAGAATAACGAAGAAACACCCATTGCCAAGCCCATAAATAAACCACTCTTAGCCATGTTGCGTTTGTTCATTTTTGTCATCAATTCAAAGTCAACATTCTTACCTTTTGATTTTGCCTCTTCAACAATTGCTTTAACGTAATCAATTACTTGTTTACGAGTACCTTCAATTTGAGATTGAGAAACATATCTGTAACTGTCAGTCAATGGATTTGTTAATTTTTTAGCACCTTTTTTGATAACATTTCCTGCTTCATCATAATTTTCAGGTTTTACAATAAAGTCTTCAAATGCGTGATTTAAAACTTTTTGCATAAATGCAGGAGTTCTAACTTCGCCACCTCTCATTGCATCTTCTGCTTGCGTAGCTGTTATCATAGCAACACCTTCTTTAAGAGGCTGCAATTTAGACATTGCGCGTGCATTTATTTTAATATTTTCTGCTCTTTGAGGATCTTTAATGTAGTCATCAACAATTTTTTCAAAATTTTCTAAAGTTGTTGAATCATATACAGCCGGAACTTTTTTATTAAATAAACCAAAGAATACTTTTTTAGTTGATGCAGGTTTTTGATTTGGGAATGCCTTTTTCAATAAATCACTTTCCACATCATTAAGTTCATTACCTAACATCATATTTTTAAAGCTTTCAGGCTGCATTTTATCAAAACCTGATTCAGCCATTCTTTTCACCATATGGTTATGGACTTCCATTGCACTCATCGGATTAAGTTTGGTGTTTAATCCTTTAAAAGTATCTTTTTTATTCATAAACGCAACTATCGCAGGCATAGAGAAACAATAGAAATAGATAGAAGAAACATCTCTAAACAAGATCTCGATACGCTCGTCTTTATTTCTGGCATTTGCTGTTCTTCCTGTAACAGTACCAACATCTGTACCAAGAAGCTTCCAAACATCGTTAGTTTGGAAGTTTTGAACGATTCTTAACATAGAATCTGCACCTAAACCAAATGAAGGTGTACTATTTTTAGACAGAGCTGCCGGATTTTTAAGAGAAGAATTACTTGCCTTAAAGTTTTCAACAGCATTTATTGAAATCCCTTTAGCAGAAAATATTGCTCTAGCATCCTTAATTGTAAGTTTATTTGTTCTAGGATCTGGCGCCTTTTCATGGTTAGGGTCTTTTTGACTCATCTTGCCAAAAAGATGTTTAGTAATAGCCTGATTTAATTTTGGAACGACATATCCAATAAAAAGACAAGCAGTAACAAGACTTGCTGCAGTTTTACCAACAGAGAACCTTGCTAAATTATTTTTAACTGCGTCTTTTTGAGCGGCCGACAAATTCAAAACTGAAGCTACCTTATTAACAAAGTTGTTAAAAGGCCCTCTGATTTTGTCACGACCGACATCAGGCATATTTTTAGGAATCTTCAAAAACTTTTGCCCTATTTTATCAAACAAAGCGGCAGCCATAGTTGCACCAAACAACCAGAATATAGCACCCAAAGACTCTTCTGTAACACGTTCTCTTGCTTCAACAAACCCATCTCTTTTATATGCTTGATAAGTTCTACCACCTGTAACAGTAGCCTCAAGCAATACAACCGGTAGTATTGCACCGTCCTTATTCAACTTTGTCACAAATGAGCGTGCTGCTGATGTTTTATTAATTAAATATTTATTGTATATCGAGGGGTCAAGTCTCATACTAATCTATTTCAAAATTCGTTTCGGTGATATAAGTATTCTCAAGAATTATTTTTGCACGAACATAATACAATAATTAGTGATTTTGTTACACTTATTTACATTTTTAAACATTTCTATCAACATATTATGTCATAAGCTTTTATAGGCTTGCTTGTTGTTTTAGATAAAGAAAATGCTGATGCTTTTTTAGTAGATGGAGGATGATTATAAGAAACATCAGGAATACCAGGGTCTCTCAATTTGTATATTTCTGCAACCCTTGCATCTAAAGCTTCTGCAGACTGCTTATACAAGTCTGAGACATAATCCATCTCTGGATCATAGACATCAAAAACATTATTTGTCCAATACTGAGCCTGTATCCTATATGCGTCTTGTTCTTCCCTAACAGATGTATATGGGTCATTATCCTTGCCATGAACAAATTCATGTATAAGATAAGCACCCGTAAGCTTAGGGTCAGCGTAAGTATATTCATCAGTGACGGATATTTTTCTTTTTCCATGCTCGTATTGAGCAATGTTAGTACGCCCACCCATCTTGGATGTTTTATCAAAAGACACGGTCATGTCCTTCATATCATCCATATAGCCCTGAGGAAAAAAACTTTTTGCAATCTTTACAGCTTCTGTAAGATTTTTTATTGCAGTATCATAGCGTTCTTGTCTAGCTTTTTGTGGATTTATGCAGGCCAATTTTAAATTTTGTGTATCAAGAAGATTCCTTTTTGCATAGTCATAATTTGGTTCTATGCACAAAGCTCTATTAAAACAATCTATGGCCTTAGCAAACATGCCTGACTTTTTATAATATTCGCCAAGCAGTGTAATGTTTTCTATATCCTCAGGCTTTTTATTCAGATATTCTTGTAAATGAGGAATAGCCTCTTTATACTGTCCATTAAAGCCGTATGTTTTGGCAATATTCAAATGAATATCAGTATTATAAGGATCAGCATTTAAGGCACTTTTATAATACTCTATTGCTCTCTCAAAATTGCCATTTTGCAAATACTCATCAGCCTTACTTTTCATATAAGAGGAAGAATGCACATAAGAGGCCTTAGGAGTATTTGATCCTAAAACCGTCAATTTTGCCCTAAATGATGGGATGCTATTTGAGTAAGTATTTGCAATATTTGATATCAATTTAAGATTCCGGAAAAATTTTCACACACACGAAAGGCATAAATAATCACAAGCCAATCTTTTTTATTCTAAAACCGAATATTAAAAAAAATTGCGTTTTTTCCAAAAATCTTTTTATAAATTGATACAAATACTAGTTTTTATACTCAGAATCGGTAAGAATGCAATAACTCGTTTTACATATATTTAGTCTTCTGTTGTTATTTTTAATTTTTTTTATCGTCATCTTAACAATATTCTCATTAACAAAAAAATCATACGCACTAATCAGTTTTAATAAATCCTTAAGCTCACCCATAATATGTTTCTTTGAAAGTGATGAGTTTGTATTGATTGTTCTTGGATATACAGCAAAATCTGATACCGTAACATTGCAATTTTTTTCAAGCATAGATTTCTCCTGGCTGCTATTTTCTTAGTAATACATATAAACACAAAAGTTATCATAAATATTATCTTATTTTGTGTAATACGCCATTACCTGATCGGGCTATTTAGTGTATTTTTTACAATTTACCAAAAGCAAAACCTGAATATTCGAAAATACAAAATTATTTTTTGTAAATCCGATAAATAAAGGATATATTTATTTATATTTGAAGATAGAATATAAATCCCAACAAACGAGGGGTTAAAAAAAAAGAGTATTTTAGACATTTTTGAGGTTTTTTACATGAAAAGTAGAATATCATATCTGCTTATATTGTCGTATGCATTTTTTAATATTTCTCCACTATTTGCTCAAGAAATCATAAACCCAACACTACAGGTTTATGACGAAAACACAACACACAAAGCCTACATACTGGAAGAAGATGTAAAAAGAAGAACCCCAAGAGATGTCCAAGTTGGGGATAACATAAGCAACATCCTACCTGATATGGAATTTGAAACAATCAAAATAGAAAAAGGAAGAAAATTTCTTGTAGTCTCTGACAGCAACCTTAACAATAACGCCAGCGGTATTCCAATCAAGTTTACATCCGTACAAGACGAGTATCTTACTTACGATAAAGAACCATCTACAGTTGTTTTACATGGTGTGATAGAAAAAACAGGTAAACCCAGACTGGCTGGTAAAAGCGCAACAGCAAAGGTAAAGCTTCAAAAAATAACAATAGACAAAATCACCTACCCAGTTGCAGCTTCTATTTCAAAAATGGATAACAAAAGCGTATATTTGGGGACACTATCCGGTTCACCTTGTTACCTTTCCAATTTATCTGACTTAGCTGAACAAGGTATCATACACAATGCAGCAAAAGACCCTTGTGGAAGTGACAAAATTTGTGAAATGAGCACATTTACAAAACCAGCTTGGTTCATAGTTGCAGCAGCATTACAAGCTGCAGACCTTTTGATTTCTCCGTTTGTTGCACTAGGAAAAAGAGGCAATGATCTTATTATTCCGGCTAATACATACTTCGAAATCAAACTTGATAAAGATTTATATATATTAAACATATAAACACATCCATATTACTACTTCTGACCCCCGAGTATCAGACAAGATATTTTTTATTATCTGACTGTATATAAATCAAAGAGCATACTAATAAATCAAACCTTCATTTAATTTAAAAAATAAATGGAGTGTTTATAAATTGAAGCTATTTGATAATAAAAAATACAAACATAAAAATTTGAATGAAATCATTATCCTTGCGCAAAATGATGACTTTGATGCAATGGAAGAACTAATCAAAAGAAATCAAGACAGCATATATGCATCTTTTTACTATTTAAGCAATGAGTGTGAAGACATAATGGATTTGACTCAAGAAGCTTTACTTAAAATGGCAAAAAACATAAAAAAGCTAAAAGACCCAACCAAATTCAAAGCTTGGTTAAACCAAATAGTTACAAGACTTTTTTACGACCACATAAGGAGCAAAAGCAAAAAACTAAGAACTATTCCTATTGATAAAAATAATGACGATGAACAAGATCGTTTTTGTATTACGGAAGTTCCCTGTAAAAGCGGAACGCCTGAAGAAGCAAGCATAAATTCAGAACTAAATCGCATAATCGAAAAATCAATACACAAGCTACCAGATTCTTTCAGACTTGCAATAGTTTTGAGAGAATTCCAAGGTCTAACTTATGAAGAAATAGCTAATATAACAAATACAAATGTAGGCACGGTAAAATCTCGTATCGCTCGAGCCAGAAACAAATTACAAGAAGATTTAAAAAACTATATTGCTTAAAAATTCGGAGTTGCTATGGAAAATAAAGTAATCTGTAAAAAAGTAACATCTATGCTATCGCTTTATATTGATAAAAACCTTTCTACAAATGAAATGTTTTTTGTAAAAGAGCACATTGCAATCTGCCCTGCTTGCAGAAAAAAATACTTATACCTAAAATCGCTCATAAAAAATCTGAAAGATTCTTACAAACAATTTGTAGAACTGTCTAAACAAAAACAGAAAAAAAACAATTTCAGCATAAAAGAGCACGAAAAATTTGTGAGCCAAATTTCTCCTTACATAGATAACGAACTGAATGCAGATGAGTGTTTTGAATTTAGAAAATATCTTATGAAATCTAAAAATGCTCAAAAAGCACTAAAAAACACATACATAATGCAAAAACACATTAAATATGCTTTTAATAAAACAAAAAAACAAGTATCTTCGGAAATCACACGTAACGTACTAAGAGAAATTAACCAAAAACAAAGCATATTTGACAGTGTAATATTAAACCAAATTTTCACGACAAAAACAGCAAAAATAGCAATACTTGCAGGATTTGTTATTGTAGGAGCTTATGAATTTAAACTATTAGATACCCCCATAAAGCCCAAAATACAACATACGATACAGAAAATCATCGATAAAGAATCACAACAAGACTCCAATATCGATGATTTTGAAAACTATGAAAACACTATGAAAATTAATCAGTAAATCTAAATCTTAATAATGCCCATAGCGCATGTATACCGTCTTTCCAAGTAATTTTCTTGCCTTCTGAATAATCACGTCCATAGTATGAAATAGGCAATTCATAAAGTCTTGGCTTTCTTTTCAATACCTTAGCCGTTATTTCAGGCTCGAAGTCAAATCTGTCAGACTTAATCTGTATTCCTTCAAGAAAGCTTGTTCTAAAAGCCTTATAACAAGTTTCCATGTCAGTTAATGTTGCTCCATACAAGATGTTTGTTGTCAATGTCAAAACCTTATTACCCAACCAATGAGTAAACATAAATGAACGAGAAGGTTTTGCCCCCGTTAATCTTGAACCGTAAACAACATCTGCTTTATCATCAACAATAAGTTTAACCAAAGGTTCATAATCTACCGGATCATACTCTAAATCAGCATCTTGTATAACCATAATGTCCCCTGTAACCTGTTCAAGACCTGTTCTGATTGCTGCGCCTTTACCTTTGTTATAATTGTGATACAAGACCTTATACTTGTTTTCTAACTCTGCAAGGTGTTCTCTTGTTCCGTCAGTTGACATATCATCAATAAGAATAATCTCTTTTTCTAACCCGCAAAAAGAAGCTTGTTCAACTTTTTCCAATATTTTGTCTAAAGTTGAGATTTCATTAAAAACAGGAATAATTATACTGACTTTATTCATAAAACTCCTTAATTCCCCTATTTATTCTATATCGGTTTATTAATTACAGAAAATATTGTATAATTAAAAAGAGATTATGTTAAGGGTTTAATATGGAAGAGTTTATAAAATCTGTTTGTGTAGAAGACTTAAATAACGCTCAAAACACAATGTTTACAATATTCAAGACATTAGATACAGCAGCTATTTCTTCTCTGGTTCCAAAAGCTGAAATGATTCATAACACATTTTTACTTAATAAATCTTATGAATTTATAGCACAAAACCTCTCTTTACTCGCTGTACTTAAGTATAAAGCAGATAAAAGCAATTATAAAATTGCCATTAATATGCTTGAAGATGCAAGATTTTTAGCTGAAAACTCACATAACAAAAATGCAATCAAAACCAACTTGTACTGCTGGGGTTATATTTATAATGCAGAAAAGAATTACGCAATGTCACTGAATGTTCTAAGACAAGCTAACAATATAAAGTCAGACAATCAAGTTATAGAAACAAAAGTGAGCAATTTAATTACTCAAATTGAAAAGCTCAATGTACAAGAAGAAGGTTCAGATTCAGCTAACAACGCAGAAAAACCAATTGTTGCATTGCTTAACGTAGCAAGAACATTGGCTGCGGAAACTAGTCTTGAACACCTTTTAAAAACTGTAGCAGAAGAGATCAAAAAAGTTCTGGATGCAGACAGATGTACTGTTTTTCTTTTAGACAAAGAACGAAATGAACTAGTTTCTAAAGTTGCGCTAGGTATGGGTACTCAAGAGCTCAGATTCCCAGCTGACAAAGGATTGGCAGGCTATGTCGCTCAAATGGGTGAAATAATAAACATCGAAGATGCCTACAAAGACGAACGTTTCAACCAAGATATAGACAAAGAAACAGGATACAGAACAAAAACAATACTTTGTATGCCTATATGGAACATGAAACACGAAATTTTAGGCGTATTTCAAGTATTGAACAAAAATAATGATGCCGTATTTACAAAGGAAGATGAAGAAATTCTTATAGCAATCGGATCAAGTGCAGGCATTGCAATTGAAAATGCAAAGTTGTTTGAATCTCAACAATTAATGATAGACAAACAAAAAGAATTATTTAAAAACTTCGTAGATACACTTGCTGCATCAATCGATGCAAGAGACAAAATAACAGCAGGTCACTCAAACCGCGTAAAAATGTACTCAGAGCTTATTTGTGAAGTTATGAAGCTTAATGAAAAAGCAACAGCAAACATCATACACGCAGCCATTCTTCACGATATAGGCAAAATCGGTATCAGAGATGCAGTATTGCAAAAAGACGGAAAACTTACTGATGATGAATATAAGCATATCCAAGAACACGTAAAAATAACTTATGACATACTCAATAGAGTATATATCTCTGAGGAATTCAAAGAAGTAGCTGAAATTGCATCAAGCCACCACGAAAAATATGACGGATCAGGTTATTTTAGAAAGCTAAAAGGTGAAGAAATACCTTTAGGAGGTAGAATCCTTGCGGTAAGCGATGTTTTTGACGCTATTACATCAAAAAGACACTATCGTGACAAAATGCCGATTAAAAATGCCCTTGATATAATCAAATCTGGTGCTTGGAAACACTTTGACGGAGATATTGTTGACGCATTTTTCAAAATAAAATTAGATAGACTTGTTGATGTATTTTTGAGTGAGGTTGATTCTGTTTTATACGACAAAAAAGACAGAGAACTTCTTGATAAATATGACGTAGATTATCTTTTCGATTTATTAATGAAAAATGAAGAAGAATATACAGAAGCAGATAAAGTATTGATTGAATTGTTCAATACATACTACAATTGTAAAGCAGGCAAATAATAAACAGACCAGGGAAGGTATATGATTAGAAAATTTATAGTATCAGCAATCATAATGGCAAGCGCAACATCAGGAATGTGCTATGCAAAAGATATAAATAAAAATATTGTAAGAACACCAATATCAACTTTTAATATGGAAAATTTAAAGTTGATAAAAAATAACCAACTTACAAACGATTTTTTGAGATTGTTAACGTACGCGCAAGGAACTGACAATTTAAATGCAGCTTCTGTTAGTGAAATAGACTATGCAAAAAAATATGCTGAAGCAAACGAAAAATTTTCTCAAGGTAATATAACCTCTGCGTACAAAGACTACAAGCTTATCTTGCAAAAAACGGCTAACAATGATTTTGCCAACATAGGATTTGCTTATAAATTTGCAAATATAGGTTTATTCTCTCTTGCACAAGAAGCTATAAACAATATTCAAGACAGAGAAACATACAACCACCAAATTCAGTTAATTAAAGCAAAATTATTTCCAATGGTTGTTCTTTCTTATGATGACGAGATTAAACTTGCTCAAAATTATACAGAAATTTACTACAACAACCTTGCGTTTGAAGTTGCAAGAGATATGAACAGGCTTCCTGACAATTTAAAAAGGTCAGATTACGCTCACTACATACTTTCTCAGGCATACTACAATACAAAAGAGTACGGAAAAGCAATTAACGAAATAAACAAAGCTATATCAATAAGCCCAGACAATATAAATTATCAAAAATACAAAGCTCAAATATTCTGCGAAACTAATAAACTTTCAGATTCCGTAAAAATAATGGAAAACCTTTTATCTCAAGATATAAATATTCTTGACTACAAAAAGGATTTAGAAGGATTGTATTATTATACACTGGCTAAAGCAACAAAAGACAGAAACTTGTCAGCACTATATCTTGCAAAATACTTTGAAAAAGCAGGAGATACACCAAGAGCTATTAAAGAACTAAACCAAAATATCAGCACAAATCCAAAAGACTACAAGTCAATGACAATGCTTGCAGAAATTTATTTTAAACAAAACAACTTAGCTGATTCTATGGAGCTATACGAAAAAGCTTATAAAATCAAAAAGAACTATACACCAACAATTATGGGTATAGCAGAAATGTATCTTTTCAAAAAAGATTACAAAAATGCGCTTGATTATTTCTTAAAAGCAGCTAAAAAAGACAAAAAGAACAAAGAAGCAATGATTAAAGCATCTTTGTGTTACAAAATGCTTGATATGAGCGACAAATCTGTCGAATACGCAAACAAAGTATTTGAAAAAGGGACAACTGACGCAAATATTTACTACATTGCCTCAAAAATTGACGATATAAAAAATATTCAATACCTAAAAAAAGCAGTTTCACTTGATCCGTTAATGACTAATGCTTGGTTAGGATTAGCAGACATCGCAATAAAAAACAACCGCCTTGAACTTGCCAGAACCTACCTAAAACCGGTCAAATATATCGACAGCAAAAACAGCAACTACTATTATTACAACGGTTTGATAAACAAAAAAGCAGGACACGTTGATGCGGCACAAAAAGACTTTAAAAAAGCATTAGAGTTAGATCCGCTAAACGAACAAGCAAACCTTGAAATGCGTTCACAATTGTAAGGAAAATTATGAAAAAATACAGCATCCTAATTATAGAAGACCATTCTCTAACGAGATTTGGACTAAGAACGGCTTTTGAGTCTGATAAAAACTTCTCAAAAATTTTTGAAGCTGCTAATGCAAAACAAGGCATAGCAATAGCTCAAAAAGAAGTAATTGATGCTGTAATTATGGACTTAGGCTTACCAGACATAAACGGTATTGAAGCTACAAAAATAATCAAAGAAAAACACCCATCAATCAAAGTTGTAATTCTCTCCTCTCACGAACAAGAAGAGGATGTACTTAAATCATTGCACAATGGCGCAAATGCTTATTGTACAAAAGACATTGAACCCGACAAACTTATAGATATAACAAAATCGATATTAGAAGGCGCAGCCTGGTTTGACCCCAAAGTGGCACAATATGTTCTAAATGCTGCTCGAAGAACAGAAAATCAAGTAAACGAGCAAACTATATCTGCTAATTCGGAAACAAACAAAAATACAGAAAGCAACCTTACTGTAAGAGAAAAGCAAGTACTAGCGTTAATAGTTGAGGGATTGACTAATAACGAAATTGCAAAAAAGCTAGATGTAAGTATAAATACGACAAAAGCCCATGTGTGCAACATACTTCAAAAACTTGCAGTAAATGACAGAACACAAGCAGCAATAAAAGCCTTAAAAGATAACCTAATCTAAGTTAAATAGATGAATTTGCAGTAGTATTAATTGATAATTGCAGATTTATTTATTAAAATTACAACTAAAGTAGTATAAAAGAGACAAAACATGGTTGCTATTGCAAAGATTCTTATTATTGACGACAATCCAAAGTATTTAGCTGATGCTTTACCTATGTATGGCTACGAAGTTGAAGTAGCAAAGGATGGCTTGCAAGGTATAAAAAGACTTACATCAGAGACAAATGACTTTGACATGGTATTGCTTGATGTAATAATGCCCAATATGGACGGATGGGAAACATTAAAGGCAATCCGCCAAAACAAAAAGCTTGAAAATATACCTATAATTATGATTACGGCTATAAACGAAGAACAAAAAGAAATTTCAGGCCTCAAATTCGGAGCAGACGACTATGTTGTAAAACCGTTTATCCTGCCAAACTTACTAGCCAGAATCGAAGCGCTTTTAAGACGTTCAAACTGGCAAAAAGAAAAACACAACAACGTTGACTTAAAGTTTGTAAAAGAAGGCAACATTGAACCTCTTACCGCAAGAGAAAAAGAAATACTCAAAATGGTATCACAAGGTGCAAGTAACAACGATATAGCTGAAAAACTTTATGTTAGAGAAGTTACTGTTAAAACACACTTGAACAGTATTTTCAAAAAACTAAAAGTTAAAAACAGAACACAAGCAGTACTACTTGCAATGCAAATGAGAATCATTGAAGATTAAAAGCGGGAATTATTATTAGTTATTAAGGAGATTTTTTAAATGGCAGAATATACCAAAGATGAAATTTTTGATCTTATAGTATCTAACCCCTCAGAATATGAAAACTATCGTAAAAGTCACGAAGAGATTGACTTGAGTGAACTCGATTTTTCCAACCTAACTCTAGAAAACATCGACCTAACCAACGCAGACTTGTCGGGCTGTTCTTTTGGTGATGCTCATTTTACAGAGGTTAACTTTACTGATACAGATCTAACTTCTGCAGATTTTTCTCGTTCAACCCTTGTTGAATGTAATTTCTCAGGTGCGTTGTTAAACGGTACAGATTTTAGCTACGCTACAGTAAATTACTGTAACTTCACAGATGCTGATATGGCAGGTGCAGTATTTAACGAAAGTGATTTACAAAACTCAGATTTTGCAACTGCAGAAAATATGGATGCAGTAAGATTTGATGAATCTACAGTATGGCCTGATACAGATATGTTGCCCGAAGATTTTGATACAACATATACAAAAGACTTGTCCTCTCTTGATGACGATGACGACAGCTCATCAAGCGATTACTAAAATAATAAAAAGACCTGAAATAATCAGGTCTTTTTTATTTTATTTTTTCACCGTATCTCTATATAAAAGTTCTCTTTTCTTTTTCATTTCAGGGTTAAGCATATATTCTTCGTATTTGTAATGAGATTCTATCCAACCGTTTGGAGAAATTTCAATAATTCTATCAGCGACTGTTTGGATAAATTCATGGTCTTGAGAAGTAAATAAAACGCTACCGTTAAAATCAATCAAAGAGTTATTCAATGCAGTGATAGACTCCAGATCAAGGTGATTTGTTGGTTCATCAAAAATCAACACATTAGACTCTGCAACCATCATCTTAGCAAGCATACATCTAACTCTTTCTCCACCTGAGAGAACATTTGCGCTTTTTTCAGATTCTTCACCAGTAAAAAGCATTCTGCCCAAGTAGCCTCTGATATAGCTTATATGCTGTTCTTCAGAATATTGTCTTAACCAATCAATCAAACTTACTTTTGTGTCAAAGTAGGCATTATTATCCTTTGGAAAATAAGAACGAGTTGCTGTTACGCCCCATTCAACTTTACCGGAATCAGGTTCAAGCTCGCCTGCAAGAATCTGAAACAAAGTAGTAACAATCATTGGATCACGACTTATAAAGGCAATTTTATTACCTTGATAAACATCCATAGAAAAGTTTTTTATAAGCAATTCACCATCAATAGATTTATTTAACTTATCGATATGCAAAACATCTTTGCCCGGAAT
Organism: Candidatus Gastranaerophilales bacterium; assembly: GCA_944326515.1. GTDB lineage: Bacteria > Cyanobacteriota > Vampirovibrionia > Gastranaerophilales > Gastranaerophilaceae > Limenecus. The sequence goes on along the minus strand of CALVEI010000011.1, from coordinate 27,776 downwards.
CTTTTTATAATTAAATCTTATTCTTGGGAACTTTCTTGATGAAGGTTTAATATCTTCAAGAGTTAATTTATCAAGCATATTTTTTCTTGATGTCGCCTGAGCCGCTTTTGAAGCGTTTGCACTAAACCTTGCAATAAAAGCTTTTAACTCTTCTATTTTTTCTTCAGTTTTTCTGTTTTGTTCTTCTTTTTGTTTTTGAATCAACTGACTGGCTTGTGCCCAGAAAGAATAGTTACCTGTATAAAGCTGAATATTACAATAATCAATATCAGCAATATGTGTACAAACTTTATCTAAAAAGTTTCTGTCGTGAGACACAACAATAACAGTATTAGGAAAATCTATCAAAAATTCTTCTAACCACTTAATAGTTGTTATATCAAGGTGGTTTGTAGGCTCGTCTAACAACAAGATATCAGGGTTTCCAAATAAAGCCTGAGCAAGCAATACACGGACCTTTTCACTACCTGATAACTCACTCATCAATTGGTAATGTTTTTCGTCATCAATACCCAAATCACTTAACAAAGTAGCTGCTTGTGACTCAGCTTGCCAACCATCAAGCTCTGCAAATTCTGTTTCTAACTCAGAAACTTTCATTCCATCTTCATCAGTAAAATCAGCTTTAGCATAAAGAGCTTCTTTTTCTTTCATAACATCATAGAGCCTTTTGTGACCCATTATAACAGTATCAATAACTGGAAAAGCATCATAAGCAAAGTGGTCTTGTTTTAAAACTGCAATTCTCATGCCTTTTTGTATATGAACCTCGCCTGATGTGGGTTCTATGTCCCCTGCTATGACTTTGAGCAAAGTAGATTTGCCGGCACCGTTTGCACCGATTACGCCATAACAGTGTCCTGGAACAAATTTTATATTTATATTTTCAAAAAGTGTTTGAGAACCAAATCTTACAGTTAAATTACTAGTTGTTATCATTTTTTCAGCTTCCATTGTGTAAATAAGTAATGACAATATTTTTACATGAAGATAGCAGAAATCAAAATCTATAAAAGTCTTTAGGCAATTTTTTTTAACAATATGTTTTTATTCATATATAGGATATTCTAAGGGAATTTTATGTCGGGAAATAAAATAGATTTCACAACAATGAATATGAAATATCTTCCTGCGTTGGCACCTTCAACAACGTTTGACAATTCGTTTGCCTTAGGAAATCCTTTTGCTCTTGGGAACAATAACTTCTTAGGTGGAGGTTTTTCACCTTCGCCTATGTTGTACTCTACGGGAGGTTTATTCCCAATGAACAGTTCAAATTTCATAATGCCCGAATTTAGTACTTTCGGGAACTTTGACCCGTTTGGGTTGTCATCAATGAATTTTAACCTTATGGAAGCAATGCACGCTAAACAGCAGCAAACTATGATAAACCAAATGTGGGGCAATTTTATGGAACTTGTAAAAAATTACAAAATGCCTCAATTCGATTTTAATTTCAACTTTGGTACGAACGGAAGCTCAGGAGGATCGGTAATACCTGCAGCAAAATACGGCAACTACAACCAAAAGGCAACTGACTTATACAAAGGAACGGCAGAAGATTTAAACAAACACCTCAAAGGTGTTCTGGCGGGCAAAGGACAAAAGCTCCTTGAATTACAAGAAAAATACGGAGTAAGCGCAGCAATGATGGCAGCTATAGCAAACAGTGAAAGTACATATGGAACAAGCCCTGCAGCAGTAGAAAAAAACAATGTAGCCGGTATAATGAGCGCATCCAGCAACTACACTGAACTAGCGACATTCAGTAGCGTAGATGCATGTCTTGAATCGTTAGCCAAAAACTTGAGAAATAATTATATTAATCAAGGCAGGGTCACCGTATCTCAAATTCACGAAAAATACTGTCCAATCGGAGCAAATAATGACCCAACTAACTTAAATGTCAATTGGGGTAGGTGTGTCGCATCATTAACTGATGAATATAACAGTCTTGTTTAATGCCTATGTACAACCGATTATTATACTGATATAAATAGAGCGTATAAATCTTTTTTGTTATAATTAACAAAAAAGAGGTCTCATTTGGCGGATTCGGTTTTTAACACAAAATATAATGAAATCATAAGCATCATTCAGTCTGATTTTGAAAAATTAGACTGCGAAATTGCTTCTTATTTTGAAAAACAAAAAACAAATAACACACAAATTATTCCAATAATAAAAGAGTTTATAAACAACAAAGGAAAAAGACTAAGACCTGCTCTTATATTTCTTTGGGCAAAAGCTCTAAACAAAAAAGAAAACGACTTTTACGTAAAAATCGCAATGGCTAATGAACTATTGCATAACGCAACACTTATCCATGACGATATAATAGACTGTTCTCTTTTGAGAAGAGGACAAAAAACGCTAAATTTTGATTATGACAGCAAACTGGCTGTACTTGCGGGAGATTTTTTAATAGCACAAGTTCTTAATCTATTATTTGATATTGATGACAAAAGAATAAGAGAAATACATTCTCAAGCAGTTTCAAACCTTATCAACGGAGAACTTTACCAATACTTTAATCGTTACAAGCTCCTTAGTATAGACAAATACATAGAAAAATCAAAAGACAAAACAGCCCGACTTTTTGAAGCAGGATTGGTTTCGTCTTACATATATGACAATCCTGACATAAAAAATAAAGAAAATGTGAAAAACTTTGCACTAAATTTTGGAACAGCTTTTCAAATAATTAACGACATAGAAAACTTTAACAATACACAAAAGGTTGATGAAGATATTCAAAACGGAGACTATAGCGCACCTTTCATATACTACGTACAAGATAAATATCATGGAGATTTAACAAAAATCAAAAATGTAAAACTTATCGCCAAACACATTAAAAACAGTGATACAATAGAAAAAGCAGAACAACTTGCAAAATATTACCTTAACAGGGCTATTGAAAATACATCTTTTCTTGAGGATAATCAATATAAAAGAGCAATAATAGACCTGTGCAATTTATTATCAGGCAAACGAAAAGAATAATGATGGATAAAGAAGAAAAAAAAGACAAGCAACCTGAAACACCAAAAGAAAAATTTATAGCAATGTTAAAAGAAACTGTAGAAACAGTTGTTTTTGTAGTGGTTATGGTTGTTATAATAAGATTTTTTATCGGAGAAATTCGTTGGATTCCCTCCGCATCAATGCGTCCAACGCTTATAGAAGGTGACAGAATTTTTGTTGAAAGATTTTCAAGGTTTTACTCAGAGCCTAAAAGGGGAGACATTATGGTTTTTTACCCCCCTGAAGAGGAAATTAAAACAGATCCGCTTTCTATAATGGCAAGATTAACTGGTTTTTTCTGCAAAGACATTGCATATATTAAAAGAGTTGTTGGCGTTCCAGGAGATAAACTTGAAGTTAAAGAATTTGTTGACGGAACTTTTAAAGTATACATAAACGATCAACCTCTCAACGAACCTTACATAATGAGCCCAGATGATTACATTCCTTGTACAAATGAAATGTTTTGCGGACCTATGAAAATACCTGCAGGTAACTACTTTATGATGGGTGATAACAGAGGCAACTCTCAAGACTCAAGATTTTGGGGATTCCTACCCAAAGAAAGATTTATTGGTAAGGCAATATTTTTATTCTGGCCACCAAACAGATTGCACATTTTTACGCGCCCTAATTATTGATTACAAAGCCAATAAATATAGACATCTTGCCCTGGTTTTACATTTCTTAACAATCCGCATCAAAAAGTCAATTTTTTCTTAAAAAAATACTTTATCTAAATAAGGGAATTTAAGAGATTATTTTACACGGGAATTTTTTATTTAGAGAAAGGTATTAAATGGGATTCGGAATGAGTTACGGCGTTAATTTGCCATCTAATTATCAAAATGGTTTATATTGGATGTACTTGATGCAATCTATGCAACAAGCACAACAAATGCAACAACAAAAATATCAACAGACAATGGAATTGTTGCAAAAACAACAAGAGCAACAAAAATTGCAACAACAAATGTTGCAACAAAAACAGTTGGAGCAACAGCAAATTCAACAACAAATACAAGCACAACAAGCCGCTCAAACAACTCAAGCAGCTGTTCAAACAACCGTACAAGGTGACGGCCAAGATGACGGCAAAATAAGCTTGGGTAAAAAATGTAAAAACTTTGTTAAAGGTGTTGGCAACTTCTTTAAGGGAATGGTTTGCGATGAAAATGGCAAATTTAGCTGGAAACGAACATTAACAACAGCAGCAGTAGCTGCAGGAGCTGTTGCTCTTACAGTCGCTACAGGTGGTGCAGCAACACCATTTTTAGTAGCAGCAGGTGCAACAATTGCAACTGTCCAAACAGGAAAAGGCATATATAAAGCAGCCACTGCAAAAACCGACGCAGAAGCTGAAGCAGCATGGCAAGAAATAGGTTCCGGAACAACAGCTCTTGTTGGTTCGGTTGCAGGCGCAAAAGGTGCATTAAAAGCTGCTGGAGCCCCAATACCAAAAGGCAATGCAATTACAAGTTCTTTAAGAGCAACAAAAGACTGCATCAAAATAGCAGGTTCAGGAGCAATAAAAGGAGGCAAAGCACTTATTACTCACCCAATGCAATCAGGACGTGCAATAAGAGCATACTATAACAATACAGTTAAACCTAATATGACAGAAGCCTTCTCTTACAAAAATGGTCACAAAAATTATACACAAGCTCTTGAGAAAAAACTAAATAAAAATATCAAAGATATTGACAATCAAATTAAACAACTTAATGATGAATTAGCAGCAAAACCATCAGCAAAAAAAGTAAGCGAAATAGAAGCAAAAATTGCAAAATTAAAACAAGAAAGAACTGTTGCTGAAAACAGATTACTAAAAAATAACGGAAAAAATAAATCTCTAGATATTTTAGAAGAACAAATCACTAAAGTAGAGAAAAAGTTAGCTGATCCTTCTGTATCTGCCGCAGAAAAAGCAAGACTAAGAGCAGTAAGAGAAGAATTCTACAAATCTGCAAATGAAATAGACGCCCACTATCGTGTTAATTTCAACAAAGACATTGCAGCCAAAGAAAATTTCATTAAAAATCTTAAAGAGCAATTAAAAACAGCTGCTGACAAAGATAAAGCCAAAATACAGGCAGAAATAAAAGTACAACAAAATATTTTAAAAGGCATCAAAGCCCAAAAAGAAGTCGAACTTGCTCAACACAACATTAAAAGAGCTGAAGCTGACATAACAAAATTAAACGATCAACTAAGAACAGCTACAACTGATGCACAAAAAGAAAATATTACAGCAAGAATCAATACAATTGAAAAGGCAATTGTAAAAGACAAACAAATTTTAAGAAATGCAAATTATAAAGTTGCTGCACAAAAACATTTACCACAAGTTGGACTTGCATACGGTTCTTACTACCTTTCAAATCCGGCAGCACAAGTAGATGGTATTGATGAAAAAGCACAAGCTGATGCATACGCTCAACAATACGGTTTTGAATCAGCAGAAGCAATGCAAGCTTACATAAACGCAATGAACAACAGTCAACAAGCATTAAACAATGCAGACCAATACATTACACAAAACAGCCAATACACAAGCAATCCATACGGATTCACTGTAACAACAATGCAACCACCAATGCAATCAGGGCTCGGTTTTGAAGACTTGTATGTATCACCATATCAACAATGGATATATTAATATAAAACTTAACTATATACATCATCTATTGTAAAAAAGACAAGACTACACATCTTGTCTTTTCTTTTTATAAAGAAAAAACAAAACAACAAAAGAAACAACTATTATAAAAGCAGAAACAATACTTGCAATTTCAATACCACCAATATTTAAAACACTATCCAATCTGCAAGATTCTATAATCATTCTTCCAATAGAATACATTATCAAATAAGCACAAAATATTGTACCATCTTTAATATTTGGCACTTTTCGTATTACAAAAAACAACAATAAAAATACGACAACATCCCACAAAGATTCATATAAAAATGTCGGATGAAAATACTGATAAGCTTCATATCCATAAGGGCGATACTGTTCAGGTATATATAATTGCAAATAGGGGACAAAACAAGGTTTGCCAAAAGCTTCGCAATTAAAATAGTTTCCCCAACGGCCTATTGCCTGACCAATTGTAAGTCCGTAAGAAAACACATCTGCATATTGTAAAAAGCTTATTTTTTTTACTTTTGCAAGTATCACTCCTGCTAATACCCCACCTATAATCCCACCGTGAATAGACATACCACCGTGCCAAAGTGCTAATATTTCAGTCGGGTGATTATAAAAATAGCCAAAATCCATCAACACATAATACAACCTTGCCCCTAAAATAGCTGAGATTATGACTGCGGGTAAAATATCTAAAACCACGTCAGTATCAATATTTCGATAATATTTTTTTGCAATGTGCCTGATGACAAAAAGAGCACAAATGATTGCGCAAAACATTATCAAACCGTAATAATGAATATCAAAACCGCCAATACTTATCAAAATAGAAGACGGAGGTGACTGCATTATTCCTCAGCACCTGATTGAGGTTTTTGTTTAAAAGCTCTCAAATCTTCTATAGCATTACTATTTAACGAATTATATTGTTGAACTTGTTGATTCAAAAATTCTATCTGAGTCAAAACTTTATCTTTGTCTTTTGCATCAGTTTTTTTAGTAAGATAGGCATTATAGTTATCAACAGCCAAATTCAACAATTCAACAATCTTGTTTTTGTCTTCTAGTGTTAATTTTTTATCTTCTGTTTTTTTAGTTTCCGTTGATTCCACTTCATCAGCATCAACATCGTCACCGTCTATAATTTCAAAAGCTTGACCTTCATAAGCCAAAGCAAGTGAATAATAAGCATCAGCAAAATCAGGTTTAAGCTTAATAGCATTTTTAAGGGCATCTTGAGCTTCTTCGTATTCATTAGTCGCAATCAAAGCTACACCAAGATTATAATGCGTTTCAAAAATACTTGTATCTAAATCAATACTTGATCTCAAACGAGCAACGGCCTTTTCAGCCTCACCGTTAGCCATATACTCTTTAGCTTTATTATTGAGTTCTTGTACAGCAAGATTATTAATACACGCTGTAGAAATTACAGAAACGAATAATATAGTTATTAATAGTACAAACTTTTTCATAAACAGGTCATCAACTCTATAACACTTTTTAACATAATAATCAAAATTAAAATATTTGGCAACTGACCTAAAATAAGATACAATAAACAACGTAGACTGGTGTAACGTTTTTAGATTGAATATATTTTTCATAAAATCGTTAAAACTCCTTAAATAAGTCAATATAGAGTTAATTGACCTTTTGTGTCACATAAGGATAATAATATTATGTCAAATGATGAAAAAGTAGTATCCCTCAGCAGAGCTAAGCACGACAACCAATCTAAAACCGAAGAAAATAATAACCAAGGCTTTGAACCGGTTTATTGCAGCTTTTGCGGAAGACCAAACACCCAAGTTGTAAAAATGGTAAAAGGTCCCGGGGTTAACATCTGTTCTGAGTGCACAATGATTGCCGTTCAATATCTCATATTGGAAGATAAAATGCCATCAGGTGAAGCACAAAAGATATTAGATGCATTCTGGACAAAATTGGAGTAATCATAAATGACAGAAAACAAGCTTCAAATAAGAGCAAAATTGCTGTCTGCAATTATAAATCTTCAAAATAACACTTCTGACTTTTCTTTTGTCGGCAAAACTCTTGATGAATTAAATGAAATCAAGGACAAAGATACAGTACTAGAAATTTTACATAAGGAATTATTAAAAGAAAACTCAGAAATGAGAGATTACACAATTTCTTTTTTGCTTGGTGAGCTTGTAGAAAAAGAAAAAACAGAAAAACTTTTTTTTGAAACGCTTGCAAACCCACAAATAAAAGATTCCATTAAAGCAAAAATCGTCTCATTTTTAAGAGAAATAGGCAAACACGTAAATTACGAACAGTATCTCACATACTTTGAAAATCCTGATGAAATAATAGACTTAGATACAGTAAAACTTCTTGAAAATGCAAAAATCAATCCAGAAGCACAAATTGACTTTCTTGACTTTGTAAACGCTTTGCCAGAAAAAGAAAAAGAAATGCTTGTTGATTCTCTGGCTAATGACTATACAGGTGACAGCCTTGCCAACATTCTTATCCCACTTGTATTGGCAAACCCCTATAATAATATTTCACAAATAGCTATAAAAGCACTTGGTGAAAGCAAGTCTAACTTAGCCTATCCTGTTTTAACTTCACTTATGAACAACATAGATGATTTGTCAGTTAAAGCAAATCTTCAAAAAAGTCTGAGTCTGCTTAAGCTATCAGGAGTAAAGGAAGATTTTACAGGTGAATACTACAAAAAACTTTTGGCTAACACACCTGTTTACAAATGTTTTGTTAACTTTCCAGACGGTCACGGAAATATCGGTATAATCTTTTCAAGAAAAAACGAAGCAGCGTTCATACAAATGTTCGCTATCGTTATAAACGACATTGATGGTATTATTGATTGCTTTGGATTTAATGAAATTTCTGAACAAGAATTTGACAGAATCGTCAACAAATTCTACCAAAATGATAAGATTATTGAAATTGATGAAAAACTCTGCAAATACCTTTTGACAAATGCAGAAAAAATATCAAGACTAAAATATCAAGAAATATCCTATGAATACGCGGCTTGGTCAATGATAACTAAAGACATAGATTACGAAGACATTAATTTAGCACAAAATCTTAATTCGATAGAGCTGAACGATGTTCTTCTTAACGAGCTATACAAAAAAGATTACTTTGACAAATGGTTCTTTGACTCTTCTAATAACGAGCCTTTTGAAAAAATAATTGAAAAAATCAATGAAAACAAAATAGAAGAAATCAATAAATTCAATGAAATTGTAGAAGAAGCTAAGTCTGAAATCTTTTTTGACGCATTTATGAAAATTTTCAACCATAGACTATTAGTTGCTGCTTATTTACTTGAATTGTCTGACGAAAAAACATTTGCAGATCTGACATATTCACTTATTAAAGAATCATCTACTAAAGAAACCTTTAAAACTGATATACTTAAAAGAAGCTTATATGAGCATTTTTTGACCCAAAAAGAAAGATATGAAAATTTAAAAAATGCGACATCAATATTCACAAGAAAAGCAAATAAAGACCTTCAAAATATTGATATAAAACACATAAAACAATGTATAAAAACAATAGAAGACAATTGGATTTAACATAATGCACAAAATAATGGGCCTAGATGTTGGCACAAAAAGAATAGGGATAGCGCTCAGTGATTTTTTATTACTCACTGCTCAACCGTGCGAAACAATAAGCAGAGAACCTGAAGATAAAGCTATCGAAAAAATTGCACAAATATGCACAAGTAACAGCGTAACAAAAATTGTTGTCGGCTTGCCCAAAAATATGAATGGAACAATCGGACAACAAGCACAGGATTGCGAAAAATTTGCAAATCTGTTAAAAATAAAAATGCAGGATTGCGAAATAATTTTTGAAGACGAAAGATTAACAAGCCGACAAGCTGAAAATATTCTTGCACTGCAAGGCAAAAAATACACCAAAAACAAAGGGCTTGTTGATTTAAAAAGTGCTTGTATCATACTACAACAATACTTAGACAGAACAAATTAAAATAAAGGAAAACAAACAATGACAAACCACGAAGAAATGGAAGAACAATTAATAGAAACTATTGATGAAGAAGGCAATGTTATTAACTTTGAACTCATCGATATCATAGAAATGGAAGGCAAAGAATACGGTCTTTTGTTACCAAAAGAAAATGACGACTCCGAAGAAGAAAAAGAAGTCGTCCTTATGCGATTAACAAAAGAAGGCGAAGAATATGTATTTGAGATGATAGAAGATGATGACGAATTCAACAAAGTTGTTGATTATATTGATTCACTCGAAGATGATATAGAAATTGAAGAATAATCATCTTGTAATATTTCTTAACAATATATTCCTTATGTGGCAATTATTTCTTGAATCTATACTTTATATATATACGAGGATAAAAATTAGAGACGAGAAATCTACCACACACGAGGAATCACAAAATATTTAAGGCCGAAAGGTCTTTTTTTTTGCTTATTTATCATTCCTGTTCAGACTCCTAACCAAGTCTAGTAGCCATTATTTAATTTATCAAGCAAGAAAACCTGACGTAATCATATCAACAAAGCTGTTTTGATTAAGCCTATATGCACTTGCCGCCTGTTTATTTTTCAGTTCTTCCACTCCATTGAATTGATTTTGAGCTTGCTGCCCCATTTCAAAAGCTCCGTCTTCAGAACTCATTTGCTCAGACATTTTTTCTGTCATTTGCATTTGAGTATAACGGATTACCTCATCAATAGTAACTTGCCCATCATTATTTAAATCCATCTCACTGTTAGCTGATGACGAAGATGTGGAAGAAGTTCCACCAGCATTTGAAGCCGAATCAGCAGCAGACTGATTATCAACCTTATTGCCAGAAAGCACATTATCAAAACTAACATTTTGAGAAAATTCTGTTGTCGAAGGCATCGAAAGCAAGTATTGAAACATACTGCTCGAAACTGAGCCTATTGATCCTACCATTTAACCTCTCCTGACTATTGCCAAGCCTTTTTAATCTACTATCATTTTGCAAAAATTTTCCTCTCTTTACATCATATAAAGAGAGGAAATATTAAGAAATGTTACAAAAACTCTTACACAAAAAATTTAAAAAATACAAACATAAATATGCCGGCAATCCAGCAATAATAAGCAAATACCTTCATTGAATGTTTGCCTAAAAATTTCAAAAAATATTTAATGCAAAAGAATCCAGAAACAAAAGAAACAATAAAGCCGACAACAAAAGCTACCCAGCTGAAACTCATCATCTGGTGCAAATCAAGCTCCAAAACAGGGTAAAAAATAGAAGCTCCGACAATAATCGGTAAACTCAACAAGAACGAATATCTTGCACAAGATACTCTATCGAGACCTAAAAATATACCTGTTGAAATAGTAGAACCTGAACGAGAAATCCCTGGTATAGAAGCGATACCTTGAGCTAAACCTATTATTATTGCTGTTTTTAAATCAACTTTGTCAGTTTTTGCTTTCTTTTTCTCAGAAGCCCATTCGCCAAGATACAAAATACAACCTGTAAGAAAAATAAATATCCCAACGATATAAGGAAGATTAATCAAACTTTCAGAAACTATTTTCAAAGGAAAAGCTACAAGCACAGTAAAAACAGTACCTAACAATATAAAAGCAGCAAGCTTTGCATCCGCATCAGAAAAATCCCTTTTTACACAAGCGTTAATAAAAGATTTTGTTATTTTTAAAATATCATCTTTAAAAAACAACACCACAGCTAACAACGTTCCAAGGTGCAAAACTATATCAAAAACGACCTCTTCACTGCTTCCTGTAACAAATTCCTTATGAGTAAAATACTTGTATAAGCTGGATGTCAAAACCAAATGTCCTGAGCTTGAAACAGGCAAAAATTCAGTTAAACCTTGAATCAACCCCATTATGATTGCTTGTATTAAATTCATTATTTTATAACCTCTTTAAGCTAACTCCATTGCTCGTAATACATTGAGCAAGAATTTTCATTTTCCCAAACTCCAACTTTTGAAACTTGAGGAAATATTTTATTCATCTCATCATAAATAAACTTTGCCAAGACTTCGCTGCTTGGGCTTACATTTTTAAATTCCGGTAATTCGTTTATATCTTTATGATCAAGTTTATCCAAAACTTTTTTGAGTTCTCTTTTCAAAACCTTAAAATCAACAAGAATATTAGATTTATCAAGGTTTTCACCTTTTACATAAACTTCAACCTTCCAGTTGTGACCGTGTTGATTTTCACATTCACCTTCGTAATTCAACAAATGATGAGCTGCTGAAAACGAGCTTATTACTTTTAATTCGTACATTATTTACTTACTCCTTTAATTTTTTCGTACAATTCTTTTGCTTCAGGCTGTTCAGGGAAAACATCCAAAATCTTTTCAAGATATTTAACAGAATTATCAGCATCCCCAAGCTCAATATATGACTTAGCAAGCAAAAGCAAAACATTGATATTGTCAGGGTATTGTTCAACCAATTTTAATGCCAAATTCCTTGCATTTTCGTATTCCTCAAGTTCATAAAACGTTAAGGCAAGGACATTCATTATCTCTGCATCCTGATACAGGCTGTATGCATCTGACAAAAACTCTTTAGCTGCGTCATAATTGCCTTTTTGATAGTATATCAAACCAATATTGAACAATATCATATACTGTGACGGATATTTTTTCATAGCATCCAAGAACAATTCTAAAGACTTGTCCAAATCATTCATTCTTTGATAATTTAATGCTCTAAATACAGCAATATCCATCGATTCACTATCATTAGCAAAAGCCTTTTCGTAATACTCTGCAGCTTTTTGGTAGTCATTCATTGCATGGTAAAAATTAGCCAATTCAAACACTACAGATGCATTATCAGGAGCAAGTTCATAAGCTGTTTCAAACTCTTCTTTAGCATAATCAAAGAGTCTTTGAGACAAATAAACTACGCCCAAATCTTTATGCGCATATGGATTTTTAGGGTCGAGTTGAATAACTTTTTTGAATATATTTTCTGCTTTATCTTTATCACCTGTTCGCATGCACAAAAGTGCATAACGATAATAGACCTCAGGAGGAATCTTACCGAGCCTTATCATATTTGTATAGACTTTTTTAGCAAGCTCTGTATTGCCTGTTTTTTCATAACAATCAGCAAGCTTTTGTCCCATAGAAATTGATTTAGGGTTTAAAGTTACTAATTGAGCAAGCAATCTGATTGCTTCAGGATACCTCTTAAGCTCGTGATATGCGCAAGCCAAATTGTACTGAAAATTTTGTTTTTCAGGATGTAACACAATAAGCTTTTGATAGTATTCAACTGCTTTTTCCCACTTATCTGCATTTACAGCAGCCACAGCTACTGCAGAAAGATAAAACTCAGACTGTTCAATAGAATAGGCTTTTTCAAAAAGTTCATAAGCCTGTTTGTGCCATTGTTGAAGCTGCATTGCAGTTGCAAGATTATAATAACTTGTTGCATTTTCAGGCCCAAGTTCTACAGCCTTTTCAAACGCTTTTTGTGCATCTTTAATTTTTTTCAAAGCCAAATAACAAGAACCCAAATTGTTATACATTAAAGGGTGTTCCGGTTTTAAATCAATACCTTGTTTTAGAGCTTTTACAGCTTTTTCGTATTCTTTTTTAGATGTATAAGCGGTACCTATTATGTAATACACTTGATAGTCTTCATCATCAAAACTTAATGCTTTTGTTGCAAATTCAAGAGCCAAATCATAATTTTTAAGTTTTAAATGTAAAACCCCAAGATTTTTATAAGCGTCTTTATAATCTTCTCTTAAAACAAGAACTTTTTCATAAGCTTTAAGAGCCTGCTCAAGGTTGTCTGTATCTTCATAAATCATTGCGAGATAAAACCAAGATGTGGCATCATCATCGTTTTGGGCTACAACTTTTTCAAAATTTTCTTTAGCTGCATCATTTAATCCAAGATTAACATTACATAGCCCTAAAGTTTTTTCTACCTCTATAGAGGTATCAGATGTTTCTTTTACATAATTTTCTAAAAGTTCTTTTGCTTCTTTAAAATTCTTTTCGCAAATCAACTCGTTTGCACTGTTTAAAATATCTTCTCTCTCCAAAATAACACCTCTTTTTGCTCACCTATTATTTTACAATAAGCAAGAATTTTTTGTTATAAAAATGCATTACACAAAGATTTTAAAGCTTACCAAAGAAGTTGTTTAAAAACTTTTGCATTTCGTCAGGTGCTGCAGCTTTTACAAAATTGGCAAACTTTCTTAACTGTTTTTTAGGCAAATACGGGTAATCATCTCTCAAATTTTTATATTCAAGCTCATTAAGTTTAAAAACAAAACTGTCAATCTTGCCTTCTTTACGCCACTTTATAGCTTTGTTTTGCAACTTATCAACTCTAAAAAATATTTGTTCCCAAAAGCTTAACTTAGGTATTTCTTTTGTTTCTATAAGGATTTTATCAAGCCCATCAGAACTGCAAGTAACTTTTATTTTTTCTTTTATATTAGTAGAATTTTCTCCGATACTGTTAACAAACCTTACAAATTTGTTATCCCCGTGTGGACAACAAACTATCCCCTTTGTCAGGTGATTTCCTGTTTTGCCGTATAAAATACCTTTAAAACTTACGTTGGAGTCCATTTGTAAAAAATTCTTTTTCAATAGAAAAAACAAACATAAAAAATTTTGCTATTAATAACAACGTTTGACAGAAAAGCCTTTAGCATAGTTTACTATAATAAATACACTTATCGGAGTTGAAGATGTTAGAGCAAATTGAAAGCTACATAAGCAGACTAAAAACAGCGCTGGACAAATTAGACAGAAAAGAAATAGAGCAATTTGCTCAAATACTTTCTGACGCAAGAGAAAAAGAAGCAAACATTTTTATAATAGGTAACGGTGGTTCTGCATCAACAGCCAGCCATTTTTGTTGTGACTTTAACAAAGTAGCAAGCTATGGCTATGACAACAAAAAACGTTTTAAATTTATTTGTCTCAGTGACAACATCGCTACGGTAATGTCTTATTCTAACGATGTATGCTACGATGATATTTTCGTAGAACAACTCAAAAACTTTGTTCAACCTAATGACATACTTATAGCAATCTCAAGCAGCGGAAATTCTCCAAACATAATCAAAGCGGTAGAATACGCAAACAAAAACAATATCGCAACAATAGGTTTAACAGGCTGTGACGGAGGCAAACTAAAAGAAATATCAAAATACTCTGTTAATGCAAATTCTTTTGACAAACAAGTTTCTGAAGATATTCATCTGATACTTTGTCATATGCTTATGCAATATTCCTGCCAATAAAGCATTTATTATTAAAACATTTTTATAACAAAAGGGGTTTATATGAATAATGAAGTTTTAAATAAAATTTCTTACGGTGTTTACGCAGTTACCACAAATTGTAATGAAAAACCTGTAGGATGTATTGTCAATTGCGTAATGCAAATCACTTACGACACTTTATGTATAAGCGTAAACCATCACAATTTTACAAACGAATGCATTGAAAAAGACCAAAAGTTTGCAATATCAATACTTGGTGAACATGTTGACGACAATATAATCCCTGTGTTTGGCTTCAGCTCTTGCAGAGACGTAAACAAATTTGAGAACGTTAAAACCAAAATAGTTGACGGATTGCATGTACTGGAAGATGCTGTAGGCTACGTAATATGTGAACTCGTTGACAAATTTGAAACAGAAACACACAGCGTTTTTATAGGCAAAATATTAGATGGTGACATCGAAAACAACGATACTCCAATGACTTATGCTTATTATCACGAAGTAAAAAAAGGAAAAAGCCCTAAAGCTGCCCCGACTTATAAAGAAGAAAACACAGATACAAACGAAATGGCTTACAGATGCAAAATATGCGGCTATATCTACAAAGGAGATATAACTAAAGAACCTGATACCTATGTATGCCCAGTATGCAAAAAAGACAAAACTTTTTTTGAAAAGATTTAGTCTTTAATCATGTTTTGCTCAAATTCATCTCTAGGCAAAAACGGATACATATCCTCTAAAGACGGGGAAACCATCGTCCCGTCAGGGAGTTTTCTTGATGAAAGCTTTGGTGTAAATATATAGTTTGGTTCAACAGCTATTTCACATATCATAGGTGTTGAAGAATCAAGCATTTTTTTAACAGCAGAATCAATTTCTTCAGGTTTTGATATTCTAAAAGTTTCAATACCAAAAGCATTACCGACTTTCACAAAATCAGGCATACTAACCCCGCTATTTGTACCGGCACCGGTATTTCTGCCTTCAAAAAAGTTGTTTTGTGTTTGTTTTATAGATATATAACCATCATTATTTATTATAAAAATTTTCACAGGCAGATTATTGTGCTTTATTGTCTGCAACTCTTGGATATTCATCATTGCAGAACCATCACCAGTGATACAAACAGTACTTTTAAAACCATTAGCTACACAAGCACCTATTGCAGCAGGAATATCAAACCCCATAGAGGCATCACCTGAATTAGAAAAATATCGCTGATTTTCTCTTACATAAGCAGATTGGACAGACGCAATTATCGCAGTTGCATTACCTATCACGCATACGGAATCATCGTTCAACAATTCCGTAATTCTGCGGACTACGCCGTACGCATTGATTTTATCATCCTTGTGCTTATAATCAGGATTTTTATCAAACGAATATTTTTCTTTAAGATTTTTACAAAACGTCAACCACTCTGTCTTTTCAATTTTATCAACAGACTCTAAAAGCAAAGGTATAAAATCTTGCAAATCAACATTTATAGGTAAATCTGGCTTTAACGTTGGTTTTTGAAGTTCTGCAGCATCAATATCAACAACTATTTTAAAAGCCTTTTTAGCAAAATTTTCCCAGTTATAACTTATTTGTCTTATGTTATTTCTTGTACCTAGGAAAAGTACTAAATCAGCATTTTGTAGCGCAAAATTACCACACCTTTGACCAATAGTACCCATACGACCTATATAGTTTTTATGGTTTTCTGATATTAAATCAAAACCATTGAATGTTGTAACAACAGGTATATCAATTTTTTCCAAAAACTTTAAAAAGTTTTTTTTCTGCCCAGCAA
Source organism: Candidatus Gastranaerophilales bacterium (assembly GCA_944326515.1). Taxonomy (GTDB): domain Bacteria; phylum Cyanobacteriota; class Vampirovibrionia; order Gastranaerophilales; family Gastranaerophilaceae; genus Limenecus. The sequence continues at coordinate 11,007 of CALVEI010000011.1, read as the reverse complement.
GCCTTATACCGTGGCCAGCCACAATCAAAGGGCGTTTGGCAGTACTTAGCTTTTCGAGGACTTCCTTAATTTTACAATCAATCGCTGTCGATTCCAAAGGACAAGGATAATCACAATCGATAAGTTCTGACTCGTCAATAATAGCGCCTTGAACATTCATCGGTATATCTAGCCAAACAGGACCTTTTCTTCCTGTTGTTGCAAGATGTATCGCTCTATCCAAATGATATTTAATCTCTCTTGGTTCTGTAACCATCTTGGCATACTTTGTAAGAGGCTTAACAACACTGATAATATCAGCCTCTTGGTCACCAAGCTGTCTTAATTTAAGCTCAGGACAAGATGCAATAGTTGTAGAATACTTAACCTGACCTGATATGTACAAAACAGGCACAGAATCTGTCCATTGACCAAATACACCATTCAAGCAATTTAAACCGCCAGGACCTGTCGTAACATTAACAACAGCAAGTTTTTGACTTGCTTTTGCATACCCCTCAGCAGCGAGTGCACATGCCTGTTCATTATGATTACAAATATATGGAATATACCTGCCAAAACTATCATTAAGATGCATGGCTCCGCCACCCGAAACCATAAAAACATTACTAACACCATGCACATCTTTGAGTCTTTTGGCTATGTAGTCTGAAACTTTAATTTTAGACATTCTAAATCCCTTATATCTTTTATAGATAGGCCTGTTACTTCTGCCAGTTTGAGCTTATTTTTCTCATAGCCCCACAAAGCAGCTATACCTATAACACCTGCTTGTTTAGCGGCAGTCATATCAGTTATGGCATCACCAATCATAACTGTTTCTTCTTTTTTTAAAGCATATTTATTTACAATATCTTCAATCATTTCTGATTTTGTAATCTTTTTGCCAAATTTGTCTATTGTATATATGTCGTCAAACATATCCAATTTCATTTTTTTTATTATTCTCATTGTTGGTAACATTGGTTTAAAAGTTGCCAAAAAAACCTTTTTGTTTTCTCTTTTTAACTTTTGCAAAAACTCAAAAATACCGTCATAAAAACAGCTTATGTCATTTTCGTCATTGTCATAAATTTGACGAAAATTTTGCATAACCAAATTTATTTTAGCCTCGTCATTTAAGTCAGGAGCAATAAGCTTTATGATATCAATTAAAGGTGGACCTATCACATCTGTAGAAAGCCTTGACTCGTCAATAACCACATTAGAAAGATCAAACGCCTTTTTAAAGCACAATAAAACTTCTTCAGAGGAATTAATAATTGTCCCATCTAAGTCAAAAATGTAATTTTTTATGCAACTATTCATACTGACCGCCTGCATCTTCGATAAGTTTTTTGTATCTTGATTCTAGCAGCTGCAATCTGGCTTCATCTTCTTTATATATCATTCCATAAAACTCACGTTTATTACGCAGCCACATAAGTTCAAAGCCAACTGCTTTTAAAATACCTTTGTCTGCTTTATCGTCAACAAGAGCCTTTTGCGCATCAAAAATTATTTTTCTCGTTTCAAATCTATTTAAAGAACCTTGTGGCAATCTTTTAAAGAATGGTAAAGATTGAGCAGAAACTCCACCACCAATAACAAGCTCTTTATTATTCGCCAAAGTTTTTTGAGCAACCTGATTAACAATATCAAATATTGCTTCTGTATTAATATCATCTCGAGAAAGCCCCATTGAACCTGTCATATCAACACGACCAACAACTACACCATCAACGTCATAAAAAGAAGACTCAGCTATCATCTCATCAATATTTTTAAAACCTGTGATAGTTTCCACATTTATCAAAAACTTCATGTTTTTTCTTTCTTCTTGAGAAAATACAAAATGAGAAGCATGCACAAACTTTTTCATTGCATAAGCAGTTTCAATCATCGGAGCAACAATCGTATTAACTCCAATAACTCTGGCCTCTAACATATCTTTTATAGCTTCACATCCACCCACTTTAATGGTAAGTTCCAAACCCGCTCTTGTCACAACTTCTTTGAGCCTTAACGCCTCTTCCATTCTTGTGCCTTCTGCTTCAAATTCAGCCTTTACCCCAACTACGTGATGATTTTCTTTCAAATCAAGCAATGTGCTTAGCATCTTTTGTTCTAATTTATTCATAAACAATCTCTATTCTCTTGATAAATACTTATTATAATAATACAGCAAAAAATAGTTTTTTATTTCAAAATAATACAAATTTGTTTTTCAATATCTATACACTATAATTATACTTATGAGAATATTAGGACTTGACCCCGGAATAGCTATAGTGGGATACAGTATTATTGATGTCATTGATGATACTTACAATCTTGTTGCATCAGGGTCAATACAAACAGACAAGAATAAATCAGACGCAGGACGTCTTTTAGAAATTTCCCAAGATATGGAAGAAATTATAAAGACATACAAACCTGACTGCGCAGGTGTCGAAAAACTATATTTTTTTAAAAATCAAAAAACAATAATTCCTGTAGCACAAGCAAGAGGAATTATTCTTATGACTCTTGAAAAATACGATGTAAAGACTTACGAATACACTCCAATAGTCGTAAAACAAACTATTACAGGATATGGCAGAGCAGAAAAGCAAGAAGTAGCAGAAGCTGTAAGACAAATGGTTAAAACAAACGGAAACATTTGGCCCAAGCTCGACGACACAGTGGACTCTATAGCTATTGCTGTATGTCACGCAAGAAACTATGAAATAAAACTAAGATGTATATCCTGATAACTTTATTATAAAATATAACTATACATACAAAAAGGAAGAAAAAATGCTTTTAAAAGAACTTTTATTTAAACAAATGTGTATATTATCAGCAATACTCGGCTTGGTATTAGGGGTATTAACAATAATACCGTTTATTTGCAACTTTTCATTTTTTGCATTGTTAATCCTATCCGCACCGGCGATATTGTACTATATGAAAAAGATGGAAATGATTGGAATACTTGATATAAAACAAGGTGCTATGTACGGTGCAATAATCGGTTTTATTTCATTTTTAGGTTTTTCTGTATCATTTGTACCATTGGCTACAATTATTGCATTAATCTATAAAGGTTCTTTTTATCTTGGAGTCAGCATGCTGTTTCGTTCAGGATTTTTTGTCCTTATTATGTCAGTTTTCTTTGTAGCATTGTTGAATTCTTTGTTAAATGCATTCACAGGTATGGTTACAATGTTTGTATATAACCAACTTGAAGCAAAACCTGATGAAACAAAAACTGATATCGAAATAGAAGAATAATTTTTATAAAGGAACTAAGGAATGGATTTTAAATCAAAAATAAAAACTATAGAATGGATTAAAGACAAAAACGTATCAAGAATGGTGGATCAGCTTGTTATACCATACGAGTACAAACTTGTTGATATAACAACATCTGATGATATGTATAATGCAATAAAAACAATGATAGTAAGAGGTGCACCGGCAATAGGCATTGCAGGCGCACACGGTATGGCTCTCGCTGCTCTTGAAATTGCACAAAAAACACAAGACCAAGATACGTTCTTAAAAGAATTAAAAGAAAAAGCTGAATACTTAAAAAGCTCACGTCCTACAGCTGTAAACCTCATGTGGGCGGTTGATAAGCAATTTGATTTCATAAAAGACAGCAACAAATCTGTAAATGAAATGGTTCAAATGCTCATTGAACACGGAATTAAGCTTGAAAATGAAGATATAGAAATTAACAAAAAAATCGGTGATTTTGGAGCTGAGCTCGTTCCTAAAAAAGGAGCAACAATTCTCACTCACTGCAACGCAGGTGCACTTGCAACAGTAGGTTATGGTACGGCTCTCGGGGTTGTTCGTTCTGCTTTTGCAAACGATAACACAATACAAGTTTTTGCAGACGAGACAAGACCGCGTCAACAAGGTGCAAGAATAACAACATTTGAACTTGCTATGGATGGAATACCAGTAACCCTCATCACAGACGGTATGAGCGGATACTTTATGAATAAAGGTATGATAGATATGGTTGTTGTTGGTGCTGACAGAATCGCCTCAAACGGAGATACTGCAAACAAAATAGGAACTTACAACCTTGCAATCGTAGCAAATTACCACAATGTTCCTTTCTATATAGCAGCACCTTTATCTACAATAGATACATCTATAGAAACAGGTAAAGAAATACCTATAGAAGAAAGAAGCCACGATGAAGTTACTCACATTAACGGCAAAGCTGTATGCGCTGAAGGTATTAATGTAATAAACCCCGGTTTTGACGTAACTCCGGCAAGTCTTATAAAAGGAATTATCACAGAAAAAGGCGTGCTTTATCCGCCTTATAACGAATCTATTAAAAAAGCTTTTGGTTTATAACCAAAAGCTTATTTTGACAATTCTTGCAACTTTTCTTCAAAAGTGGTTTTGTTGTAGTTTATTTTTGAAGCTATAACAGGATGTCTGTATTCAGCTTTATTAATTGAACGAGCATCAACAATCGGAGAAGGTGGCATTATTGTCCATTTGTATAAAGATGTTGACATTCTTCTAAAGAATTTTTTAAGCCATTCCATTTTTTGCTCTTTGCTTAGCGGAGTACCTTCTTGAACAAGATGCTTCTCATGTAAAAATTCTGCTTGCATCATATCTCCGATTGTTTGTTGCAAGTTTTCAACACGCCATATAACCTCATCCAAAAATTCGTAAGGCATAAGTGCTTCTTCTGCCAACAATGGCTTACCTGTTTTAGGGTTAATTGCAAGCTCTGCCCCCGGACGTTTTGCTATAATAGCCTCAGGGATTGCATTTTTTATAGCTCTATTTTTATTCATCCATCTTGCAAGTGCAAAAAGCTTGGTCTTTGACACGTCAGCTAAAGGAGCAAACCCGCCTGACATATCGCCGTTTATTGTTGCATACCCCATATAAAGTTCAGACTTATCAGATGTAGCTATCGGCAAACAAGATTGAAACTCATTTGCAACTCCCCATAAAATCAACGCTCTAGAACGAGCCTGAATATTATCGTTTGTAAAACATTCTTTATATCTGCAATCCCATTGAGCGTCAATGGAATCAAATACTTCGTCAAATTTGCTTCTTGTCGAATCAAACATATCTTTTATCGAAACTTCAGTAAAATTGATACCGAGATTTTCAGCCAACTCACGTGCATCGTTTTTGCTTTCCACACTTGTTATTTTAGACGGCATACTTATACCAAAAACATTTTCTGCCCCTAATGCATCAGCCAAAAGCACAGCACTTACTGTAGAATCAAGACCTCCTGAAAGCCCTAACACAGCTCTTTTAAAGCCTGTTTTTTTGAAATAATCTCTTATAGATTGGATAATTGTTAAATAAGTTCTTTCTAAATCAGGTTCGTGATCTAGAGTGAAAGCTTTTTGAGAGTTCAATGTCTTTTCTAAACCATTAGGTAATGGATAAATTTTTCCGCCCATTGTTGGTGAAACGATGAAAAACTGTTCACTATAAGATTTTGCCATAGCAACAAGTTTTCCGTCTTTGTCGTAAACTCTTGAAGCACCTTCAAAAGAAACACACTCATTTGAGCCTACCTGATTTACATAAACAATAGGCGTAGCGTGTTTTTTAGCAGCAAATCCCAACATATTGTGCTTTAACTGTTCTTTTTTTGCTCTTGTTATAGAAGAAGAGCAATTTAAAAGGAAATCAGGATGCTGTTCATTTACAACAACTTCTACAGGATCAACGGAATAAAGATTTTTATCAAAGAAATCAAAATCATTCCATCCGTCTTCGCAAACAATTATACCTGCTTTGTCGTCACCTATATTTGTAATTCTGTTTAAACTGTCAACGGGTGCTGGTTCAAAGTGTCTGTAATCATTAAATTCAGCATAATTTGGTAACAATGATTTTCTGATAACTCGCTCTATTTTACCACCTGTGAGCACGGCAATAGAATTATAATATTTCTTACCCTTTTTGCTTTTATTAAACTCAACAAAGCCAATTATTACCTTTGTTTTATCATCAGTTTTTTTAGCTAATGCTTCAAGCCACTCAATATTTTCTTCAACAACAAGAGGGAATCTGTCTATAAAATCGCCAATAGGATAACCAATCAAATACATTTCAGGAAAAACTATTGCATTAACCTCTAATTTTTGCGCCCATTTAATCCATTCAAAGGCTTTTAGAGCGTTACCCCTAACATCACCTGATGTCGGGTTAATTTGTGCAAGGACTATCGCATCTTTGCTCAATAACGGTTTTAACTCGCTGACAATTTCAGCTCTTTCTTGTTCTGAAAGACAAGTACAAGCTAAGTCGTTATCAATCTTATCGGTTAAAGTATAAACAGTTTCTTTCATAATTCAAAATCTTTCTAAAACACCTTGCGATAATAAAATTGTATCAAAAAAAAGACACCCATAAAGGTGTCTTTTTTTCAAATTATTTTGCAACTTATTAGTCGTAAACGTAATTGATTAAAGCAGCTTCTCTAGCTTTTTTAACAGCTCTTGCTAACATTCTTTGGTGTTTAGCGCAAGTTCCTGTAATTCTTCTAGGAAGGATTTTACCTGCTTCTGTTAAATATCTTCTGATTTTTTGTGCATCTTTGTAGTCGATAACTTCAACTTTATCAGCACAGAAATTGCAGCTTTTTCTTTTGTTTTTGTCGATTTGTGGTCTTGCCATTGTTTTTTCCTTTTCTATTTAATCTGTAACGTGGCGTTTGCGCCCGAACTAACTCTTAAAACGGGATTTCATCCTCGCCTATCAAGTCGTCCGAGAAATCGGTTTGTCCAAACTGGACTAATGAATCTGGTGAAGGTTTAGAAGATGTAGCAGAAACTGAGCCACCGCCAAGTTTTTCCATTGCGAATGCATCAATCTCTACTATTCTTTTTTCTGAGCCGTCTTCGCCTTTCACCGTATTGTTTTGAAGTCTGCCTTCAACAACAATCCTGTCACCCTTGTTGATAGAATCCTCAACAGTTTGTGCAAGATTGCCTTTAGCAATAACTCTAACCAATGTTTCTTCAGTTTCGGAGATATTTAAAGCAAACGCAGAAATAGGAACGTTGTTTGACGTAAAACGTTTTTCGGGTGCTCTATATACCGTACCTGATATAACTGCTTTAGCTAAGCTCATTTATTATCTCCTAATTTTCCTGACTATGCGCTAACTTTTGATTGTTCCATAAACATTGTTCTTAAAATGTTGTCATTTAAGCTCAATTGTCTTTTGAACTCAGCAACTTTTTCAGGTGCTAATTCAAGTTTTTGTGCAACATAATGTCCGTCTCTGAAGTTTTGGATGTCATGAGCTAATTTTTTTCTGCCCATTTTGTCAGTAGAAGTAACGCTACCACCAAGAGCTTTAACAGCTTCTTCAATTTTAGCTATCACTTTATCTGCTTCTTCTGCATCCATATTAGGTTTAATAATTGAAAGTAATTCGTATTTTCTCACTTTTTTGCTCCTTATGGTTTTCTCGTAAAAGAAAGCTTATCATGAACAAAAAACCAATACAAACAATTTTCTCAAAATCTTACAGATACGTAATATTTCAAGAATTTTTAGACTATTTATTAACGCAATTTTGCAGATTTCCCTCTAAAAAAGCACTTATGTTAGACATTGTTGTACTTAATATTCTGTAGATTGCTTCTTTAGTGTTATAGGCAATGTGGGGAGTAATTATAACATTAGGTAATTGCTGTAATCGAGTATTTAAAATAGTCTGTTTTAATGCACATTCATTAAGTTTATTGATATCAATTAAATACTCTGGATCTGACAAAGTTTCTTCACTTTCAACAACATCAAGACCGGCTCCTGCAATTTGTTTTTTGCTTATCGCATTATAAAGAGCCATTGTGTCAATATGTTCACCTCGTGCTGTATTTATCAAAATTGATGAATTTTTCATTTTTTTAAAGCTTTCTTCATTAAACATATGTCTGTTTTCAGGAGTTAATGGAGTATGAATAGAAATAAAATCAGACTGTTCAAGCAAAGTGTCGAAATCCACAAATCTGACATTATACTTGTCTGTCAACTCGAGTTTAGGGTATTTATCATAACCCAATATTTGCATATCAAAACCGTAAGCAAGCCTTGCAAACTCACTGCCGATTGCCCCAAGCCCAATGACACCTACAGTTTTTCCTCCAAGTTCAGTACCTATAAGCTTTTGTGGAACAACTTCCATATCTTTAAAGTCCATATAAGATTTAGTGATTTTTCTACATACATCAAGCATCAGACCAAATGCGAACTCTGCAACACTTTTATTACCATAATTTGGAGTATTAACAACAAAAATATTGTTTCTATTGCAGTATTCCAAATCTATGTGATTAAAACCAACAGACCTCAGAGCAATAAGTTTTAAGTTTTCAAACTGACCTAAAACTCTTTCATCAACTCTTGATGTAGTAAACACAGAAATTATCTCTGCTTTTTTATAGCTGTCTTTTAAAGGGTTAAGATCGTTTAAAGAACCTTGTGTAAGAGCATAATCGTATTTGCCTTCATTATGTTCTTTTAAAAAGTCTGTTTCATTCTCTTGGACGTCAAAATAAACAATTTTTGTCATAACAATTCTCCTTCTGCTTGGGTAATTGTCACGATAAATTGATCATAAAAGTTATAAAATAGCCCTGTTGTTTACATACCAAAAAGAGCTTGTAACACCAATCGTGTACAAGCTCTTTTAGTAAAAACATAAATCCAATCTAGTGTCGTAACCTGTCGAAAACTGAACGTTTCCGCCAGTTTACTAACCTTTTCAAAGTTTCCCTCCAAAAATTTGCTCACGTTCATTATCGCAAATTTTTCTCGGACAATTTTATTCAGCTGACTCTTCAGCAACTTCTTCAACTACAGCACCTGTTCTGATAGAATCTAATTTTGATTTGCCAAGATTTTTGTCTTTAAACTTTTTAACCTGTCTTGCCAATTTATCAGCAACAAGGTCAATACTTGCATACATAGACTCAGCAGTTTCTGCTACGTGAACAGAACCAGTAACTAGTTTACAAGTTACTTCTGCTGTGTGGTTTTCTGCAACACTAGGATTTTTAATTACTGTTAACATAACGTCAATAGCTTCAATTTGGTCGTAATGAGTGGCTACTTTACCAATTTTTTCCTTAGTGTAAGCTTTAATTGCATCAGTGATTTCAATATTTTTTCCGTTTACGTGAATGCGCATGTATTGCCTCCAATAATAATGATACTTACTAAGTATAACTCATCTGCTGTCGAGTTGCAATCGAATAATGAGTTTTGTATAATTTTGACAAACATTTTAAAGAATCAGAGGGGTTACAAAAATGAATAAAAAATTTGTAAAACTGTTGTCAACACTATTTATTGCAGCGGGTATGTTTGGTATGCAACCATCTCAAGCAGCAATAAATAATGGTGTTTGGTTTAATGACTTAAAATCTTTATTTACAGAAAACAAAGCAACAATACTTGCAATAAATATACGTTCTTTTAATGCAGAAGACAAAAATAATGATGATATCATCCAACCGGAACTTGGTGAAGTTCAAGGCAACTTTGTTAATGCAGTTAAAAGACTCGATGAAATTAAATCATATGGAATAAACACAATACACCTTTTCCCTATCACGCCAACTGGGAAAGTAAAAGCACTTGGCACAGCAGGTTCTGTATATGCCATTTCAAATTTCAGAAAAATTGACCCTCTTCTTGACGACAAAGACAACAATTTATCTGTAGAACAAGAAGCAAAAAACTTCATAAAAGAATGTCACAAAAGAGATATTCGAGTAATAGTAGATTTACCAAGCTGCGGTTCTTATGACCTGTTTTTGGAAAAACCGGAATTATTCTTGAAAGGAGAAGACGGAAATCCGATAGTTCCTTTTGACTGGACAGATGTTAGAGTATTTAAAACTCAAAACGCTGATGGAACTTTAAATAATGACCTTTATAACGAGTACAAAGCGTATATCGATATGGTACAAAAATTTGGTGCTGACGGCATCAGAGCCGATGTTGCAACATCCAAACCATTTGATTTCTGGAAAAGCTTGATTTCTTATGCAAAATCAAAAGATCCCGAATTTACATTCATTGCAGAAGCTTCTGAAAAATGGAATGAGCCAATTGCCAACGGAGCACCATTCACTCCATATCATCAACTTTTAGAAGCAGGCTTTGACGGTTGGTACGGAAGTTTCTTCGATTTTAAAAACTGGAAAACGCAAGAAGAGTTTCAAAAGAATCTTGCATTAATTAATGATATAAGAAAAAGCTATGCAGATAAAAACACACCCAAAGCTGTTATCGGCAGCTTTGCAACCCATGATGAAGTGTCTCCGATAATTACAGGAGGTATTCCTTTTTCACAAGAAATTATATGGTTACAAGCAACCTTGCCAGTAAATTCATATTTTGTTGACGGCTTCCAAACGGGTGACTCATACTGCTACAAATACGGCAATAAAAAAGCTTCAAAATCATATACAGATGATGATGTTTACTTTGTTCATAAAGGTAAATTTGATATATTTAACTTCTCACGTAAACCCGGAGCTAAAAACAACAAATTAATTTTTGATTTTGTTATCGGCAACCAATTTAAACAAAAAGCAACCGAAATACTAAATAACGGTGAATATGTATTTTTAAATACAGGCAATCCAAAAGTATTTTCATATATGATCAACTACAGGTACTCCTCAATATTGGTAGTATTTAATAAAGACTTGGCATATAGTCAAGCAGCAAATCTGCATATAAAAGCAATTAAAGAAAAAGATGTAATTGTTCCGCTTGCCTTTACAACGACACCAACGATTGAAAAAAACAAACTAAAAATAGATTTACTACCTGGTGAAATCGAAGTGTTTATGATTAGTAAAAATGCGGAACCACAAAAAAATAATTAAAATAAATTAGCGATAAAATCAAAGATTCCTTTGGTTTTATTCCATAACAAATCTTTATCAGATTTTTCCGGCAATTCCAAAGTGATTGTCGGAATATTTTTTTCTATACCGCAATATGTAC